>NZ_JADPJF010000037.1:205983-231705 GCF_023073295.1 Bradyrhizobium sp. 23 | reverse complement strand
GAGCCGGTGCCGGCGACCGGATTCTCGATCGGCGTGTCGCGGCTTCAGGCCGCGCTGACTCTGCTTGGCAAGCTCGACACGCGGCCCGAGTTCGGCCCCGTCGTCGTCACCGTGTTCGACCGCGACCGCGTCGCCGACTATCAGAAGATGGTCGCATCGTTGCGAACCGCCGGCATTCGCGCCGAACTCTATCTCGGCAATCCCAAGAACATGGGCAACCAGCTCAAATATGCCGATCGCCGCAATGCGCCCTGCGTCATCATCCAGGGCTCGGATGAAAAAGCGCGTGGCGAGGTGCAGATCAAGGATCTGATCGAGGGCGCGAAGGCGGCGGCCGCGATCGCTTCCAACCAGGAATGGCGCGAGAGCCGCCCGGCGCAGTTCTCGTGCAGCGAGGCCGACCTCGTCGCCAAAGTGCGCGAGGTGTTGGCGCGGCATGACGTGAGCTGGGGCTAGCCATTCGCTGACGTCGCCATGCCCGGGCTTGTCCCGGACATCTACCTCCTGTTTGATGGCGCCCGTCAATGGCCGGTGTCCGGCCCCAAGGGAGAGAAAAATGCCTGAGATCACTGTCAGCATGGCCGAAGGCCGCACCGACGAACAAAAGGCCGGCATGATGCGCGACATCACCCAGGCACTGGTGAAGAATCTCGGCGTCGATGCCGACGCCGTCGTCATCCAGATCAATGAAGCCCCGCTCCGCCACAAGATGAAGGGCGGCAAGACGTTCGTGGAGCGCGCGGCGGCTGCGAAGAAGTAGCCGGCGCTGGTTCGGCAACCACAAAGGTCGTCCTGGCGAAAGCCAAGGACCCATTACCCCAAGCGGCAGTTGTCGCAGCAGGTCGTGGTTTAGACCGCGCATGACAATGTTGGGTCGGGGTAATGGGTCCTGGATCGGCGCTCCGCTTCGCTGCGCTTGTCCAGGACGACGGGGGGAGGCCCCATGGACGCACGCGACTTCATCAAGGTCGGCATGAGCGCCGAGCGCACGCTGGTGGTGCCGGTGGAGCGCACGGTCGGGCATTTCGTGCCCGGCATGCCGATGGTCTATGCGACGCCGATGATGATCCTGGAAATGGAGATGACGTCGGGCGATGCGATTCGTGCGGCGCTTCAGCCGGGCTGGGTCACCGTCGGCACCGAGGTCGATATCCGCCATCTTGCAGCAGCCCTCGTCGGTGCGACGGTGCGGACCACTGCGAAGGTTTTCGCGGTCGAGCGCCGCGTCATCCGCTTCGAGGTCGAGGCCTTCGAAGGCCCGCGAAAACTCGGCGAAGGGCGCCACGCGCGCGGGCTCGTCAATGTCGAGATGTTCAACAAGCGGCTAGCCGCAGGCTCGAAATCGTAGGGTGGGCAAAGGCGCGCAGCGCCGTGCCCACCATCTTTCCGCGATTGCATTCGAATGGGTGGGGCACGCTTCGCTTTGCCCACCCTACGGCACACTTTCTTACTTCGCCAATTCCTTCGACCGCTTCGTCGCCGCCGCGATGGCGCGGATCATCAGATCGCGCAGGCCGGGCTCGCCCATCAGCACGCCGAGTGCCGCGGCCGTGGTACCGCCGGGCGAGGTGACGTTCTGGCGCAGCGTGCCGGAGGCAAGCTCCGACTGGTGGAGAAGTTCACCCGAGCCGGCGACGGTTTCGCGCGCGAGTTTTGTCGCGAGCGCCTCGGGCAATCCCGCCTCGACACCGGCGCGCGCGAGTTCCTCGGCCAGCAAAAACACATAGGCCGGACCCGAGCCGGACACCGCAGTGACCGCGTCCATCAGGCTCTCATCGTTGACCCATTCGACCGAGCCGGTGGCGCGTAGCAGCGCATCGGCCACCGCGCGTTGCTGTGCGCTGACATTGTTCGCGGCGACAGCCACCGTGATGCCGCGACCGATCGCGGCCGGCGTGTTCGGCATCGCGCGCACCACCGCGCCGCCGCAGACCTCCTCGAGCGAGGCGATCGTGGTTCCCGCCATGATCGACACCACCGCGGTCTTGTCGGAGACGAATGGCTTCAGCTTGGCGCCGGCCTCGCGGAACATTTGCGGCTTCACCGCGACGACGAGCGTCTCGACCTGGCCTGCCGTCGTCACATCAGGATTGAGCGCAATCCCCTTGGCGGCAAGTGCGGTGATCTCGGCCGAGATGTGCGGATCGATCACCGCGACGCGGCGCGGATCGAGCCCGCCCGAAAGCCATCCGGTCAGCATCGCGCCGCCCATCTTGCCGGCACCGGCGAGCAGGATGGTGCCGGTGATGTTCTCGAGAGTGTTGTTGCTCGTCATAGCCGTTGCCACAAACTCAGTGTCGTCCCGGCGAAGGCCGGGACCCATAACCACAACTGGTTTTAATGGATGGAGGTGTTGGCAACAAGCAGCGTGCCACAAGCGAAATCACGCGGTATGGGTCCCGGCCTTCGCCGGGACGACGGCGAGCAGGGAGCGACGCCTTCCTCACGCGCTGGAGAGCTGAGTGCGCTTACGCCTCGCCCACCGTGTCGAACATGGCCGCGTCCATGGCTTCCGTCGTGGACTTGCCTGCCCACACCACGAACTGGAACGCCGGGAAATAGCGTTCGCAGGCGTGGATGGCGCCTGCGAGCATGGCTTCGCACTGGCCGGTGGAGGCGATGAGCCCGCCCGGCAGCACCAGGGCCTGCCGGTGCATGATCATGCCGGTGGTGGTCCACAGGTCGAAGTGCCCGACCCACAATTGCTCGTTGACCGCGGCCACGAGCCGCTGGACCTCCGGTCGCCGCGCAACCGGGATCTTCATGTCAAACGCGCAGGCCAGATGCAGCGCCTCGATCTCGCCCATCCAGGTGAAGGAGATCTGGTAGTCGGTCCATTGTCCCTTGGAGACAATCGTGAGTTCGTCTTCGCCGGAGCGTTCGAACGGCCAGTTGTTGCTGGCAGCGATATCCTCGACCACCGCGAGCGGATGGTTTTTGGAATCGATGGTGCCTTCGAGCAGGGACATGCCGTCTCGACCTCTTGCCTTTTTGTTGTCTTTGATACGCACGCGGTTGGTCCGGCGCGCGCTCCCTTAAATCTTGCTAAGGCGATCCATTCGGATCAGCGCGGGCTTGTCGCGGATCAACTGATGTGATTTGCGGAATCTGCGCAACTGGCTGCCGAGTCCGTCCACAAGTCAGGACTCGTTCGTCCACAGCTCATCTCCGCCACAATTATTAACGCCGGTGAGGCCGAACCGGATGGAGAAGAACAAACCGGAATCGGATTCGCCAAAGGCCTGCCAATCGCTAATTCCGTCGCGTGCCCCCTGGACCGCCATGGCGGCATGGGACCATGCGGTTTTCCCATGCGGAACCCGCTTGCCGCGGCCCCGAACCGGCGTCATATTCCGGTCGGGCCGTTCATCCCGGGCGGCCGATGTTCTCAGGGCGGGGTGAAAGTCCCCACCGGCGGTAAGGGCCGTAAGGCCTAAGCCCGCGAGCGCCTTCCTCAAAGCCTTGCTGAGGGGAAGGGTCAGCAGATTCGGTGCAACTCCGAAGCCGACGGTTAAAGTCCGGATGAAAGAGAACGGTCGGTGGCAGACGCATCGCAGGATGCGGCTGTTTGTCGTTCCGTGTGCCCTGATTCTGGTCCTTAACTGAGGAAAGCCATGAATCAGATGTTGCAAGATCCCCAAGCCGAAACGTCCCAACCAACTCAAACGCCACCGCCGGTTCCGCAAGATCCGGTGCCCGACCATCCGCGCTTCGCGAAACCGCAGCGGGTGGCCTTCGTGCAGGCCTGCTGGCACCGCGACGTGGTCGAGGAGGCCCGCATCGCCTTCGCGAAGGAGGCAGAAGCGCGCCACCTCAATCATGTCGACGTGTTCGAGGTGCCGGGCTCGTTCGAGATCCCGCTGCATGCGCAGATCCTGGCCAAGACACGACGCTACACCGCGATCGTCGCGGCCGGCCTCGTCGTCGACGGCGGCATCTACCGCCATGAGTTCGTCGCCGATACCGTGATCAAGGCGTTGATGGACGTGCAGCTGCGCACCGAGGTGCCCGTGTTCTCCGCGGTGCTGACGCCGCAGCAATTCCACGAGACCGAGGTGCACTACGATTTCTTCCGCAAGCATTTTGCCATCAAGGGCGTCGAAGTGGCAGCCGCCTGCGCGGAGACACTGCTCGGGCTCGAACGCCTGCGCGGCCAGGTCGCCGCGGGAATCGTGTAACGCAGCGCAACGACCATCCCTCATCCCGAGGGGCGCGAAACGCGTCTCGAAGGATGAGGGCGATCGCCGCCGTCATCACCCCAGTGACACCCCCGCTTTGGCGCGGCTGATCCCAAGCGTCAGGATGCGCTGCAGGAGAGCCGGATATTTCAGTCCGTCATGTAGAGCGGCCGTGGCGAACTCCTGGCTCTTGGCGATCTCGGGATTGGGATTGGCTTCGATGAAATATGGCGTGCCGTCGGCAGTGAGACGAAAATCGATGCGCGCATAGCCGTCGAGGCCGAGCACCCGGTAGATGCGTTTCGCGGCCCGCTGGATCCTGGCGGTCACTTCCGGCGCCAGATCCTTCGCAGGCCCGTCGACGATGCCGACCTTCTCCTGATAGTCGGTGTCGTGCTTGGCCTTCTCCGTGGCGATATGCCGTGACGAGCGGCCACCCATGCTGCCGAATTTCAGCTCCCAGACCGGCAGAACGCGCAAGCGATTGTTGCCGAGCACGCCGACGTAAAGCTCTCGCCCCTCGATGAACTGCTCGGCGATGGCGGCGGATTCGACCCGCTCGTGGATGAAGGCAACCCGCTCGGCCAGCTTCTCGTCGGTGTCGACGATGGAGGCTTGCGAGATGCCGAACGAGCCATCCATGTTCAGGCTCTTGACGATCAGCGGCAGCGCAAGGCGTGTCGGGCGTTTCACCTTGCGGCGCATCGGGAAGACCGCAAAGGCCGGCGCAGCGATCCGGCGGTGATGCACCAGCGTCTTGGACAAATCCTTGCCGCGGGCCAGGGTCAGGCCGCGCGGATTGCACCCGGTATAAGGGACCTTCATCAGCTCGAGATAGCTCGCGATGTGCTGGTCGAAGGCGACGTTGTTGTGGAATTCCTCCAGCAGCGTGAACACCACGTGCGGCTTGAACTCCTCGATCGCCTCGCGCACCGGCTTGATTTCCTCCTGCGCGCCGAGTGGTCGAACCTCGTGGCCGGCTGCGCGCAAGGTACTCACGACGTCGTATTCGGTTTTCCACGCGTTGATCTCCTGCACGGTGTGTCCGTCGCTGGAGTCCGGCGGCACGAAGTCCGGATGCATGAGCACCAGAATGCGCAGACGTCTCATAGCGCGATCCATTTTCGTTGAGACGGGCCAAACATCGTGTGCATCGTCTTGGCGGTCACGAGGACGATGAAGTCGAGAACGAGCTTCTGTTCGGGGCCGACGGCACGCAGATCGAGCTCGCGGCAGCGAGAGATCATCTCGTCGAGCACGGCATCGAGTGTAAGCTGATTCTCGCCCGTCCATCGCGCCACCAGCTGCCTGATATGGGCGCGGTGCCGCCGGATCAGGGCCGAAGCCGGCTTCGAGCGGTGATGCCGTGGATCGGCTGAAAACAGCCGGGACAGATCGCGGTCGTAGGTCTTGGGGGGCGTGAAGGCGTAGAACGCCTGCTTCTTCTTGTAGTGCTCTTCGAGCGTCTGGCTCAGCCGACCCAGCGTATCGACACGCTCCCGCGTCGTGATCAGCGGTCGCTTGCCCGCGATCTCGCCCATCAGTTCGTCGACATATTCGAGCTTCTTCAGCGCCGGCCAGCCGGCGTATCGTGTCCGCCAGTTCGAACGGGGCCGCAGCCACACCGCAAAGGTCTCGGCGAAATCCTCGTCCGGATGGCTCTGCGCGTACCAGAGCCGCAGATGCTGGACATAGCGCCGGCTGGCCGGATTGGGCCGGTAATAGCGCGGATAATGTTTCGACGACGGGCCGAACAGTTGCTGCCAGCGCCGGCGGCGCTGCAACTGGTAGCCGTGCTGTATGGCGTGGCCCGCTTCGTGACGGAGGATGGCCATGCATTCACGCCAGGTTCCGCCCTCGACGTCGAACATCATCTTCTTCTCGAGCTTCATCAGGCGGGGATGAGCGAGATAGAACGGAATGGCGATGCCGGGAACGCCGCCCGGACTGAACCATTCGCTCGACATCCAGGTGTGCGGCCGCAGCCGGATGCCGCGCTCCTGGAGCTCCTCGTACAGCGCGCTGACGCAATCCTCGAGCCAGGTGCCTTCGACCGTAACCCTCAGGCTGGAGAGGCGTTGCTTGAGCAACTCATCATCCGACAGCTTCTCCCAGGCAAATTTCCGGCGTGGCATCGGGCATCCAGAGGGCAGAGATGACTCGGGATTCGGATGATGTCATGGGCGCTCGTTGGCAACAACCCGGGGGGCGGCGGCGCGTGAGGCCGTAGGGGGCAAAGCGACTTGTCCGCCGGAACTCGACGAGCGAAGGCGGAAGCGTGCTCACCGTCTTCATGGCCACAAAAAAGGTGGGCACGGCGCGTTGCGCCTTTGCCCACCCTACGATTTTCCGCAAGCGGCCAGAGGCGAAAACCTCAGTCAAACAGGCTCGACACCGACTCTTCCGCCGCGGTGCGCGCGATCGCGTCGGAGATCAGGCTGGCGATCGGCAGCGTGCGGATGTTCGGGGCCTTGCTCACCGCATCCGTCGGCAGGATCGAGTCGGTGATCACCAGCTCCTTCAGCCTGGAGTTCGTGATCCGGGCCGCCGCGCCGCCGGAGAGCACGCCGTGGGTGATGTAGGCGTAGACGTCCTTGGCGCCCTTGGCGATCAGCGCGTCAGCGGCGTTCACCAGCGTGCCGCCGGAATCCACGATGTCGTCGATCAGGATGCAGGTGTAGCCGGCGACGTCGCCGATGACGTTCATGACCTCGGATTCACCCGCCCTCTCGCGGCGCTTGTCGACGATCGCGAGCGGGGTGTTGATGCGCTTGGCGAGGCCGCGTGCGCGCGCCACGCCGCCGACGTCGGGCGAGATCACCATTGTCCTGGAGAGGTCGAACTTGTCCTTGATGTCGCGCACCATCAGCGGCGCTGCGTAGAGATTGTCGGTCGGGATGTCGAAGAAGCCCTGGATCTGGCCGGCATGCAGGTCGAGCGTCATGACGCGGTCGACGCCAGCCTGGGTGATCAAATTGGCGACGAGTTTTGCCGAGATCGGCGTGCGCGAACCCGACTTGCGGTCCTGCCGGGCGTAGCCGAAATAGGGCAACACCGCGGTGATGCGGCGCGCCGAGGAGCGGCGCAGTGCGTCGGTGATGATCAGCAATTCCATCAGATGGTCGTTCGCCGGAAACGAGGTCGACTGGATGACGAAGGCATCCGAGCCCCGCACGTTCTCCTGGATCTCGACGAAGATCTCCATGTCGGCGAAGCGCCGTACCACCGCCTTGGTCAGCGGCAGGTCGAGACCTTGCGCGATGGCCTGAGCGAGAGCCGGATTGGAGTTGCCGGCGACGAGCTTGATGGAGCCGTTCTTGGCCGACATGGACGCTTCCTCCCGCGCTTTGCTGGACACGATGTTCAACATCAAACAATACCCACTGGAAGCACGGTTACGACGGGCGAGGAAATATCAGGCCGGGGGCTGCAATGGCAACCCGGGGCACTACGTTTTCCCTGCGAAATCCCGAGTCCGGCCAACGGTTTGGCCGGAAAACGGGGCCGTGGTTTCGCGGGGGTTAGCGCTCGGCATAGCCCAGCGCCGAGGCCGGCATGTCGGCCAATGGAGCCTCCGGGATCACGCTCGCCACGGCCGGCCCGCGCAAGCCGGGCGCCGAGTTCGGCGCATCCGGTGTACCGTTGATCATGTTGGAAAGTCCGCTGAATCCGGCCTGGGCGATCTTCCGCAGCACGAGGTCGTCGGCAGCGCCCCAAGGATCCCGGCCGCCCTTGGCCGCGGTCGGTTCCTCGCCGGAAAGGCGCAGCGCCCGCTGCTGGTTGGCGTCGTAGACGTCCCAGACCCAGGCGATCACGGTCTTGCCACGAACGATCTGGGCGGAGAGGTAGCTGCGCACGCGGTAGGCAGCCGTCCCCTCGCGGGAGACCACGGACAGGCTGCGCAGCTTGGATTCGCTGTCGAGCACGCCGACCATGCGGTCGAACACTTGCGGCGGCGGCCCGTCGATCGATTCGAACGCGACTGTCGCCCCCGAGCCGGCGCTCGGCGCCATCGCATAGGAGTTCGCGGCGCCACCGCCACCGGCACAGCCGCCAAGCGCGGCCGTCAGCAGCATGACCGCGAGCACGCGCGAACCCGCGCGGCGCAAGATGAATGACGCGTCCCTCATTATGGAGGGCAGCGATATCGTTAAAACGCATTAACGTCTAGGGCGGGGGCGCCACAGGCCACTATCATCGCGCGCAGGCATCGCCCCGGAATGACACGGGGTTGCCTTTGTGTTCACGCTTCGAGCGCGATCGCGTGAACGTGGCGGCCGTAATCCGGCTCCTTGCGATGTACCGAGCGGCGGTAGCTGAAGAAGCGTTCGTCGGCGTAGGTGTCCAGACCGAGATCGTCGATCATCAGGATGCCCGCGGCTTCCAGACGCTTGCGGATGAAGCCGGCGAGGTCGAACATCGCGTGTCCCTCGCGCACCGACGGGATGAAGAACATGGCGTTGTCTCCATCCGCCTCGATGAAGCGCGCCACGAACTCGTTGCCGACTTCATAACTGTCCTGGCGGATCAGCGGGCCGATCGCGGCGATGATGCGGCTCCGCGAGGCGCCGAGTTTTTCCATCGCCGAAATGGTCTGCTCCAGCACGCCGGTGAGCGCACCCTTCCAGCCGGCATGCGCGCCGCCGATCACGCCCGCATTGGGATCGACGAACAGCACCGGTCCGCAATCGGCGGTGGAGACGCCGAGCGCGATGCCGGGCACCTTCGTCACCAGCGCATCGCCCTTCGGCCGCGGCCCGCTCGGCCACCGAGCTTCGGCCACGAGCACGTCGGGCGAATGGATCTGGTGCAGGCTGAGAAAGCGTTCGGGTGCGACGCCGACATGCTCGGCCATGCGGCGGCGGTTCTCCGCAACAAGGGCCTGGTCGTCATTGGAGCCGAGCCCGCCGTTCAGCGCGGAATAGATGCCGCCCGAGACGCCGCCCTCGCGGGTGAAGAAGGCGTGGCGCAGGCCGGGCACCGCGGACAGCAGCGAGGAGGCAAGCGTCATGAATCGTCTCCGGCGCGTTCGAGATCGCTGAGTCCCGCAAGGCCCGTCAGCCGCGGCTCGGAGATGCCGAGCACCTTGAACATCGAACCCATGCCGCTGCGCCCGGTTTCGGTCAGGCGCTTGAGCGCGATCGAAATGTCGGTGGCGACGTCAGGCGCCGCCTTCTGCATCAAGGCGGCTGCACGGGTCTCGATGCCGACGCGTTTGAGGAAATCGCCCTGCGTCACCGGCCCGTGCACGCGGGCGCCGACGTCCTCCGCCCCGCGCGCGAGCGCCTGGAAGTCGACATGGGCTGTGACGTCGGCCTGGCCCGGCGCCTTCAGGGGATCGGTGAAGGTGTGGCGCGCGATCGCCTGGAAGGTGTCGCCGGCATCGCTGCGCAGATGACCGTAATCGATGATCAGCGCCGCGCCGTCCTGGTCGCGCACGCGGCTGGCGAGCTTCATGATCTCGGCATCGGGCCGCCATTCGAACACGGCCCCGACGGGCGCGGCGCGCACCAGAGGCGGCAGCAACACCTCGAAGCGCGGCGTCGGCTCGGCCGCCGCGCCGAATTGAAGTTTTCCGTTGGCGTCGACCTCGATCACGCGCTCGTGCCAGCCGTTCTCGTGTCGGACCATCTGGTGGATCGGCAGCACGTCGAAATATTCGTTGGCGAGGATGATGCTCGGTCCCTCGGGCACGTCGTCGATGCTGTCGTGCCAGGCGATGTTGCGCACGCCCGACAGCGTCGCACTCTGCCGCTCGCGGAGGACGGGATTGACCTCGACCATGTGGATGTGGAGCGCCTGGTAGAGCGGCGGCAGCACGCGGAGCGCGCGCAGGGCGTCGGCCATCATGGTGCCGCGGCCGGGGCCGAGCTCGATCAGCCGCAGGAATTGCGGCGAGCCCATCTGCTTCCACACCGAGGCGGTCCACAGGCCCAAGAGCTCGCCGAACATCTGGCTGACCTCCGGCGCAGTGGTGAAGTCGCCTTCTCGTCCCAACGGATCGCGCGAGACGTAGTAGCCATAGCGCGGATGCATCAGGCACAGTTCCATGTACCGCCAGACCGGCATGGGGCCCGAGGATTTGATCAGCGCCTTGATCTCGTCGAGTAACGGCTGGTCGGTCACGGCCTATCTTCTCAAAAGGAATTAACGAATAGCCCCTACGGGCTCGGGCGCACCGCGCCTCACTGCCAATACAATAAGTATGAGGCCTACAATAAGCATCGGGATCGACAACAGCATGCCCATGGTTAATCCGCCCCAGAGGAAGCCGAGCTGGACGTCCGGTTCGCGGAAATGCTCGCCGGCGATCCGGCTCAAACCATAGATCAGGATGAAGGCGCCGAGGATCATGCCCGGCCGTTTCAGGGCGCCGAAGCGGATCATGATCGCGAGGGCGGCAAACAGCAAAATGCCCTCCATGCCGGCCTCGTAGAGCTGGCTCGGATGGCGTGGCAGCTGGGTGGGATCATTGGGGAAGATCATCGCCCAGGGCAGCTCCGGGTCGGCGGCGCGGCCCCACAATTCGCCGTTGATGAAATTGGCGATGCGGCCGAGCAGCAGCCCGACCGGAGCGACGGCGGTGGTGATGTCGCCGAGCGACAGGATCGAGATGCGGTTGCGATAGGCGAACCACATCACCGCGACGACGCAGCCGAGGAAGCCGCCGTGGAAGGACATGCCGCCTTCCCACAGCCTGAAAATCGCGGCGGGATGGTCGATGAAGAAGGGCAGGTTGTAGAACAGCACATAACCGGTGCGGCCGCCGAGGATGATGCCGAGCGTGACCCACAGAATGAAGTCGTCGATCTGCACCAGCGACATCGGCGCCGGGCCGCCCCACAGCCGCTCCCTTTTCAGGAGCGAGCGCGCATAGAGCCAGCCGAACACGATGCCGCAGATATAGGCCAGGGCATACCAGCGGATCGCGAACGGGCCGATCTCGATCGCGATCGGCTTGAAGGCGGGAAAGTCGATGAGCAGAAGTTGCATCGCGCCTTCTATGTCTGGACGAGATTGCGGCGATAGAGCGCCAGCAGACGCTCCCAATGCCGCTCGGCGGCGTCGCGGTGATAGGCCGGACGCTTGGGGAAGGCGAAGCCGTGATGGGTGCCGGGATAGATCTCGACTTCGGCTTTGGCGCCGCTCATGCCCTGCTTCACCTTCTCGATGATCTCGGCGGGCGCGTAGATGTCGGTCTCGGCGCAGGCGAAGTAGAGTTCGGCCTTGGTCTTGGCTGCCGCCAGATGCGGGCTGTCGTCCTGGTCGGTTGCGAGCTGGGTGCCGTAGACCGAAGCGGCGGCCTTGACGCGATCGGGAAAATGCGTGGCGGCGTTGACGGCGTAGCGGCCGCTCATGCAGTAGCCGACTGTACCGATCAGTTTGGTGTTCGCGGCCGCCTGGCCCTCGGCATAGGTGAGCAACGCCCGCGTGTCGTCCATGATCATGGGGATCGTGAGCGATCCCATCAGCGCGAACATGCGCTTGCGTTCCGGTGCGTTCGGATCGGCCGGCAGCGCGCCGAGCTCCATCACGCCGGAGCGGTAATAGAGGTTCGGCAGCATCACGTAATAGCCCGATGTTGCGAGCCGGCGCGCCATGTCGCGCAGCTCTTCGCGGATCGCCGGCGCGTCCATGTAGAACAGGATGACCGGAAACGGCCCGCCGCGTTCGGGATGGCTGATGAAGGTTGCGGTGTGACCGTCCTTGGTGGGGATCGCGATCTGCTGATCGATCATCTCGAGCGCCTTTTGTGATTCTTCTTATGCAGGGACGTTGAATACGATTGCAAGGAAACCGGGGCATGACAAGGATACCGCCGATCGGCCCTTGAACCCGCCCAATCGGATTGCCATTGTCTCCCCGCGCGTTCGCGCAGAGTTCATCGAAAGCCGCCAGGAGACCGACATGACCCAGACCAACAACCGGTTTTTCGACGAGATCGGCCGCCTGATGAACGATGCCGCCGGCGCCGCGCAGGGCGTCAAGCGCGAGTTCGACACGGTGATGCGCACCCAAGCCGAAAAATTCCTGCGCGACATGGACCTGGTCAAGCGCGAGGAGTTTGAGGCGGTCAAGGATATGGCGCGCCTGGCGCGCGAGGAGAACGAGGCCCTGAAGGCGCGCATCGCGGCGCTGGAGGCCAAGCTCGGCGGGTAACTCCGCCGGCTCCTTCCGGGCGATCCGGTTCCTTCCGGCCGCCCATTCTCCTTGTTATTTCCGCGTCTTCCGGGTAAAAGCCCGCCACGTCCGCAGCCCCCGCACCCCTGGAGGCTTGCTGCGGCGTATGCCATGGGCCGCGTTGCGGCCCATTAACTTTTGCAAAAACAAGGACTTAACGTTATGGCGACCGTCAAGGAATTGAAGGCGACCGCACGTCCGAAGAGCGGCAAGGGGGCCGCCCGGGCTGAGCGTCGCGCCGGGAGAGTGCCCGGAGTGATCTACGGCAACAACCAGCCCCCGCTGACCATCTCGGTGGACGATCGCGAACTGCGCTCGCGCATCCTCGCCGGCCGGTTCCTGACCACGCTGGTCGACATCGACCTCGAAGGCAACAAGCACCGCGTGATTCCGCGCGACTACCACCTCGATCCGGTCAAGGACTTCCCGATCCACGTCGACTTCATGCGGCTCGGCGAAGGCGCCACCATCCGCATCAGCGTTCCCTTGCACGTGGTGAAGGCCGAAGGTTCGCCCGGCGTGAAGCGCGGCGGCGCCGTGAACATCGTTGCGCATGCGATCGAGCTCGAGTGCGGCGTGGAGAACATCCCGCAGTTCATCGAGGCCGACGTGGGTTCGCTCGAAATCGGCCACTCGCTGCATCTCTCCGACATCAAGCTGCCGGCCGGCGTGAAGGCGCTGACCTCCGAGGACGCGACCCTCGTCACCATCGTGCCGCCGTCCGGCTACGCCGAAGAGCTGAAGGCTGCTGCTGCTGCTCCTGCCGCGGGTGCTGCTGCTCCGGCGGCTGGTGCTGCTCCGGCTGCGGGTGCTGCTGCTCCGGCAGCGGCTGCCAAGGCCCCGGCTGCCAAGGCTCCCGCCGGCGGCGACAAGAAGAAGTAATCTCTCAAAGCTGGCGCGCGGTCCCTGATCGCGCGCCGAGCGAGGGGCGCGCCGCGTCATGCGACTGTTTGTTGGGCTCGGCAATCCCGGCCCGAAATTCGCACGTAACCGGCACAATGTCGGCTTCATGGCCGTCGACGAGATCGCGCGGCGTCATGGTTTCGCACCCTGGCGCCGCAGGTTTCAGGGCGAGACCTCGGAAGGCACGCTCGGCACCGAGCGCGTGATCCTGCTCAAGCCGATGACCTACATGAATGATTCCGGCCGCAGCGTTCAGGAAGCGGCAAGCTTCTTCAAGATCGCGCCGGGCGACGTCACCGTATTCCATGACGAACTCGAACTGCCGCCGGGCAAGGTGCGGGTGAAGATCGGCGGCGGCATCGCCGGCCACAACGGCCTGCGCTCGATCTCCGCCCATATCGGCAACGAGTACCGCCGGGTGCGGCTCGGCATCGGTCATCCCGGCGTCAAGGAATTGGTGCACGGCCATGTGCTGTCGGACTTCGCCAAAGCGGACAACGACTGGGTGGCGACGCTCTGCGACGCGGTGGCCGAGCACGCGGCATTGGTTGCCAAAGGCACGGACGCGACCTTCGCCAACAGGGTGCACCTCGCCATGCAGGCGAAGGGATTTTTGACCAAGGACGACAACGGCAAGGAATAACGCTCGTGGGATTTAAATGCGGGATCGTCGGGTTGCCCAATGTCGGCAAGTCGACCTTGTTCAACGCGCTGACCGAGACGGCCGCGGCGCAGGCGGCGAACTATCCGTTCTGCACGATCGAGCCGAATGTCGGCGAGGTCGCGGTGCCGGATCCGCGGCTCGATAAGCTCGCAGCGATCGCCAAGTCGGGCCAGATCATCCCGACCCGGCTGACCTTCGTTGACATCGCCGGCCTCGTGCGCGGCGCGTCCAAGGGTGAAGGCCTCGGCAACCAGTTCCTCGCCAACATCCGTGAGGTCGACGCCATCGCGCATGTCGTGCGCTGCTTCGAGGACTCCGACATTACCCATGTCGAAGGCAAGATCGCCCCGCTCGCCGATATCGAGACCATCGAGACCGAGCTGATGCTCGCCGATCTCGACAGCCTCGAGAAGCGCGTCGACAATTTGTCCAAGAAGGCCAAGGGCAACGACAAGGACGCCAAGGAGCAGCTCGACCTCGTCAATCGCACGCTGGTGCTGCTGCGCGAAGGCAAGCCCGCGCGCCTCGTCGAGCGCAAGGCGGAGGAGGAGCGCGCCTTCGGGATGCTCGGCCTGCTGTCGTCCAAGCCCGTGCTCTACGTCTGCAACGTCGAGGAAGGCTCGGCCGCATCAGGCAATTCGTTCTCGAAGGCGGTGCAGGACCAGGCTGCCAAGGAAGGCGCCATTGCGGTCGTCATCTCGGCAAAAATCGAATCCGAGATCGCCACCATTTCGCGCGACGAACGCGCCGACTTCCTGGAGACGCTGGGTCTCGAAGAGGCCGGCCTCGATCGCCTGATCCGCGCCGGCTACACGCTGCTCGACCTCATCACCTATTTCACGGTGGGCCCGAAGGAAGCGCGCGCCTGGACCATCTATCGCGGCACCAAGGCGCCGGGCGCGGCCGGCGTGATCCACACCGACTTCGAGAAGGGTTTTATCCGCGCCGAGACCATCGCGTATGAGGACTACGTCGCGCTGAACGGCGAAGCCGGCGCCCGCGATGCCGGCAAGCTCCGCCTCGAAGGCAAGGAATACGTCGTCGCCGACGGCGACGTGATGCATTTCAGGTTCAACACGTAAGACGCTGGAGTTCGTGCCCCGGAAGCGCCCTACCGCACCCCGCCGCCTTGATCCCTGATCGCGCCAAGATGCTCGTTGATGCGGAAGATGATCAGGATCAGCTCGGCGAGAATGCGCGAGAACACGATTCCGACGACGACGCTCGCGATCGACGACAGCAGCATCAGGAAGCCGCCGAACGGGCTGATCGCCATCATTGCGAGGCCGGAGAAGATGCCGGAGAGGCCGAACAGGCAGATCAGCGCGATCACCAGCCAGTAGAAGGTCTTGATGATCGTCGGCGTGATAAAGCGGTCCCATTGAAACAGGTCGCTGAATGAAAACATTGCTCTCCCCAGGGCAATTCAGGTGTTGTCGGGCCTTGCAAATGGATCGTGGCCCCTGCTCGATCCGACTCAAGACCGACGCCGGCGCGCCGAATGTAGCACGAGCCATGCGGGCCGGCGGGTTGAGATTGCCGCAAAGTGCGGCCACAATCTGTCGTTCCCTCAAACCTTTCCCAAGATGACCCTGACCTTCGAAGATTTCCCGCCCGGCCGGTTCGGAACATTCGGCCCGCGCCATGTCACGCGCGACGAGATCGTGGCCTTTGCCGCCGAGTTCGATCCGCAGCCGATGCACCTCGACGAGGACGCCGCCAGCAAAAGCATGCTGCGCGGCCTGTCCGGCTCGGGCTGGCATCTCTGTTCGCTGATGATGCGGATGATGGCCGACGGTTTCATCACCCGCGCCGCTTCGCTGGGATCTCCCGGCGTCGACGAAGTGCGGTGGCTGTCGCCGCTCAGACCCGGCGACGATCTCATGCTCGAAGTCGACGTCGTGGAGGCCCGCACCTCGAAGAGCCGCCCGGAGCTCGGCATCGTCAAATTCAAATGCACCGTGCGCAACGCCGGGGGTGATGCGCTGTGCGAGATGACGTCGCCGATCCTGATCAAGCGGCGCGAAGGGGCGGTCTGATGCCGTTTTTCGAGGAGATCGAGATTGGGCATCGCCGTGAGATCGGCGCCTATACGTTCACGGCCGAGTCGATCAAGACATTCGCCGCAAAGTTCGATCCGCAGCGTTTTCACCTCGACGAGGAGGAGGGCAAGAACTCCTTGTTTGGCGGGCTCGCGGCCTCGGGCTGGCACGTCGGGTCGGCCTGCATGAGCCTGCTTGTCGCCGACGGCCAGCGCCTGGCGCGGGAAGCCGCTTCGCGCGGCGAGGAGGTCGCGGTGTGGGGCCCGTCGCCGGGCTTTCGCGACCTGCGCTGGATCAGGCCGGTGCTCGCCGGCGACATCGTCACCTACGTCAACGTCGTCATCGACAAGCGCAGCTCCGCCTCGCGACCCGGTTGGGGCATCCTGACCGCGCGCACCACCGGCACCAACCAGCGCGGCGAGGACGTCTACGCCATCACCGCAACCGCCTTCGTGCCGATGCGTGTGAACGGCGGTTAGATTCGTTCCAGGATGAACGGCGAAAACAGCGCGCGAGTGTTGCCCCCGCGCTATGGACGCGATTCCGGGTGGCTGCCATAAGCCTGCGCAACATGGTTTTCCCGCGAAGCAATGCGCGGAACCATCGAGTTGCTAACCAATTATGAACCTGTCGCTGTCTATTTGAACGAACTGGGCAGAGTACAGGGGACGAGGACCATGGCAGACCGCGGCGCACTCAAGCTGGTCGGATTCATCTTTGCTACCGCGACGCTGGCCGTGATGCTGGTGGCCGGCATGGTGGTGAAGGGCTATGCCGACGGCGCCTACACCCTGGAAGCTTCGACCGTGGAAGCCGCCCGGTAAGATTTCGTTAACTCCGCGGCCTCCGCCCTCAGCGGCTATAGACGAACGCCAATGTCGCGATCGCAACCGCCAGCAAACCGACAAAACGCAGCATGATCGTGCCGAACTGGTTCGGCGCGGGCCGCAGCGGTATCGGGTCGGTGGTGTCGGGCCGAATGCTTTCCATGAAAAGTCCCCAGGCCCGGCCGCGATGGCAAGAGCGCTTGGCGTTAGTCGCCGGATGGATGCGGGAAGTTCAAACCCCTCCGCTGTTATGCCCCGCCAAAGCGGGGCATCCGGTACGCCGCGCGTCACAGTTCTAGCCTCGCTGCCTCTGGAATACTGGATCACCCGCTTTCGCGTGATGACACTTTTCGTGGGGCGCGTGCGCACCGTCACACACCCCACGAATCAAAACCGCCGCGCCCCTTTCGGAACGCGGCGGCTGGTGATGCGGGATGCAGCGATCAACTGTTGCGCAGGCCGTCGGCGGCGCGCTTCCACTGCGAGACGTTGTCGGCGATCATGCGGGTCGACTTCATCGCGGCCTGGCTGAGCTGGGCGTAGCCGGAGATCTCGCGCTGGACGCGCTGGCCTTCGGCGTGGAGCAGGTCGCGCAGGCTCTCGAGCTCGGAGATCAAATTCTCGATCTCGGCGAGGGAGGTGCCGGCGACGCGCTGGATCAGCGAGTTGACGTTGGTGACGGTGGCCTCCGCGCTCGGATCGAGCGGCGGCGCGTCCGCGGCGGTCGCTGCCGGACGGCGCAGATAGGCGATGTCGTTGCGGACGAAGTCACGGATGCCGGCTTCGACTTCCGTCACTGCGGCAAGGTTGGTGTCGATGGTCTCGGTCTCGGTGGCTTCGGTCTTTTCCGGACGCATGGCGTTCATCGTTATTCCCCTGTTCGCGTTGAGCGCAGCGCGAGTGTCCCCCGCACGACGACGTCGGTCTGGGACTAGGGCGCCGGATTTTGGCCGCAACTTGGCCGAGGTGCGGCAAGGGCGGTCCATTCGGGGGCTTTGCCGTGGCGTATGGTTACCGGAGTCTGAACGCGGCCGCCGCGCCGAAGTGAATGCGCGGCCGGTCGGTGCTCGACTCCCTCGCCCCGCAGGGGGGAGAGGCGAAAACAGCTACCAGCTCTTCTTGAAACCCGCCGTCAGGCTCTTGTTGATCGCCCCTTGCGAGGTTTCGCCGACGGAACCGGAGACGGTGACGTTGTCGAACAGCTTCTGTTCCGCGCCGACCTTGCGCAGCCATTTGTCGTCCGTGGTCGACAGCGACTGGCCCGCGGTGATGCTGGTGCCGGTATCGGTGAGAGTGACCTTGGCCGACTGCTCGGTCTCGTAATTGCGCGTGACGTGACCGCCGACGCCGGGGAGCGCCGTGGTGCCCTGCTGGTTGACGCTGTAGCCGTTCTGCAGCGTCAGCGACGTGTCGCCCGACAGCGGCACCGACTTGATCAGCGAGGCCCCGAGCTTGCTCTGCTCCGCGCCGGGATCGACGCGAGCCTCCACCGCGGTCTTGTCCCAGATCGCGCCGGCGCCCGGCGCGGTCGCGGCCGCCCAGGCG
Source organism: Bradyrhizobium sp. 23 (assembly GCF_023073295.1). Lineage (NCBI taxonomy): Bacteria > Pseudomonadati > Pseudomonadota > Alphaproteobacteria > Hyphomicrobiales > Nitrobacteraceae > Bradyrhizobium > Bradyrhizobium sp. 23. The sequence goes on along the minus strand of NZ_JADPJF010000037.1, from coordinate 213,365 downwards.
CTGCCGGACGATTGAGGCACGCTGCCGCCATTGCTGGCCTTCTGTGCCAGCAGCTCGGACATCGTCCGCGGCTCGCTCGTCACCGTCATGTCGGCGCCGATGCGGGCGTCCCAGAATGAGGATACCGACTGCTTCACCGTCACCGCCGAGGAGCCGTTGGCGTTGGCGTTCGTCGCCCAGTTCAGCCCGTCCTTGGCGGCGGCCTGCGCGCGCTTCTTGGCGGCGATGATGTCGTTGAGCGTGCCGGCGTCGATCGCGAGCTGGCCCCAGTCGAGCTTGTCAACGTCGATGCCGCTCAGCACGTCGGGGTCGTTGACGTCGGGGGCCTCCGCCGCTTCGGCGTCGTCGTCGGGCGCTGCGGCCGGGCCGGGGGAGAAGGGCGGAATGATCTGCGCCGAAACCGTCAGCACCGATCCCAAGATCAAAGCGGCCGCCAGCATCGGCAGCCTGGTCCAGCCAAACCCTGTCGCGAATTCCATCGTCCTGCCCGTCAGCCCAGTTCCCGCCGAGGATGCGGAACCATCATTGCGAAATTGTGGCGGTTCCATCAGACGCGAACCAACGGGCCGCGCGAAAGGCGCGCGCCCGATGACGAGCTTCTCCACGATTGCATCGGCGGGGCTGGAGGCCAGGACGCGTCGTGGGGTGCTCAGCCATCGGTCCCGAAGTGCGGGGCCCGTTGGTGTTCCGTTCAGCCGACGCTGGTCATCTTCGGCAGATGAATGGCGCGGCCAAGTGCCTGCTCGACCAGATCAAACGTGTCGATCAGCACGCGCATGCTGGTGAGCTTGCCCGCCCTGAACTGGGCAAACTGCGCCACCCGCAAGCTGATCGGCTTGCTGGAATCCAGTGCGGTCAGCGAATAGCGCAGCATCGAGGCGGCGGAATCGACACCGAGCATGATGCTCTCGCGGTCGAAGCGGCGGACCTGGAAATTGTCGGCGAATTGGCGGATGACGTCGAGCACGGCGTCCTTGCCCTGGCGCGCGCCGAGGAACGGAAACATGTCGATCGGCCCATTGAGCGCCCACTCGACGTCCTCGTCGATCAGGGCCTCGATGTCCTCGAAATGCCGGTCGTTGATCGCGCGGTGCAACGCACGCGAGAAACGCCAGAGGCTGTGCTCTGTCATCTTGGGCAGTCCTGAAGCTGGCTTGCGAAAAAGCGAAAAACAACCCCAAGCGCACAGGAAAGATGCCGCGGGGTCGCTCAACTCATTTGTATACGAACAAAATACGTCAATTCGGCCAAAACGCAATTCACGTTTTCGCAATGCACAATTGATTCCGGCGTGTGAGATTTACAATAGAACCCCGTATTTTCCCGGTCCGGGCCGGTTTGGGAGAGAGCTAGCCCCCGTCCACCCGCTCGCCCACGATCAGGGGGCCGATCTCACGTTCCAGCACCTGCTGCACCAGGTCGTAGGAATCGATGATCTCGCGGATCTGCGCCACCTTGCCGCGGCGAAAAGTGTAGAAGACGGCCATGTCGACCTGAATGATGCGGTCGTTGCTGCGCTTCCTGAAGAACACGCGCAGATAGGCCGCGACCGTGTCCCCCTCGGCGACGATCTGCGGCACCTCGTAGCGGATCTCGGCGTATCGCTCCTGCACGGTGCGCCAGAATTCGCCGAGCTCCTGCTTGCCGTGGCAGGGCCCATGTGCGGCAGCACATCGATCGGCGCGTGGGTGAGGAAGTCGACGTCGTCGGTGCAGCACGACAGCGCGGCAGCGAGATCGCTGCGCGAGATGGCGTCGAGCAGATGCAGCACGCGCTGGCGATTGAGCTTCTCGACCGTCATTCCGCCCGCCCTCATCGGCCGTGTGGAGTTCGCGCAAGGCTAACGCGCTGCCTCGGACACCGGCAATCCGCAAACCACAGGGGATATTGCTGACGTATGACGCGCCAGCGTAATGCCAGGTTCATGACTGCAATTTATGGTTGAGCAAGCGCGAGCCTTCACGAATTCGTGCAGGCGTTCGGCTGCATGGTCTAGCGAAGCATCGCGTGCGCGCGCGGGAACCGGGACGGGCCCGTGCCTGTTGAGAGTGCGACACCGCATCCGGAGACATTGATCCATGAAATCCCTCGCCGCCATCGCCGTACTTCTCATCTGTGGCGCGACGTCCGCCGCCAACGCCAAGGGCTGCATCAAGGGCGCCGTCGTCGGCGGCGTCGCCGGCCACTATGCTGGCCATCACGGCGTCCTCGGCGCCGCCGCCGGCTGCCTCTACGGCCGCCACCATGCCAAGGAACAGCAAGAGCAGGAGAGACAGCGGCAACAGCAGAGCCAGGTGAACGGGCAGGGCAAGCTGTAACCCCTGGTCATTCGGGGGGCGCGCGCCTTGTTCCCGCAGAGGAAATGGGCGTGACGCATCTCACATCAGGTCCCCCTGATGGCGGCTGGATTCATCCGCATGTCCTCAGGGAGACGTGCCATGGCCGCCATCGCCAGAGTCAGAAAGTCCAGCCTGCATAACGCGCTCGAAGGCCTCGCGCTGACCGCGACGCTGCAGAGCTTCCCGACCTTCGCCGCCGCCGCATTCCTGCTCAAGCTGGTCGGCAATCACGACCTGGTCGGCGATCCCGGCGTCGCCATCTTCGTCGCCATCGCCTCGCTCGCCCATGCGCTGCTTGCGGTGAGCTTCCCGCATTTGTTCAAGACCGTCTACGAACCGAAGTTCTTCGAGGCCCATCTGTCGCTCGCCGACAAGATCACGGCATGGCGCACCCAGCGGTCGCCTCGCTGCAACTGATGACCACCGTGCTGCTGCTGTCGGTGATGGCGGTGGTGACGGCGAGCCTGGGGTGAGTTCGCGTTCTCATGATTCTCCGACGCCGCCATGAACAACCATGGGCGGCGCCGGCGCTCCGCGCCCCCTTACCTCTTCTTCCACCCACCCCTATGCCCCGGCGCCCCACCGCTCGACCTCGGCGATGGCCCGAACTCCGGCCCTGACTGCCTTGAATCCGTCGGCTGGATGATGCGGCTCTCGCCACCGAACGGCTTCGACGGCAGCGCGCGGTCGCCCCGATATGGCAACGATTCCGGGCCGTGCATCTCGTCGAGATGCGGCTTGTGGATTCGCGAGCCCTTGCTGCCGCTGGCCTTGAGCGCTGTGGCGGCGCTCTTGTTCTTCAGCGCGCTGACCGGCAAATTGGCGGCGTCGCCGTATTTCTTCGCGCCCGCATAGGCTCCGGCCTTGCCCTGCACCGTGCGCTGCTTGACGGTGGGATCGTCGACCACCGCGAGCTCGGTGGCGCGCAGGCGCTTGACCTCGTCGCGCAGGCGCGCGGCTTCCTCGAAGTTCAGATCGGCGGCGGCCTCGCGCATCCTCGTCTCGAGATCGCCGAGCACGGCTTCAAAATTGTGGCCGATCGAGATGACGTCGTCGGTCATGTCGTGGCCGCCGATCTCGACCAGCACGTGATCGCGCTCGTAGACGCTGTTCATGATGTCGCCGATCGACTTCTTGATGCTCTCCGGCGTGATGCCATGCGCCGTGTTGTACTCGACCTGCTTCTCGCGGCGGCGGTCGGTTTCGGCGATGGCGCGCTCCATCGATCCCGTCATCTGGTCGGCATAGAGGATCACCTTGCCGTCGACGTTGCGCGCGGCGCGGCCGATGGTCTGGATCAGCGAGGTTTCGCTGCGCAGGAAGCCTTCCTTGTCGGCGTCGAGGATCGCGACCAGCGCGCATTCGGGAATGTCGAGGCCTTCGCGCAGCAAATTGATGCCGACCAGCGCGTCGAACGCGCCGAGCCGCAGATCGCGAATGATCTCGATGCGTTCGATGGTGTCGATATCGCTGTGCATGTAGCGAACGCGAATGCCCTGCTCATGCAGATATTCGGTGAGATCCTCCGCCATGCGCTTTGTCAGCACCGTAATCAGCGAGCGATAGCCGGCCTGCGCCGTGGCCCGGACCTCGCCGACGAGATCGTCGACTTGGGTGCGGGCCGGGCGGATGTGGACCGGCGGATCAATCAGACCGGTCGGGCGAATCACCTGCTCGACGAACACGCCGCCGCTCTCGTTGATCTCCCAGGCGCTGGGCGTCGCGGAGACCGCGATGGTCTGCGGCCGCATCATGTCCCATTCCTCGAAGCGCAGCGGGCGGTTGTCCATGCAAGAGGGCAGCCGGAAGCCATATTCGGCGAGCGTCGCCTTGCGGCGGAAGTCGCCGCGGAACATGCCGCCGATCTGGGGAACGGTGACGTGGCTCTCGTCGGCGAACACCAGCGCGTTGTCGGGCACATATTCGAACAGCGTCGGCGGCGGCTCGCCGGGCAGGCGCCCGGTGAGATAGCGCGAATAGTTCTCGATGCCGGCGCAGCTTCCGGTTGCCTCCATCATCTCGAGGTCGAAGGTGGTGCGTTGCTCCAGTCTTTGCGCTTCCAGCAGGCGGCCCTGGTCGTGGAGCTGGTCCAGCCGCATCTTCAATTCGGATTTGATCGACTTGATCGCCTGCACCAGCGTCGGGCGCGGCGTCACATAGTGCGAGTTGGCGTAGATCTTGATGAATTCGAGCTCGTCCTGCTTGTGGCCGGTGAGCGGGTCGAACTCCTCGATGGTCTCGACGGTGTCGCCGAACAGGTTCACGCGCCAGGCACGGTCTTCATAGTGCGCCGGGAAGATGTCGATGACATCGCCGCGCACGCGAAATGTGCCGCGGGTAAAATCGGCCTGGGTGCGCTTGTACTGCAGCGCGACGAGGTCGGCGATCAGCTGGCGCTGGTCGATGCGCTCGCCCTTCTTCAGGGCAAAGGTCATCGCGGTGTAGGTTTCGACCGAGCCGATACCGTAGATGCAGGACACCGAGGCAACGATGATGACGTCGTCGCGTTCGAGCAGCGCGCGCGTCGCCGAGTGGCGCATGCGGTCGATCTGCTCGTTGATCGAGGAGTCCTTTTCTATGTAGGTGTCGGTGCGAGGGACATACGCTTCCGGCTGGTAATAGTCGTAATAGCTGACGAAATACTCGACCGCGTTGTCGGGGAAGAAGCTCTTGAACTCGCCATAGAGCTGGGCGGCGAGCGTCTTGTTCGGTGCCAGGATGATGGCGGGCCGCTGCGTCGCCTCGATCACCTTGGCCATGGTGTAGGTCTTGCCGGAGCCGGTCACGCCGAGCAGCACCTGCGAGCGGTCGTTGCGGTTGATGCCCTCGACCAGCTCGGCGATCGCGGTTGGCTGGTCGCCGCGCGGCTCATAATGCGACTTGATCTCGAAGCGCACGCCGCCTTCGGACTTTTCCGGGCGCGGCGGCCGATGCGGGGTCCACACCCTGGTGGAGCCGTCGTCCTTGCGGAACTCCGGCCGGCCCTCGCGGATCAGCGATTCCAGCGCGTCGGCGGTGGCCTTGACGCCGAGCGCCTCCATCTTGCTGCGCGGCGGACGAGCCAGGGCTTCGGCATCGTCCTCTTCCGTCGGGAGGCCGAGCTGACGCGCCAGTTCCGGATCGAGCGTCGGTATCGTGGCCGCGGTTCCGTAATTGGCCTGCGGCGCCTCGTCGAAGCCCGCGTCGCGGGCGCCGGGCGGCTGCGGATTGGGCCGCAGCGGCATTGGCCTCGTATTGTCCTGCGGAAACTCTTTCGGCGTCGAGGCCCGCGCGCGATGCGCGGCGGCCTCGCCTCCGGAGCGGCGATCGCGCGAATTGTCCGGCGGCGGCTGCAGTCCGGTGCCCGATCCGAGCCCGGCACCGCCGCGATTGATCGCGGGATTGAGCAACTCGGCCAACGCCGGCCCGATCGGCTGCACGTCGGGGCGAGACGCCTTGGAATTCGGCGCCTTCGCGTTCGGAGCCTTGGCCTTGGGGGATTTGCCGGATTTTTCGGAGGATGCAGGTTTCTTCGCCATGCTCCGAATATGGGGCGAGTCCGCCTCGCAATAAAGAGCGAATGCCCGGCAATGCTCAGACTGCTGACAGCAGGTTGGCAGCAGGCCTTGGGATCTTGCGATCAGGCCGCCGGCAGCGGTCCCTCATCGTCCCCGGCTGCCTGACGCGGCTCGAGGATGTCGAGATGGATGCCGCCGCAATCGGTGCAGCGCATGGTCCAATACTCGCATCCGGCACGGCCGCCGATCACGCGGAGCACCGTGAGATCGCCCTCGCATTCCGGGCAGCTGGACAACACATTGCGGGTGTAAATCCTCGGCCGCGGCGTGTCTTCGAATTCGATGACTGACATGACCGATTTCCCCCTTTGACCCTGCGCCGTTCCTTGGTTCGCCTGCAGTCCCGCTCGCTTATTCGTCGTCGCTGTCGTCGGCCCGCCGGCGGAAGCGATCGATGTGGTGCTTGGCATGGGCAATCGCGGCATCGGGATCAGGCCAGGCGAAGCCGACTTCCATGGCCGGAAACAGCACGCCGTCGATGGCAACCGGGCTGAAATCGGCACGCCGGATCCGGGCGTGCCACAGCCCCTGGCCAGCTTCGAAGGATTCGATGTCAAAGCCGTCGTAAAGGGGTCGTCATTGCAGTCCCCAAAATGTTTTATTCGAGCGCCTTGTTGGAGGGTCAGGGGACCACGTTTGCGGATTCTGGGATGTGAAGCCGTTCACAAGCGGCGGGCTTTTTTGCCAAAGTCCGATAGCAGCGTCAGTTCCGCGCGCTGGTGCGGCCGGGCCGCCGGACGGGACGGGCGGCGGGTTCCGACGCCACGCGCATGATCCACCGGCGGAACGCGGCAAAGTCGCGCTGCTCGGTCTGGAAGCTGCGATAGAGCAGGTACCAGCGCATGCCCTTGGGCACCGAGAGCTCGAATGGCGCCACCAGCCGGCCGGCGGCGAGGTCGTCGTCGATATAGGGTCGGATGCCCATGGCGATTCCGAGCCCGTCGGCGGCAGCCTGAAGCGCCTGGCCGTAGAACTGGAACTCCGGTCCCCGCGCGTTGACGCGCGCGAGGTTTGCGGCCTTGAGCCAGATCGGCCAGTCCTCGGGCGAATGCGCGACGCGGATCAGGCTCGGTGCCTTGAGATCGGCCGGGCGCTTCAGCGAGGAGGCGAGGCGGGGCACGCAGACCGGCGTGAGGTCGCCGGCGAACAGCGGCTCGGCCACCAGCCCCGGCCAGTCGCCGGTGCCGAGCTGGATGCCGCAGCTCCAGTCCTCGCCGAACGGCACCGACGCGCCGCCGGTGGTGAAGCGCACCTCGATGTCGGGCTCTTCGCTGCGAAACTCCGACAGGCGCGGGATCAGCCAGCGCATCGCAAAGGTGTGGCCGATGCCGATGGTGAGCACGCGGACGCTCGAGGGCGCCGTCACCTGCGCGGTGAGGCTTGCGAGCGCATCGAAGATCGGCGTCAGCCCGCTCTGATAGGCGCGGCCCGCCTGCGTCAGCAGCAGCTTGTTGGCCTTGCGCTCGAACAGCGCGACGCCGAGCCG
>NZ_JADPJF010000037.1:201401-205890 GCF_023073295.1 Bradyrhizobium sp. 23 | reverse complement strand
CCATGCGGCTCACGGCGGCTGCCGATACGCTCAGCTCGAGGCCGGCCGCGGCAAAGCTGCCGGCCCGCGCCGCGGCCTCGAATGCCTTGATGCCGTTGAGAAACAGCAAGCGCCGCAAATGACCGACCCTCAGGAAAGCTGATGCCAGGCCAAGATAACTCAGTTTGCGTAGACGGGGCAAGCGGGGCACGTTTCCTTCGCTTCGCGCCGCGAGCGGGGAGAAGGTCGGGAGATTTTTACGTGACGCCCATCATGATCGCTGCCCTTGGATTGCTGATGGTCGGCACCGCGTTCCTGTCGGGGCTGTTCGGCATGGCGGGCGGGCTGATCCTGATCGGCGTGCTGCTGGCCTTGATGCCGCTGCCGACCGCGATGGTGCTGCATGCGATCACGCAGATGACCTCGAACGGCTGGCGCGCCTTTCTCTGGCGGACGCATATCCGCTGGCGCCCGGTCGCGAACTATATGGTCGGCGCGGCCGTCGCGCTCGCGGCGTGGTCGCTCACGCGCTACGTACCGGACAAGCCGGTCGCGCTGCTGCTGCTCGGGATCACGCCGTTCATGGCCCGGCTGCTGCCCGCCAACATCAAGCCGGATCCCGACCGTCTCTGGCAGGGCACCGTCTACGGCACGATCTGCATGGGCCTCATGCTGATGACCGGCGTGTCGGGGCCGCTGCTCGACACCTTCTTCCTCGGCGGCGATTTCGGCCGGCGCGAGAAGGTGGCGACCAAGGCGATGTGCCAGCTCGTCAGCCATTTCAGCAAGCTGATCTATTTCGGCAGCGTGATCGACCAGGCGGCGACGCTCGATCCCGTGCTCGCGGCCGTCGCGATCGCAGCATCCATGCTCGGCACCACGCTGGCGCGGCGCATCCTCGAAGCCATGACCGATCAGCAATTCGTGGTCTGGTCGATGAAGCTGATCACCACCATCGCCTGCTACTATATCGCCTATGGCAGCTGGCTGCTGGTCCGCACGCCGGTGCTGGCAGCCTTCGACAAGGGAGGTTTGCAATGAGCGAGACTGCCGACCCGCTGGTGCTGGACTTCGTCGAGTGGGTTGCGCGCGAGCCCCGCGCCTATGCCGAGGTGATCGCGACCTGGAAGACGTCGTGCCCGCGCCTCACCATCTGGGAAGACGCCGCCGACCGCGGCTATGTCGCGCGCGAGACGCTGCCCGGAATGGGGCTGGTGATCGCGGTGACGGAGGACGGCGAGAGGCTGCTGCGCACGAACGGGCGCTAGCTCTCCACATCCGTCGTTGCGAGCGCAAGCGAAGCAATCCAGAATGCTTCCGCGGCGGCAGTCCTGGATTGCTTCGCTTCGCGTGCAATGACGGAATACCGGGAGACCCTTTCATGTCGCTCAAACTCTTCGAACTCGTCGGCACAGACGCCTCGCGACCGTTCAGCCCGTTCTGCTGGCGCACGCGAATGGCACTGGCGCACAAGGGCCTTTCGGCGGAAACGTTGCCCTGGCGCTTCACCGAGAAGAGCGCGATCGCGCCACATGGCTCGGAGAAGGTTCCGGTGCTGCTGCATCACGACCAGCCGGTGGTCGATTCCTGGACGATCGCGATCTATCTCGAAGACAAGTTTCCGGATCGTCCGTCGCTGTTTGGCGGCGAGGGCGGGCGCGCCATGGCACGCATGCTCAATGTCTGGGGCGACATCGCCATCGTCGGCGGCATCTTTCCATTGATCATCGCCGACATTCCCAACAATCTGGATGAGGTCGACGCCGCCTATTTCCGCCAGTCGCGCGAGGCCCGTTTCGGCGGCAAGAGGCTGGAAGAGATCATGGCCAGCCGCGATGCCGGCGTGGTCGCCTTCCGCAAATCGCTCGAGGTGATGCGGCAGACCCTCAAGAAGCAGCCCTTCATCGGCGGCGCCGCACCGAACTATGCCGACTACATCGTGTTCGGCGGTTTTCAGTGGGCGCGCGCGACGAGCCCGTTCAAGCTGCTGGAAGCGGACGACCCGGTTTACGCCTGGCGCGAAAAGCTGCTGGATGCGTTCGACGGCATGGCACGGAAGTCCCCGGGGCATCCAGTGTAGTTGTCGCGAGCCGTCTCTCCTCAACGTCGTCCTGGCGAAAGCTAGGACCCATACCGCGGACGCGGAGGGTTATGTTGCCTCCGCCGCCGCACGCAAGCACGCCCGGCACAAGCAATCCTCGCCCTTGACCGGCATCGGCAGCCGCGCCGTTTCTTCCGCGCACCAGCAGGTGCCGGAGAGGTCGCAGCCGAACTCGGCGCCGCAACGAGAGCAGGCGAGGCGGCGGGGTTGCTGCGCCGGAATGTCTTGCCGATTTGTCATGATTTGCGCAAAAGCCGGGCTGTCGTTTTCATGCCGGGTTCATCTCCCGCTGCGGTATATTAGGCCTCGCGCACGTATCGGGAAAGCGGTTGGCAGCGCGCGAAGGACATATCGATGGCCCGCGATTCGCAAGCCGCGCTCGTCGCGCTCAACCGTTTCGGCTTCGGCGCCCGCGGCGGCGCATCCGGCGATCTCATCAACGCGGCCTCCGATCCTCGCGGCTTTGTGAAGGCGGAACTCACTCGTCCCAACGGTGTGCTGCTGGAGGCGCCGGGCCTGCAATCCGCGCCGCAGCTCGGGCAGGCCGTGTTCGCCTATCAGGATCAGGTCAAGCAGGCGCGCGAGGCCGCCGCGAAGGCCGGCGCGCCGACTGAAGCGCCGTTGCAAGCGCCGGCCGATCAGAGGCCCGGACCGCGCCGCAATCTCTCGCTGAACGCCGTGGCAACCGAGATCGCCGGCCAGATGGCCGAGGCCAAGCCCGGTAACAATAAGCCGGCTGACAACAAGCCGGCGGACAATATGGCCAAGCCGGACACTATGCAGCCCAACGCGGCCGCGCCGCCTGCCGCAAAACCCGCCCCGCAGCCGCTCAACGTCATCCAAAAAACCTTTCGCGCCGAGGCACTGGCGCGGTTGCAGCGCGCGACGCTGGTCGAGTGCGGCTTCACCGAACGGCTGGTCGTGTTCTGGTCCAACCATTTCTGCATCTCCGCCAGCAAGGGCGAGCTGGCGCGGATCTGGGCCGGTGCGTTCGAGCGCGAGGCGATCAGGCCGCATGTGCTCGGACGTTTCGCCGACATGCTGAAAGCGGTGGAGCAGCATCCGGCGATGCTGTTCTTCCTCGACAACCAGCAATCGCTCGGACCGGACTCGCGCGCGGGCCAGAACCGCAAGCGCGGGCTGAACGAAAATCTCGCGCGCGAGATCATGGAGCTGCATACGCTCGGCGTCGGCGGCGGCTATACGCAGGACGACGTCACCTCGCTCGCGCGCATCATCACCGGCTGGACCTTTGCTGGCCGGCAGGGACAGCTGGGAGCGCCCGGTTCGTTCGTGTTCAACGTCAATGCGCACCAGCCCGGGCCGCAAATGCTGCTCGGCAAGACCTACGAGCCGACCGGCCTTGCGCAAGGCGAAGCCGCCCTCGCGGACATCGCACGCCATCCCTCGACCGCGAGCTTCATCGCCACCAAATTCGTCCGCCACTTCGTCGCCGACGATCCGCCGCCGGCGCTGGTGGCGCGACTGCGCGATGTCTTCATCAAGACCGACGGGGATCTCAAAGCGCTGGCAACCGCACTGGTCGATTCCGACGAGGCGTGGAAGGCGCCACTGACGAAGATGCGCAGCCCTTATGATTTCCTGGTCGCGAGCGGCCGGCTGCTCGCGCGCGTGCCGGAGGATCCCGGCGCCTATCTCAACAACCTCAATCTGCTGGGCCAGCCGCTGTGGTCGCCGGCCGGCCCGAATGGTTTCGCCGACACCAATGCCGCCTGGGCTGCGCCGGAAGGCATCAAGCTCCGGCTCGACATTGCCGCGCAAATGGGCGCGCGGCTTGGGCCCAACATCGACCCGCTCGATTTGTTGGAATTTGCCGCCGCGGATGCGGCCTCGATCGAAACGCGGCGGACCATCGAGCGCGCGGAGTCGCGGCAGCAGGCGCTGGCGCTGCTGTTGATGTCGCCCGAAATGCAGAGGAGATGATGATGATCGACTGCGTCGAGAACCGGCTCCTCACCTCGCGGCGCGGCCTCCTGCTTGGCGGCGCCTCGTTCGCGGCCTGGGCTTACTTGCCGAAATTCGCGCGCGCCGCGGATGGCCGCGATCCTCGCCTGATCGTGGTGATCCTGCGCGGCGCGCTTGATGGGCTTTCGACCGTCGCGCCCGTCGGCGATCCCGATTATGCCGGCCTGCACGGGGCGATCGCGCTCACGGCGGACGGTGCGCATCCCGCGATCATGCTCGATACTTTCTTTGCGCTGCATCCGGCGATGCCTGAGTTCGCACGCATGTATCGCGACAGGCACGCCGCGGTGATCCACGCGGTCGCGACGCCCTATCGCGACCGCTCGCATTTCGACGGCCAGGACGTGCTCGAAAGCGGCTATGCCGGCCCGGGGCGCGTGCAATCCGGTTGGCTCAACCGCGCGCTGGAAGCGCTGCCGCGCG
>NZ_JADPJF010000037.1:191862-201326 GCF_023073295.1 Bradyrhizobium sp. 23 | reverse complement strand
GCGAGCGGGTGTCGAGTGCTCTTGCCGTCGGCCCGACCACGCCGCTGGTGCTGCGCGGCAATGCGCCGACCGTCGGCTGGGCGCCGGTGGCGCTGCCGCAAGCCGATGACGACACCGCAATGCGTCTGGTCGAGCTCTATCGTCACCGCGATCCCGCGCTGGCGGCTGTGCTGTCGCAGGGCCTTGCGCTGGAAAAGGCCGCGAGCGGCGACGACATGAAGCCGAAGCCGGGCAACGCGGTCGCGCAGATGCGGCAGGTCGCGCGCGGCGCCGCAAAACTGATGGCGTCCGACGACGGCCCGCGCATCGCGGCGCTCGCGTTCGATGGCTGGGACACGCACGCCAATGAAGGCGGCCCTGTCGGTCGCCTCGCATTCCTGCTCGGCGGGCTCGACGGTGCGCTCGCCGAGTTCGAAAGCGGCTTAGGGGAACGCTGGCGCGACACCGTCGTCGTGGTCGCCACCGAATTCGGCCGCACCGCGCGCATCAACGGCACAGACGGCACCGATCACGGCACGGGAACGATCGCGCTGCTCGCCGGCGGCGCGGTGAAGGGCGGCCGCGTCATCGCCGACTGGCCCGGCCTCAAGCCCGCCAACCTTTTCGAGGCCCGCGACCTCAAGCCCACCACCGATCTGCGCTCCGTGATCAAGGGCGTGCTGCAGGGCCAGTTCGGCCTGTCGGATCGCGTGCTGGCCGAGACGGTGTTTCCAGATAGCGCAAGCGCACGTCCGATGAAGGGGTTGGTTGCTTAACCTACGATTCCGGGGCCCGCACCTTGCGGCGCGTCCCGGAATGACGACATGATCGGCCGAACGTCAGGAGACCATCACCCATGTACATCGCCATGAACCGCTTCCGCGTCGCCAAGGGCTCCGAGGCTGCTTTCGAACAGGTCTGGCTTTCGCGCGATACTCATTTGGACAAGGTGCCGGGCTTCGTCGAGTTTCATCTGCTGCGTGGCCCCGAGCTCGAGGATCACACGCTGTACGCCTCGCACACGGTGTGGGCGAACCATGCGGCGTTCGAGGCCTGGACCAAATCGGATGCCTTTCGTGCCGCGCACGCGCGGGCCGGCGACACCAAGCCGACCTATCTCGGCCATCCCCAGTTCGAGGGCTTCGAGGTGATGCAGACGGTGGGGCGCGGCGCCAAGTAGCGCGCGCCGCCGCAAAGATCAGCCCAGCGTGATCTTGTCGATCTCCGCCATCTCCTCCGCACCGAGTTTCCACGCAATCGCCTTCACGTTCTCCTCGACCTGCGCGACGCGGGTGGCGCCGGCAATCACGCTCGACACTTGCGGGCGCGCGGCGAGCCAGGAGAAGGCGAGCTCGAGCATGCTGTGCCCGCGCGCTTTCGCAAATGCCGTGAGCTTCTCGACGATGTCCTCGTTGCGCGGCGTGACATAGCGGTCGCGTAATGCCGGTACCTTGCCGAAGCGCGTATCGGTCGGGGCGGCCGCGCCGCGCTGGTACTTGCCGGTGAGCAGCCCGCTTGCGAGCGGGAAGAACGGCAGCAGGCCGAGCTTGTACTCTTGTGCCGCCGGCAGCAGATCCTTTTCGATGTCGCGCACCAGCAGGCTGTATTCGTCCTGGCAAGAGACGAAGCGGCTGACATTCATCGCGCGCGCGGTGAACTCGGCCCCCGCTAGGCGCCAGGCCGGAAAATTGGAATTGCCGATGTAGCGCACCTTGCCTTGACGGACGAGATCGTCGAGCGCGCGCAGCGTCTCCTCCATCGGAGTCAGCGGGTCGTAATCGTGCTGCTGATAGAGATCGATGTAGTCGGTCTTGAGCCGCGTCAGGCTCGCCTCGACTGCGTTCATGATGTAGCGGCGCGAAGCGCCCTGCTTGGTTCCGTCGGCCGCCATCGGCTTGGAGAATTTGGTGGCGAGCACGATCTCCTTGCGGCGGTCGCCGAGCACGGTGCCGAGCACCGTTTCCGAACCGCCCATGCCGGCATAGATGTCGGCGGTGTCGAACAGCGTGATGCCGAGATCGAGCGCGCCGTGGATCACCTTGCGCGAGGTCTCCAGGTCCGTGCGCTGGCCGAAATTGTTGCAGCCAAGCCCGACCGCAGACACGCGCAGGCCGGAGGCGCCGAGATTGCGAATTTCCATGGGAGATCCCCGTCGGAGATGGGCAGGGGCGCATTGTGACCGCGGTGCCCCGCCGCAGCAAGCCGTGCGCCGCGTTGCTGCCATGCTGACAAGGCTGCCGACAAGGACTGCCGACAAAAAAATGCGGCCCCTGTCAGACGCGGCGACTGACGGGGACCGCTTTGGGGCGCTTGATCGGTGACGGGGGGCTGACCAGACGCAGCTGCAGCCTAGTCCCGCTATGTTACGCGCAGGTGACAGACAGAGTTATCCACAGGCGGCGCGATCGCGAGGATCAGAAGATCTTGCGATAGACGATGAACCCGGAACGCTCGGCGACCTTGTCGTACAGGCGCTGCGCCGTCACGTTGGTCTCGTGCGTCTGCCAGTACACGCGCGGCGATCCCATGAGCTTTGCGCGCTCGTAGACGCCGTGGATCAGCGCCGAGCCGACGCCCTTGCCGCGCGCGGCCTCGGTCGTGAACAGGTCCTGCAGATAGCAGGACGGCTCGATCGCGGTGGTGCTGCGGTGAAACAGGTAATTCGTCATCCCGAGCAGGCGGCCGTCACTCTCGGCGACCAATCCGTGCACCGGCTCATAGGCATCGAAAAAGCGCTGCCATGTCACGCGCGTGATTTCGGGCGAGAGCGCGGTCGGACCGGAGCGGCCGTAGAAGGCGTTGTAGCCGTCCCACAGCGGCAGCCATTGATCGTAGTCCTGCCTGGTGACGGGGCGAATGGTGAGCGACATATGAAATTCCCGCGATCGATGAGGCGTCCTTCATACGTGATGATGGACGTGCTGATCAATCGCGCATCACTCCGCGACGCGCAGATACCGGATCAGCTTGCGGCCCGCGGGATCGCGCAGCGAGCGGTAGTAGTCGGCGCGGGACGGCGCATCGGTGTGGCGCACGAGGTCGGTCACCGGCGTGTAGCTCAGCATGCGGCCGCCGTCGGGCAGCGCGGCACAGACGAAGCGCAACACCTCGCCATTGCGCAAGGCGATGTTGATCGGCGTGGCATCGCCGATCCGGACCATCTCCATGCGCTGAGCGATGAAGGTGCCGAGTTCGTCCTCGGGCAATTCGAACGCGCCGGTGTCGCGGCCGTGATACATCAGCGCGACGAACGGCGGCTTGCCGTCGGCGATGTCGTCCGGCACCGCAAAATAATCGCGGAACGCGCGGTTGATGAATTCGGCGCGCGTCTCGGCATCGAGCAGCACGATGCCGATATCGACCTGGTCGAGCGCGGCCGACAGCCGCGCGGCGATGGCGTGACTCCGACGCTCGGCGGCAAACGTGCCGAGCAGCCGCTGGCGCATCAGGCCGGTGATGCCTGCGGTGCCCGCGGCCGTCGCGGCCAGGAGGCCGAGCTGGATCATATCCGCCGTGGTAAGGCCTGCAACGCCGTGCCGGCTGAGGAGCAGCAGTGCCGCGCCGATGACGGCGATGGCTGCGCTGGCGACGGCGGAAGCGGGACCCGAGAGCGCGCCGGCGAGCGCCACGATGCAGACGAGCAGCGGCGCGGGCCAGGGAGTGGGGACGAAGCGATCGAAAAACACCGTCAGCAGCAAAGTCGCTGCCGTCAGCGCCGGACCGGAGATCGCACGCCATCCCAACCGCATGGGGCTGTCTCGCTCCTTCCTGAACGAGGTAAGGCGGCAACACTGACCGTACATTGCGCCATTGCGATGCGGTTTCGCGCGGTGTGCTTAAGGTGCGCTTTGGGTCTCGCGCAAAGCTTTCGGATGATTTTAGACCAAGTGCGCGTGCTTGAGACGTTGTTGCAGCGCGGGCGCATTCAGCTTCGACGTCCCCTGGCCCTTGCGCGTGCCGACGAAGATCAACAGCGATGCCGCGACCAGGATGGCCGCGGTCAGGGTGATTGCAACGATGACCACAGGTGATTTCATCGACGTCCTGTCGCGATGCCGGTCGGCGCGGGCCATGCGGCGCCTTGAAGGCGGGTCCAGGATGAAGCGGGAATCAGACCGGCAGGCCCATCGCCATGGTCGCCTTGGTCGACAGCACCGTCAGGGTGACGATCAGGCACAACGAGAGCGCGGCGACGGCGAGCGAGGCCGCGACCGCGTTGGTCAGCCGGGAAGACGAAACGGTAGCGGGTGGGCCCTGAAAGCCTGCCGTGCCGGACGCCCGAATCATGGTCTAAATCCTTCAACGCGCGAGCGAATCACCCGCGACATCGAACAATTTCACTGTTGCAATCGGCAATATTGCGGCGGCCAATCGAGCGAAAATGGCGAGATTGCGGCAATGGTGACCTTTATGCCCGCTATTTGCCAGAGCTCGCCCCTCAGGCACCAGCGGCGATGCTGGCGGGGTCCTCGATGTCGGCCGGCCGCCAGTCCATTGCGACGTAGCCAGGCGCCGCTTCCACGCGCTTCAGCCAGTCCCGGATCGCCGGGAAGGTCGAGAGGTCGAAGTCGCAGCGGTCGGCGAGGTGGGTATAGCCGTACAGCGCGATGTCGGCGACCGTGAGCTGGCGGGCGGCGAAATAGGCGTTGGTCCTGAGATGATTCTCCATCACCTGGAGCGCGCCATAGCCGCGCTCCATCCAGTCCTCCAGCGAATGAGTCTGGAGGTCGCGGCCGCCCCTCACCAGCGACAGCCAGAAATAGGCCGCGCCGATGTTCGGCTCCAGCGCGTGCTGCTCGAAGAACATCCATTGCAGCGCGTCGGCGCGATCGATGCGGTTCTCCGGCGCGAGCGGCGTGCCGACGGCGACGTACCAGAGAATGGCGTTGGACTCGGCGAGATAGCGATCGTCGCCGACCTCGAGCAGCGGCACCTGGCCGGATGGGTTCTTGGCCAGGAAGTCCGGGGTGCGGCTCTCGCCGCGCAGAATGTCCACCTCGACCGCTTCGTACGGCAAGTTCAGCAGCGCCAGCGCAAGGCGGACCTTGTAGCTGTTGCCCGAGCGCTGCATCGAATAGAGCTTGTACATTCTGGGGATGATTCCGGACGACGGGAGGGCGCGGCGCTTGTTGCCCCGCAACGCGGCTAAACAATGATGCCGATGCGAATCCGCCGCAAGACCCGGCCAATAGAAAAACTCGAAAACCCTACCGCATTGCAATGCGGCGGAAGATCATTTCCGTGCGACCATCCAACTCAGTTCACGCTTGCGTCAACGCGCAAGTGCGTTGCTCGACGCGATCGTGTGCGAGCACCGCGGTCGCGTCTTGGGCACTGAAGCTTCCGCATCGTCATGGCCCGCAAAATTGCTCCGAGGGCACGCGTTGTCGGATATAAGGGGTTTGCGCGGCAAAGTTACGGAATATTGCGGGAAATCGCGGCTCGAAACGCCAGACACGTAAACTTTTGCGGGATCGGACCGAAGTTTCTTGCGGTGCAACGGCACTCGTTTTAGGGTGGTTCATTCCCACAATCGGAGTCGTGAAGCCAAAGGGCTCACGACGCTTGTCAGGAGATGACGATGTCCTTCCTTGCCGCTGCGCTCGACCGTGTGAAGCCGTCCGCGACCATCGCGGTCACGGATAAAGCACGTGCGCTGAAAGCGGCGGGCCGCAACGTCATCGGTCTCGGCGCCGGCGAGCCCGACTTCGACACGCCCGCGAACATCAAGCTGGCCGCGATCCACGCCATCGAAGCCGGCAAGACCAAGTACACCGCGGTCGACGGCATTCCCGAGTTGAAGGAAGCCATTATCGCCAAGTTTCAGCGCGAGAACGGCGTCGTCTACAAGGCGAACCAGATCATCGTCGGCACCGGCGGCAAGCAGGTGCTCTACAACGCGCTGATGGCAACCATCAATCCGGGCGACGAGGTGATCATCCCCGCGCCGTACTGGGTCAGCTATCCCGAGATGGTGGCGCTCGCCGGCGGCGAGCCGGTGCCGGTGGTCTGCACCGCCGCGACCGGCTTCAAGCTCCAGGCCGAGGCACTCGAGCGCGCGATCACGCCGAAGACCAAATGGGTGATCCTGTGCTCGCCGTCGAACCCGACGGGAGCTGCCTACACCAGGACCGAGCTGAAGGCGCTCACCGACGTGCTGGTCAAGCATCCGCATGTGTGGGTGATGACCGACGACATGTACGAGCACCTCGTCTATGACGACTTCCAGTTCACCACGGTCGCGCAGGTCGAGCCGAAACTCTACGACCGCACGCTCACCGTGAACGGCGTGTCGAAGGCCTATTGCATGACCGGCTGGCGCATCGGCTATGCCGGCGGTCCGGCGCAGCTCATCAAGGCGATGTCGACGATCCAGTCGCAGTCGACCTCGAACCCGTCGTCGATCGCGCAATGGGCCGCGGTTGAGGCGCTGAACGGTCCGCAGGACTTCATCCCCGCCAACAACAAGGTCTTCAAGGAGCGCCGCGATCTCGTCGTCTCCATGCTGAACCAGGCCAAGGGCATCGAGTGCCCGCGGCCCGAGGGCGCCTTCTACGTCTATCCGTCCTGCGCCGGCACCATCGGCAAGACCGCGCCGTCGGGCAAGGTGATCGACAATGACGAGACGTTCGTCACCGAACTGCTGGAGACCGAAGGCGTCGCCGTGGTGCAGGGTTCGGCCTTCGGCCTCGGCCCCGCGTTCCGCATCTCCTACGCGACCAAGACCTCGGACCTCGAAGACGCCTGCAAGCGCATCCAGCGCTTCTGCGGCAATCTGCGCTGAACTCACAGACATGAAGTGACATCAAAGGGCCCGCGCAATGCGGGCCCTTTTTCTTTCAAGTCTGCACGATCTGGCGCCACCGGAACTGTTGTGGCATAGACCATCGCGCGGCGTGTGCCGCGCCTCCATGCTCGCATCACATTCATCGCCGGAGATATTCATGCGCCGTTCACTCCTCCTCGCCGGGCTTGCCGTTGCGAGCCTCGTCGCCTCCGTTACGGGCGCCAGCGCGCAATCGCGGATGGTGCAGGTGGGCGTGCTCGAATGCCGCGGCGGCGCCAGCGTGGGCTTCATCGTGGGATCGGTGACCCATCTCGGTTGCGTGCTGCGCGTCGATGGTTTGCCGGACGACCGTTACGTTGCGACGATCCGCAAGGTCGGTCTGGATATCGGCATCACACAGGAGACGGCTTTGGCGTGGGGCGTGTTCGCGCCGGTGAACCGGCTCGGCCCGGGCGACCTCGCCGGCAACTACGCCGGTGCGCAGGGCAGCGCCTCGGTCGGTGTCGGTCTCGGCGGCAACGTGCTGGTCGGCGGCTCCAACAATTCGATCGCGCTCCAGCCGCTCAGCGTGCAGGGCCAGGTCGGCCTCAACGTCGCCGCCGGCCTCGAGAGCCTGGAACTCCGCCCGGGACGTTGAGACTCGGCGCCAGCCGAAGCGCTCCTCCTCAACCTCTCTCCGGGAGAGGAGGAAATACCGACGACGCACCGCAGCGATTTTTGATGCTTGCCAAATCTCGGGGACGGGCAGAGCATCAGCGTTTGCCGACCCAATCATGGGCCGAGCTCCACACCAAGGAGGCGGCGAATGGGACAAGACGTCAGAAGTCCCCGAGGTCCACGGTGCATCGCGCTGGTGGGCCCTTTCCAAAGCGGTAAAACCACACTTCTCGAAGCCATCCTGGCGCGAACGGGCGCAATCCCGCGCGCCGGCAGCGTCGATGCCGGAACCTCCGTCGGCGACGCCACGCCAGAGGCCCGTCATCACAAGATGACCGTCGGGCTGACTGCCGTCACCACGAGTTTCATGGGCGACAGCTACACCTTCCTCGATTGTCCCGGTTCCGTCGAATTTGCCCACGACATGCGCGCCGCGCTGCCTGCGGTCGATGCCGCAATCGTGGTCTGCGAAGCCGACGAGAAGAAGCTGCCGCAGCTTCAGATCATCCTGCGCGAGCTGGAGGAGCTGGAGATCCCGCGTTTCCTGTTCCTCAACAAGATCGACCGCGCCAACAAGCGCATCCGCGAGACGCTCGAGATGCTCCAGCCCGCCTCGCGCGTACCGCTGGTGCTGCGCCAGATCCCGATCTGGAAGGACGAACTGATCGAGGGCTTCGTCGATCTCGCGCTGGAGCGTGCGTTCATTTACCGCGAGCACAAGGCCTCCGAAGTGGTCGCGCTCCAAGGCGGCGATCTCGATCGCGAGAAGGAGGCCCGCTTTTCGATGCTGGAGAAGCTCGCCGATCACGACGATGCGCTGATGGAGCAGCTGCTCGAGGACATCCAGCCGCCGCGCGATGCCGTGTTCGACGATCTCGCCCGCGAATTGCGCGACGGGCTGATCTGCCCCGTGCTGCTGGGCGCCGCCGCACGCGAAAACGGCGTGCTGCGTTTGATGAAAGCGTTGCGCCACGAGGCGCCCGGTATCGCGGAAACGGCAAAACGTCTCGGCGTTCCCGAAACGAGGGACGCCCTCGGCTTCGTCTTCAAGACGTTGCATTCGCAGCACGGCGGCAAGCTGTCGCTGACGCGCATGCTCGCTGGCCATCTCGACGACGGTGCCACGCTGCAAGCCTCCTCCGGAGGGGCCAGCCGCATCTCCGGCATCCTCGCCGTCACCGGGGCCTACGACACCAAGCGTACCGCGGCGGAAGCCGGCGATACGGTGGCGCTCGCCAAGCTCGACCCGATCAAGACCGGCGACACGGTCTCGAGCGGCAAGATCCAGCCGGCAGCGCTAACCGCCGTAGAACCCACTCCGCCGGTGCTCGCGATCTCGGTTGCGGCCACCGACCGCAAGGACGACGTCAAGCTCGGCCAGGCGCTGATGCGGCTGCACGAGGAGGACCCCTCGCTCGTCTTCGTGATGAACGCGCAGACCCACGACACCGTGCTGTGGGGTCAGGGCGAGATGCACTTGCGCGTCGCGAGCGAGCGGCTGCGCGATCGTTTCGGCGTCAAGGTCGCTTCGCATCCCCCCGCGATCGGCTATCAGGAAACCATCCGCAAGCCGATCGTCCAGCGCGGCCGCCACAAGAAACAGTCTGGCGGGCATGGCCAGTTCGGCGATGTCGTGCTCGACATCAGGCCGCTGCCGCGCGGCGAGGGCTTCAAGTTCGCCGAGAAGGTGGTCGGCGGCGCGGTCCCGCGCAACTACATCGGCGCGGTGGAAGAGGGGGTCATCGACGGGCTCGCCCGCGGCCCGCTCGGTTTCCCGGTCACCGATTTGCAGGTGACGCTGACCGACGGCTCCTATCATAGCGTCGATTCCTCCGACCTCGCCTTCCGCACGGCGGCGCGGGTCGGGCTCACCGAGGGCCTGCCGCAATGCCAGTCGGTGCTGCTGGAGCCGATCCATGTGGTCGAGATCGTCTGCCCGACCGACGCCACCGCCAAGATCAATGCGATTCTGTCGGCACGGCGCGGCCAGATCCTCGGCTTTGACACCCGCGACGGCTGGAGCGGATGGGACTGCGTCCGC
>NZ_JADPJF010000037.1:177353-191757 GCF_023073295.1 Bradyrhizobium sp. 23 | reverse complement strand
GCGAATTGATCGTTGAGTTGCGCTCGGCCACGGCAGGCGCCGGCAGCTTCACCCGCCAGTTCGACCACATGGCCGAAGTCACGGGGCGCGCCGCCGACCAGATCATCGCAGCGCATCAGCACGCGGCGTGATCGGTCTGCCGAAGTAAGGGACGCATCACTGTCTCACTCCCTCTCGCCGTTCTTACGGGGAGAGGGGTGGGGTGACGGGCTTCACAATGGGCGTGGCGAAGGTTGGACTCACGCTGCTCCTCCCAACCGTCAGTGTGAGCGCAGCGACTTGTCCGCCGAAGCTTTAGCGAAGGCGGAAGCAATCCAGTCTTTCCGCGGAGGAATTCTGGATTGCTTCGTCGCTTCGCTCCTCGCAATGACGGTGGAGACGGATGGCTCGCATGGCGAGCTTCCCCTTGCGTTCGGTCGTTTATGATGTATTTTACATCATTGTGCATGCTCCAGACATCATTTATAATCTTTCATACGTGAGGCCAAGGTGATCACGTCGTTCCAGATGCGGGCAGCGCGTGCGCTGCTCGGCATTGACCAGAGGGCCTTGGCGGAGCTCGCAGGCGTTTCGCTGCCGACCATTCAGCGGATGGAGGCGAGCACCGGCAATGTCCGCGGCGTGGTCGAGACCTTGATGAAAGTGGTCGAAGCCTTTGATCGCGCCGGCGTCGAGCTGATCGGCGAACAGGCGCGCAGCGAAGGCGGCGGACGCGGCGTTCGGCTCAAGGAGCCGGGGCCGCCGCGTCGGGTGGGAGCATGATCCCGCAATGATCATGCTCGGGAGCAGTCTTAACTAACGCACCGTCGCGCCCCGATACGCGGCCGCACGATGCATCGGAGCGTTGTGGGCAGCGGAGCATTTTGCTGAAATGAGCATCACAGGCGAACACGCAGGCAAGCTGCACCAGCCTCGTCGGCCGACCTTTACCGAACTCTATCTGCCAAAGCTCGTCACCGTATGGCGCGAGGGCTATGGCTTATCGGATTTCCGTGCCGATGTGTTCGCGGGCCTCACGGTCGCGATCGTCGCGTTGCCGTTGTCGATGGCGATCGCGATCGCTTCGGGCGTGACGCCGGACCGCGGACTCTACACCGCTGTTGTCGGCGGCTTCATTGCGTCACTGCTCGGCGGCAGCCGATTCCAGATCGGCGGTCCGGCCGGCGCCTTCATTGTGCTGGTTGCGGCGACCGCCGACCGTCACGGGGTTGACGGCGTGGTCCTGGCCACGCTGATGGCGGGCCTGTTCCTGATCGCTGCGGGCTTCCTGCGGATCGGCACCTATATCAAGTTCATTCCATATCCTGTGACGGTTGGCTTCACGGCCGGCATCGCCGTCATCATCTTCGCCAGCCAGCTGCGCGATCTCGGCGGGATCACGCTCCTCGCGAAGGAGCCCAGCGAATTCGTCCCGAAACTCGTCGCGCTTGCCGGGGGCCTGCACACCGTCAATCCGTCGGCCGTCGCGGTTGCGATCGTCAGCATTGCCATCATCGCCGGCCTGCGACGCTGGCTGCCGTCCTGGCCCGGTATCCTGATCGCGGTCGTGCTCGCGGCGGTCGCATGTGCCGTGCTGTCGCTGCCGGTCGAGACCGTCGGATCGCGCTTCGGCGGCATTCCGCGGGAACTGCCCTCGCCAGCCTTGCCTGCATTCTCGCTCGCGAAGGCGACCGCCGTGCTGCCCGATGCGATCTCCTTCGCACTGCTCGCCGCCATCGAATCGCTGCTGTCGGCGGTGGTGGCCGACGGCATGACCGGACGCCGTCACCGCTCCAATTGCGAGCTGGTGGCGCAAGGTGCCGCCAATGTCGGCGCGGCGGTGTTCGGCGGCATCTGTGTCACGGGGCTGATCGCGCGCACGGCGACCAACATCCGCGCCGGCGCGCGGGGGCCGCTCGCGGGCATGCTGCATTCGGTTTTCCTGCTGCTGTTCATGCTGATCGCAGCGCCGCTCGCGAGCTACATCCCGCTGGCCGCGCTCGCCGCCGTGCTCGTCGTGGTGGCCTGGACCATGGCGGAGAAGCACGAATTCGCGACGCTCCTGCGCTCGTCATGGGGCGATGCCGTCGTGCTGCTCGCAACCTTCCTGCTCACCATCTTCCGCGATCTGACCGAGGGCATTCTGGTTGGCTTCGCGCTTGGCGCGGTCCTGTTCATCCATCGCATGGCGGAAATGACGGGCATCGAGGAACGATCGCCACTGGTGGCCGCCGATCGTCCCGATGACGATAATGGCGGGCGCGTGCCTTACGACCCCGCACTCGCGGTCGATCGCGACGTGCTGGTCTATCGCATCACCGGCGCGTTCTTCTTCGGCGCGGCCTCGGCGATCGGCAGCGTGCTCGACGGCATCGCCGACAAGCGCAAGGGTTTTATCGTCGATTTCGCCGACGTGCCGTTCCTGGATTCGACCGCGGCCAACGTGCTCGGCCGCGTCGCCGCCAAGGCCCACCGCCAGGGCATCCGGCTGTTCATCACAGGGGCGTCGCCTGCGGTCCGCCGTGCGCTGCTCACCCATGGCGTCACGCCGCCACGCGCGCGCTATCGCGAGACCATCGCGCGTGCGGTCGCCGACATCAAGGGCGGCGCGGCGCTGCCCGCGGGTGGTGAGGCGGGCACGACCTGACGTCGAGCCTCTCCCGAGACGGCCCCGCGCGCTTGACAGCGCCTGCGGGACGCGAAATGGATCGCCTCCGAAACCACCCCAGGGGAGGACGACCGTGACCAAGGCTCCCGCAGCCTGCCTGATCGGATGGCCGGCCGCGCATTCGCGCTCGCCGCTGATCCATCGTTATTGGCTGCGCACGCTCGGGATCGAGGGCGGCTATGTCATCGAGGCGGTTCCACCCGATAATTTGCGTGACTTCGTCCTGCGGCTGTCGCTGCGCGGCTTCGTCGGCGCCAACGTCACCATCCCGCACAAGGAAGGCGTGCTCGAGCTGTCGACGCCCGATGCCCGCGCGCGAGCGGTCGGTGCGGCCAACACGCTTTGGTTTGCAGACGGCGAGCTGCGCTCGACCAACACCGACGTCGAGGGCTTTATCGGCAATCTCGATGCCAGCGCGCCCGGCTGGGACGCAGCCGAAGAGGCGCTGGTGCTCGGCGCCGGCGGCTCCTCGCGCGCCATCGTGTTCGGGTTGCTTGAACGCGGCATCAAGCGCGTCCATCTCGCCAATCGCACCGTCGGCCGGGCCGAGATGCTTGCAAGGCAGTTCGGGCCGAAGGTGCATCCTGTTGCGTGGGATGGCATCGACCACATTCTGCCGCGTGCAAAACTTCTCGTGAACACGACCTCGCTCGGCATGCACGGTCAGCCTTCACTCGACCTTGAAGTGGCGCGCCTGCCGGATGGCGCCGTGATCGCCGATCTCGTCTATGTCCCGCTGGTGACGCCGCTGCTGGCGGCCGCACAGGCGCGCGGGTTGAAGACCGCCGACGGGCTCGGCATGCTGCTGCATCAGGCGGTCCGCGGCTTCGAGCTGTGGTTCGGCCAGCGGCCGCAGGTCACGGCCGAGCTGCGTGCGCTGGTCGAGGCCGATCTCACAAAGACTTGAGAGAATAGCGCGTAATCTCCGGAGTTCTATGTCCGTAGGGACAATAGGGCGCAATCGGAGACCATCATGTCTGTTCAACGTGCAACTTTCACACGTCCGCTCATCGCCGTCGCGATGGTGGCCGTCTCGACCCTCTCGGCCCTTGCGCAAAGGGCGCCGGTGCCGACGCGCGTGCGAGGCACGATCGAAAGCGTCAATGGCGACACGATGCAGCTCAAGGCGCGCAGCGGCGAGGATGTCAAGCTGCACATCGCCTCCGACGTGAACGTGTCGGGCATTACCAGGATTTCACTTGCCGACATCAAGCCCGGCTCCTTCGTCGGCGCCACCACCGTGCCGGGACCGGACGGAGGCGCGAACGCGGTCGAGGTGCACGTGTTTCCGGAGAGCTTGCGCGGCACCGGCGAGGGCTCGCGACCCTATGACCTCAAGCCCAATTCCAGCATGACCAATGCGACCGTGTCGGAGAGCGTGGTCGGCAATGACGGCCATACGCTGCTGGTCAAGTACAAGGACGGCGAGAAGAAGGTGTTCGTCGCCGACAATACGCCGGTGGTGATCTTTGTCCCCGGCGACAGATCCGATCTGAAGGCCGGCGCCAAGGTGATCGCCTTCATGAAGCAGCTGCCGGACGGCTCATTCGAAACCAACCGCGTCAGCGTCGGCCGCGACGGCCTGACGCCGCCGATGTAAATGGAGAATAACAACATGTCGAAGAGAACCTGGATATCACGCCTCGGCGTGGCCGCGTTCGCCGCCTGCATCGTCACGTCATCCGCCCTGGCGCAGCAGACGCCGACGGTCCGCATCCGCGGCACCATCGAGAGCGTCGACGGCAACACGCTCGGCATCAAGACCCGCGAAGGAACCGACGTGAAGGTGCGCATGACCGACAACGTCGCCGTCTTCGCGGTGGTGAAGACGTCGTTGTCGGAGATCAAGGACGGCTCCTATATCGGCGTCACCGGCCTGCCCGAGCCCGACGGCACCCAGAAGGCGATCGCGGTGCACATCTTCCCCGAAAACCAGCGCGGCGCGGCCGAAGGTTTTCGTCCCTGGGACGCGCGCGCCAACTCGACCATGACCAACGCCACCGTGGCGCAGACGGTGAAGGGCACCGACGGCCAGAACATCACGGTCAAGTACAAGGACGGCGAGAAGAAAGTCGTGGTGCCGCCGGACACGCCGATCGTCACCTTCGTCGCCAGCGACAAATCCGAGCTCAAGCCCGGCGCCAAGCTGATCATTTTCGGCGCGGTGAAGAAGGACGATGGTTCGCTTGAGGCCAACCGGGTGAATGTCGGCCGCGACGGGGTGACGCCGCCGATGTGAGGGCGAACGCTGAAATCTTAGGGTGGGCAAAGGCGCGAAGCGCCGTGCCCACCCTACGATTTGCGAATTGGTGGGCACGCTTCGCTTTGCCCGCCCTACGGCACTGCCGCTGCGGTTCACATCGCGATGATATGTTCGTCGATTTCGTCAATCCGGTTGACGCCGCACAGGCCCATGGTGGTGAGCAGCTCCTTCTGGATGATGTCGATCGCCTTGGCGACGCCGGCCTGGCCGCCGGCGCCAAGGCCATAGGCGTAGGCGCGGCCGATCATGCAGGACTTCGCGCCGAGCGCGAGCGCGCGCATCACGTCCTGGCCGGAGCGGATGCCGCCGTCGAACATGATCTCCATCCTGTCACCGACCGCCTCGGCGATCTCGGGCAGCACCTCGATCGATGACGGCGCGCCGTCGAGCTGACGGCCGCCATGGTTCGAGACGACGAGAGCCTGCGCGCCGGTCTTGGCGGCTTCCTCGGCGTCCTCGACGTCCAGAATGCCCTTGATGATCAGCTTGCCCGGCCAGATGCTGCGGACCCACTCGACGTCCTTCCAGTTCAACGACGTGTCGAACTGCGAGGCGGTCCATTCGGCGAGGCGATTGAGGTCCTCGGTGTTCTTCACGTGGCCGGCGATGTTGCCGAAGGTACGGCGCTTGCCCCGCAGCACGCCGGAGACCCACGCGGGCTTTGTGGCGAAATCCAGAAATTTAGACATCGTCCACTCGGGGGGGATCGTCATGCCGTTCTTGATGTCCTGGTGGCGCTGGCCGATGACCTGGAGATCGACGGTCAGCACCAGCGCGGAGCATTTCGCCGCGATCGCGCGCTGGATCAACTCCTTGATGAAGCCGCGGTCCTTCATCACGTAGAGCTGGAACCAGAACGGCTTCTCGACATTGGCCGCGATGTCCTCGATCGAGCAGATCGACATCGTCGACTGCGTGAACGGGATACCGGCCGCTTGCGCGGCACGGCAGGCATGGATCTCGCCATCGCCATGCTGCATGCCGAGCAGGCCCACCGGCGCGAGGATTAGCGGCATGGTCGAGGGCTCGCCGAGGATCGTGGTCGCGGTGTCGCGTTTGGAGACGTCGACCAGAATGCGCTGGCGGAACTTGATCGCCTGCATGTCTTCGCGGTTGGCGCGCAGCGTTTCCTCGGCGTAGGAGCCGCGGTCGCAATAATCGAAGAACGCCTTCGGCACGCGGCGCTGATGCAGTGTGCGAAGATCGTCGATACAGGTGATGTGCTTCATGAACGTTTCCCGGCCCGTCTTGTCGGAAGAGTCTTGTATGGGAAGACTCTTGCATCGGAAGATCGAGGGGTCATCTAGCATGGTTGGATGCACAGCCAAATCGTTTGCAAATCCTTTGTGGAGAGGAGGGCGCCATGACCAGGCCGCACACCGGACCGACGCCGGAGGAGATCAAGGAGAAGCATGATCTCGAGGAAGCGCTGGAGGAGGGTCTGGAAGAGACCTTTCCGGGCTCCGATCCCGTCAGTGTCACCCAGCCGGCGCCGAGCCGCGCCGACGGCCATGTGAAGCGCTCGGACTAGGTGCCGGTTCCGCCCTGTTCCAGTATCTTCAACGGAATATAATGTTAACAAGACGTTATCGGGGCCGGGAGCCGCCCGGTTCCGTAATGATTCATCATATTTTTTGAAGCCAAGTTAGCCGTGATGGCTCTATAAGACCTCAGCAAATCAGGGATGCGGGTCCCGCTTGGGCACCCGGAGGTTGCGCTGGGGATCCCTGGTTGTTGCGTGGGGGACGATATGAGCCGCAAATATTTCGGGACGGACGGGATCCGGGGCCGCGCCAACGGACTGATCACGCCGGAGCTCGCGCTCAAGGTCGGCCAGGCCGCAGGCCTGGCGTTTCAGCGCGGTGACCACCGCCACAGGGTCGTGATCGGCAAGGACACCCGCCTGTCCGGCTACATGATCGAATACGCGATGGTCGCGGGCTTCACTTCGGTCGGCATGGACGTGCTGCTGGTCGGCCCGATGCCGACGCCCGCGGTCGCGATGCTGACCAAGTCGATGCGCGCCGATCTCGGCGTGATGATCTCCGCCTCGCATAATCTGTTCGAGGACAACGGCATCAAGCTGTTCGGGCCGCAGGGCTTCAAGCTCTCCGACGACGTCGAGAAGCAGATCGAGCAGCTGCTCGATGAGCCCATCGACAAGCGTCTCGCCCAGAGCGCCAGTCTCGGCCGCGCCCGCCGCATCGACGGCGTGCATGACCGCTACATCGAATTCGCCAAGCGCACGCTGCCGCGCGATCTGTCACTCGACGGCCTGCGCGTCGTGGTCGATTGCGCCAATGGCGCCGCCTACAAGGTGGTGCCGGAAGCGCTGTGGGAGCTGGGCGCCGACGTGATCCCGATCGGGGTCGAGCCCGACGGTTTCAACATCAACAAGGAATGCGGCTCCACCTCGCCGGAAGCGCTGTCGAAGAAGGTGCGCGAGATGCGCGCCGACATCGGTATCGCGCTCGACGGTGACGCCGATCGCGTCATCCTGGTCGACGAGCGCGGCCACATCGTCGACGGCGACCAGCTGCTCGCGGTTATCGCGCAGAGCTGGAAGGAAGACGGTCGGCTGTCGCGATCGGGCATCGTCGCCACCGTGATGTCGAACCTCGGGCTCGAGCGCTTCCTTAA
Organism: Bradyrhizobium sp. 23; assembly: GCF_023073295.1. Lineage (NCBI taxonomy): Bacteria > Pseudomonadati > Pseudomonadota > Alphaproteobacteria > Hyphomicrobiales > Nitrobacteraceae > Bradyrhizobium > Bradyrhizobium sp. 23. The sequence goes on along the minus strand of NZ_JADPJF010000037.1, from coordinate 184,207 downwards.
TGCGCAGGGGCTCGATCTCGTGCGCACGCCGGTCGGCGATCGCTACGTGCTCGAGCAGATGCTGAACGGCGGCTACAATCTCGGTGGCGAGCAGTCCGGCCACATCATCCTGTCCGACTACGCCACCACCGGGGACGGCTTCGTGGCCGCATTGCAGGTGCTTGCCGTGGTGCAGAAGCTGCGCCGGCCGGTGTCGGAAGTCTGCCACCGTTTCGATCCGCTGCCGCAGATCCTGAAGAACGTCCGTCACAAGGGCGGCAAGCCGCTCGACAATTCCGACGTCAAATCGGCGATCTCCGACGGCGAGCAGCGGCTCAACGGCCACGGCCGCCTGCTGATCCGCTCCTCCGGCACCGAGCCGGTGATCCGCGTCATGGGCGAGGGCGAGGATCGCATCCTGGTCGAGGACGTCGTCGATACCATCGTCTCGGCGCTCGGGAACGCCGCGGCCTGAACTCGCAGCCATCCTTCGAGATGCCCGCTTTCGCGGGCTCCTCAGGATGAGGTTTTGTTTCCAGGCGAAGACGTAGACCCTCATGGTGAGGAGCCCGCCACAGGCGGGCGTCTCGAACCATGCAGGCCGCAGTTTGGCCGCGAAATCTGGCGAAGCGCATTCCAGCCATGGGCGTTTGGCGGTGGATCGGTCGCCGCGCGCATCGTAACTAGCTTGTCGCGGCAATCTGCCGCGCCCGCCGGGATGCTCCAGTGAACAAGCCTGTCGTCGTCTCAGAGGAAACACTGACGGAGCCCGTCCTCGTCAGCGACGTCGCACCCGGCGCCAAAAGTGCCGCGGGGCCGGCCTATGTCGTGCTGGCCGGCATCAGCTTCTCGCACTTCCTCAACGACACCATGCAGTCGCTGATCGCTTCGGTGTATCCGATCCTGAAGGACACCTACGCGCTCGACTTCGCGCAGATCGGCATGATCACGCTGGCCTTCCAGTTCACGGCCTCGCTGCTCCAGCCGGTGGTCTACCACTACACCGACAAGAAGGCGCAGCCCTATTCGCTGTCGATCGGCATGGCCTCGACCTTCTTCGGTCTGTTGCTGCTCAGTGCCGCCCACCAATATCTGGTCATCCTCGTCGCCGCCGCTCTGGTCGGCCTCGGCTCGGCGGTGTTTCACCCGGAGTCGGCGCGCATCGCGCGGCTCGCCTCCGGCGGCCGTTACGGTTTTGCGCAATCGGTGTTCCAGCTCGGCGGCAGTTTTGGCACCTCGATGGGACCGGTGCTCGCCGCGCTCATCGTCGTGCCGTTCGGGCAGGGCAGCATCGCCTGGTTCTCCTCGATCGCCTTCCTCGCGATCCTCATCCTCTGGCGCATCGGCCGCTGGTACGAACCGCAGATCAAGGCGAAGAAGGCGGTGGTGGATCAAGCCCATCCCGACGCGCCGAATTCGCGTCGCGTCGTCGTTGCGCTCCTCGTGCTGGTCGCGCTGCTGTTCTCGAAGCAGCTCTACGTCTCGAGCCTGTCGAGCTACTACATCTTCTATCTGATCGACCGCTTCGGCGTATCGACGCAAGCCGCGCAGATGTATCTCTTCATTTTCCTCGCAGCGAACGCGGTCGGCGCTTTTCTCGGTGGTCCCCTGGGCGATCGCTTCGGCCGCAAGATCGTGATCTGGATCTCGATCCTGGGGGCGCTGCCGTTCACGCTGGCGCTGCCCTATGCCGGGCTCTATGCGAGCGCGGTGCTGTCCGTGCTCATCGGCCTGATCATCTCCTCGACGACGTCGTCGATCATCGTGTTCGCGCAGGAGCTGGTACCGCACCGCTTCGGCATGATCTCCGGCGTATTCTTCGGTGTCGCCTTCGGCATCGGCGGCCTGGGCGCCGCCGTGCTCGGCAAGCTCGCCGACCACACCTCGATCGCGTTCGTCTACCAGGTTTGCGCCTATCTGCCGGCGATCGGCCTGCTTGCGGTATTCCTGCCCAAGCTGCCGCGGCACGCGCGTTAACATATCCTGACTTGCTGCAACGCGGCTTCATACATCGTTAGGAAATGCGGCGACGGCGTCGCATTTGGCGCTGCATTTTTGCAACGCTCGCGACGCCCGCGCGTGCGAGTTGAGAAAAAATCAACCTTAAAAATTAGGGTTAAGTGGCGCTTAAGCATTTGCTGGCATCGTCCGGGCCGTGAGTTTCCAGAACGTGAGGCGCCGTATTGCCTCACCGGCCAAAAGGACGAAGCCAATGCGTAGCGTTAAGTCTCTCCTTGCCGCGGGTGCGGCAACCCTGATCTCCTCGATGGCGTTCGCCGCCGACATGCCGATCGCGGCGCCCCCTCCGATGTACGCGCCCCCGGCTCCGCCCGCCGACTTCGGTGGCTGGTACCTGCGCGGCGACGTCGGCTTCAGCAATCAGAAGACGAGCGATCTCCACTACGGTCGCGAGTCCGCCTATTCGCAGCTCACCTCGTTCAATCAGCAGTCGTCGTTCGACACCGCCGGCATCTTTGGCCTCGGCGCGGGTTACCGGTTCAACAATTGGTTCCGCGCGGACGTGACCGGGCAGTATCGCGGCAATTCGAATTTCAAGGGAACGGATCGTTTCACCGGAACCGCGGGCGGCGTGCCCTACAGCGGGATCGATAATTACAGCGCATCCAAGTCCGAATGGCTGGTCTTGGCGAACGCGTATGTCGACCTGGGCACCTGGTGGTGCATCACGCCGTTCATCGGTGCCGGCGTTGGCGGCGCACGCGTCTCCATCTCGAACTTTACCGATACCGGCATCAACGATCTTGCGTTCTCGACGGCGAGCTTCTCGAGCGCACCAGCCGGTTCGAAGTGGAACCTGGCGTGGGCTGCCCATGCGGGTCTCGCGTACAAGGTCAATCCCAACCTCGTTCTCGAACTGGCCTACAGCTATGTCGATATGGGTGAGGGGCAAACCGGTGTCTTGTCGACCTACACCGGGGCAACCACCGGCAACGTTTTCAAGTTCAAGGACATTACCTCGCACGACCTGAAGCTCGGCGTGCGCTGGAATCTCGACAGCCCGCCGGCCTACATGCCGCCGCTCGTCACCAAGGGCTGATCGTCAGCCTCATCGCTTAATCTCTCTTAACGGCGCGGGATCATCCCGCGCCGTTTTGCTTTGCGTATTTTTCATGGCGGGCGGCGACGAAAGCCTCCGGCGCAACCATTGGTTAAGGTTAACGGGCCATGATCACGAGCGAAAGTTCGAGTTCGATGGAGCGTTCGATGCGTAGGCTTTTGTTGGCGGTGGCGATGTTGGGGACGGTCTCTGCGGCGCACGCGGCCGATCTCTCCGATCTTCCCATCCTCCGAGGCAGCTTCACCGACGGGCTGTCAAAGACGTCCCACAACTGGGACGGTTTTTATGTTGGCGGCCAGTTCGGGTTTGCCACGACCGATGTTGATTTCAGTCATGCTCCGAAGACGATGACCGACTTCATGCTTCGCAACAGCATCCTTGAGGCGCCAGTCGGCGGCTGGTCGCTGCTGCCGAGTAACCACGTGCAGTCGACCGGGTTTGGCGCCTATGTCGGCCGCAATTGGCAGCTCTACGATGCAGTGTTCGGCGTCGAGGCCAATTACAGCTACATGAAGAATATATCGAGCTCGGCAAGTGATTCCATGACACGCATTCTCGACGGTGAGACGGCGCCAACGGGCCATACCTATACCTACGTCACTTCACTCGGTGGTGGTGCTGCGCTAAAGCTGAAGGATTACGCCACCTTCCGCGGTCGGGTCGGTTGGGACGGCGGCGACTTCATGCCCTATGCCTTCGCCGGTCTGGCGATTGGGCGCGCTGAAGTTTCGCGATTCGCGACGGTGTCCTACATCAAGCATGACGACTATGACGAGTCGATTGTCCTGGGCGGTGTTACGGCGACGATCCATCGACAGGACACGATTGACACGGGTACGTTTAACAAGACTGAGCTGCGCACCAACAGCTTCATGTACGGATGGACGGCCGGTATCGGTGTCGAGTACGCGATCTGCAACAACATCCTGGTTCGCGGCGAATGGGAGCATGTCGGCTTCTCGGACGTGAAGGACATCACTGTCGGCCTGAATAACTTCCGCGTCGGCATTGGCTACCAGTTCTGAGTCGCCCGCTTCCTGTTGACAGATTCCTTCCGTCCTGATGCTCTGTCGCCGAATGCGCGGGGGCACCGATGCGGATCTACGGCGATAGCAATTCCGGCAATTGTCTGAAGGTGAAGTGGGTCTGCGACAAGCTCGCGGTGCTCTACGAGTGGATCGAGATCGACACCCGCAAGGGCGAGACCCGTACGCCGCAATTCCTCCAGATGAACGGTGCCGGCCAGGTGCCCACCGTCGCTTTCGACGACGGTCGCACGCTGGCGCAGTCCAATGCCATCATCCGCTATCTCGCGCGCGACAGTGCGCTCATTCCGGGCGACGCCTTCACTGCCGCCAAGATGGACGAATGGCTGTTCTGGGAACAATACAGCCACGAGCCCTATATCGCGGTGTGCCGCTTCCAGCTCGTCTATCTCGGCAAGGACGCCTCCGAGCTCGATCCTGAAAAGGTCAAGCGCGGCTACGCGGCGCTCGATCGCATGGAGCAGCATCTGGCGGCAAACCGCTTCTTCGCCGGTGATGACGTTTCGCTTGCCGACGTCTCGCTGCTTGCCTATACGCGCGTCGCGCATGAAGGCGGCTTCGATCTCGGTCGCTATGCCGCCATCCGCCGCTGGATCGGCGAAGCCGAGACCTTTCTCGGGCTACCCAAGGTGCGTTAGGCGCGCTTGAGGCAGGAGTAACTTTATGAACGCCGAATCTGTCTCCATTCGTCCCGCGCGCCGCGAAGATGTTGCTGCGATCGTGACGATGCTCGCCGACGATCATCTCGGGAGCGCACGCGAGCGCGTGGAAGACCCGTTGCATGCGTCCTATTACGAGGCATTCGCGCGGGTCGAGCGCGATCAAAATATCCAGCTTGTGGTTGTCGAGAGTGAGGGCAGGGTGGTCGGCTGCCTGCAGCTCGCGATCCTGCCGGGTCTCAGCTCGCAAGGCGGCTTGCGCGGTCTGCTCGAAGACGTCCGCGTCGCTTCCGATTGCCGCAGCCGCGGCATCGGCGAGCAATTGGTGCAATGGGCGGTGACGGAAGCGAAAGCGCGCGGTTGCAATCTCGTCGAACTGCTGACGCATCAGACGCGAACAGATGCGCAGCGCTTCTACAAGCGGCTTGGGTTCACGGCGAGTCACGTCGGCATGACTGTCCGCTTTTGACGCAGCACGCTATGAGCCTTGCGCGATCAGCGAAATCGGATCGCGCGTACGTTCATATTAAGAGCTGATAAACCACCGTCACGGCGTTCACGTTGGTGAAGGAACGAACGGTGCTACGGGACGTCGAAACCGGGCTCGATCGGTTCGGGGATTTCGATGACAAGCTATTCGATGATCAAGGTCGGCAACGACTACGTCGTGCAGGCCAATGACAAATGCATTTTGAAAGTCGGCAGCCGCCGCCGCGCCGCGCAATTGATCAGCGATGCCACGGGCTTGCTGAACGCGCTGGCGGTGGTCGATTCCCCCAAGATCGCACCGGAGGCGCCATCACCCGCGCGTGAGGCGCCGGAACTTCCTTGACTGGTCTTCCCGATTCCCGTATCAGCCGCGGCGGGACACCTCCCCCCAACGGGAGGCTTACTATCTGGAAGGGTAGACGATGACTGTAGCGAAGCCCGCTTCGCGGCCGAACATGCCGCATTTTTCCTCCGGCCCCTGCGCCAAGCGCCCCGGATGGAATGCCCAAAATCTCAAGGACGCAGCGCTCGGCCGTTCGCATCGCGCGAAGGTCGGCAAGACCAAGCTCAAGCTAGCGATCGATTTGACGCGCGAAGTGCTCGAAGTGCCCGCTGATTATCGCATCGGCATCGTGCCGGCCTCCGATACCGGCGCGGTCGAGATGGCGCTGTGGTCGATGCTGGGTGCGCGGCCCGTCACCACGCTCGCCTGGGAATCCTTTGGCGAGGGCTGGGTCAGCGACATCGTCAAGGAATTGAAGCTCAAGGACGTCACCAAGCTCAACGCGGCTTACGGTGAGATCCCCGACCTCTCCAAGGTCGATCCGAAGTCCGACGTCGTCTTCACCTGGAACGGCACCACCTCGGGCGTGCGCGTGCCGAACGCCGACTGGATCAGCGCGACCCGCGAAGGCCTGACCATCTGCGACGCCACCTCGGCCGCGTTCGCGCAACCCCTCGACTGGGCCAAGCTCGACGTCGTCACCTTCTCCTGGCAGAAGGCGCTCGGCGGCGAAGCCGCGCATGGCATGCTGATCCTGTCGCCCCGCGCGGTGGAGCGGCTCGAAACCTACAAGCCGGCCTGGCCGCTGCCGAAGATTTTCCGCATGACCAAGGGCGGCAAGATCAACGAAGGCATTTTCGTCGGCGAGACCATCAACACGCCGTCGATGCTCTGCGTCGAGGATTATCTCGACGCACTGAACTGGGCCAAGTCGATCGGCGGCCTGAAGGCGTTGATCGCGCGCGCCGACGCCAACACCAAGGTGCTCGCCGACTGGAAGGCTAAGACGCCCTGGATCGACTTCCTCGCCAAGGACGCCGCAATCCGCTCCAACACTTCGGTGTGCCTGAAGTTCACCGATCCCGCGATCACCTCACTCTCCGAGGACGCGCAGGCCGAGTTCAGCAAGAAGCTGGTGGCGCTGGTCGAGAAAGAGGGCGCGGGCTACGACTTCGCCTACTATCGCGATGCGCCCGCCGGCCTGCGTATCTGGTGCGGCGCCACCGTCGAGGCCAGTGATGTCGCGCTGCTGACCCAGTGGATCGACTGGGCCTTCGCCGAGACCAAGGCCGCGCTCGCCAAGGCGGCGTAGTTTTTAC
>NZ_JADPJF010000037.1:175291-177220 GCF_023073295.1 Bradyrhizobium sp. 23 | reverse complement strand
CTCCGCGAGCACCTCGCCTGTGGCTGCCCCTCACCCCGACCCTCTCCCCGTAAGAACGGGGAGAGGGAGAGCAAAGAGCTTCCGAGCAATTCCCCATTCCGGCCCTCAGGCCGATCTCCCTCTAGGGACGGCGAAGGACACATCTCCATGACCAAACCCAAAGTTCTCATTTCCGACGCGCTCTCTCCCGCTGCCGTGCAGATCTTCAAAGACCGCGGCGTCGAGGTCGACTTCCAGCCCAATCTCGGCAAGGACAAGGACAAGCTCGCCGAGATCATCGGCAATTACGACGGCCTCGCGATCCGCTCCGCGACCAAGGCGACCGCGAAGATCCTCGAGAAGGCGACCAACCTCAAGGTGATCGGCCGCGCCGGCATCGGCGTCGACAACGTCGAGATTCCTGCCGCCACGGCCAAGGGTATCATCGTGATGAACACGCCGTTCGGCAATTCGATCACGACCGCCGAGCACGCCATCACCCTGATGCTGGCGCTGGCGCGCGAGATTCCGCAGGCGGACGCTTCGACCCAGGCCGGCAAGTGGGAGAAGAACCGCTTCATGGGCGTCGAGATCACCGGCAAGGTGCTCGGAGTCGTCGGCTGCGGCAACATCGGCTCGATCGTCGCCGACCGCGCGCTCGGCCTGCGCATGAAGGTGATCGCGTTCGATCCGTTCCTGTCGCCGGAGCGCGCCAGGGACATCGGCGTCGAGAAGGTCGAGCTCGACGACCTCTTCAAGCGCGCCGACTTCATCACCCTGCACACCCCGCTCACCGAGAAGACCAGGAACATCATCGACGCAGCCGCGATCGCCAAGATGAAGAAGGGCGTGCGCCTGATCAACTGCGCCCGCGGCGGTCTCGTCGACGAGCAGGCCGTGGTCAACGCTTTGAATTCCAAGCACATCGCCGGCGCCGCTTTCGACGTCTTTGTCGAGGAGCCCGCCACCGCGAATGTGCTGTTCGGTCATCCCAACGTGATCTGCACGCCGCATCTCGGCGCGTCCACCACCGAGGCGCAGGAGAACGTCGCGCTCCAGGTTGCCGAGCAGATGTCGGATTACCTGCTCACCGGCGCGATCTCGAATGCCGTCAACTTCCCCTCGATCACGGCGGAAGAGGCGCCGAAGCTGAAGCCGTTCATCGCGCTCGCTGAAAAGCTCGGTTCGTTCGCGGGACAGCTCACCGAGAGCGGCATCCTCAAGGTCGAGATCACCTATGAGGGCCACGTGGCCGAGATGAAGATCAAGGCGATCACCTCCGCCGTGCTGTCGGGCCTGCTGCGGCCGATGCTGGGTGAGGTCAACGTCGTCTCCGCGCCCGTCGTCGCCAAGGAGCGCGGCATGGTGGTGGACGAGATCGTCCGCGCCGCCCAGAGTGACTATGAAAGCCTGATCACCGTCACCGTCACCACCGAGCGGCAGGAGCGGTCGGTCTCGGGCACGGTCTATGCCGACGGCAAGCCGCGCCTGGTCGACATCAAGGGCATCCGCGTCGACGCTGAATTTGGCAAGTCGATGATCTACGTGACCAACGAGGACAAGCCGGGTTTCATAGGCAAGTTCGCGAGCCTGCTCGGCGATGCCAAGATCAACATCGCGACCTTCCATCTTGGCCGCGTTGCGCCGGGCTCCGATGCCATCGCGCTGATCGAGGTCGACGGCGCGGTGCCGGCCGATCTGCTTGCCAAGGTGCAGGCTCTGCCGCAGGTCAAGCAGGTCAAGGCGCTGACGTTCTGATCCGCCGACATATTCCGACCCGCGGAACAACGCCGCCCTCTCGCGAGGGCGGCGTTTTTATTTCTCCCGCGACCGCCGGACATTGTGTACCAATGGCGCCGAGAAACCTCGACCGATGCTCCGGTCAAAATCGTTCGAAAGGGAGAAAACAATGCGTGAAGCCGTCATCGTTTCCTATGCACGCACGGGCCT
>NZ_JADPJF010000037.1:165982-175215 GCF_023073295.1 Bradyrhizobium sp. 23 | reverse complement strand
AAATCCGGCCGCGGCGGGTTCAACATCACCCCGCCGATGTCGCTCGCGGCCCACGCCATTCACCACGCAGTCGACCGCGCCGGCGTCGAGAAGGACTATGTCGAGGATTGCTATCTCGGCAATTGCGCTCATGGCGCGCCGAACATCGGCCGCCAGGCCGCGCTGCTGGCGGGAATGCCGAAATCGACCGGGGGCGTCTCGGTGAACCGGTTCTGCTCGTCCGGTCTCCAGACCATCGCGATGGCCGCCAACTCGATCCGCTCGGACGGTTCCGACTGCATCGTCGCAGGCGGCGTCGAGAGCATCTCGATGCCGGGCGGCGGCACGCCGAAGGAATCGATCGATCCCGAACTGCTCAAGACGGCACCGGCGATCTTCATGGCGATGATTGACACCGCCGATATCGTCGCCGAGCGCTACAATCTCAGCCGTGAATATCAGGACGAGTATTCGCTGGAGTCGCAGCGCCGCATGGCCGCCGCGCAGCAGGCCGGCAAGTTCAAGGACGAGATCGTCCCGATGAAGACTAAGATGAAGGTGGTCGACAAGGCGACCAAGGCCGAGTCGATCGTCGATTACGTCGTCGACCGCGACGAGTGCAACCGGCCCGAGACCACGTTGGAAGGTCTCGCCAAGCTCGAGCCCGTCAGGGGCCCCGGCAAGTTCGTCACGGCCGGCAACGCCAGCCAGCTGTCGGACGGCGCCGCGGCCGTGGTGCTGATGGAAGCCAAGGACGCGGAGAAGCGCGGCCTCAATCCCATGGGCCGCTTCGTCGCCTGGGCGGCCGCGGGTTGCGAGCCGGACGAGATGGGCATCGGCCCGATCTTTGCCGTGCCGAAGCTGTTGAAGCGTCATGGCCTGAAGATCGACGACATCGATCTCTGGGAGCTCAATGAAGCCTTCGCCAGCCAGTGTCTCTATTCGCGCGACAAGCTCGGCATCGATCCCGCCAAGTACAATGTCAACGGCGGATCGATCGCGATCGGCCATCCGTTCGGCATGACCGGCGCGCGGCTCACCGGCCACATCCTCCAGGAGGGCAAGCGCCGCAAGGCGAAGTGGGGCGTCGTGACGATGTGCATCGGCGGCGGCCAGGGCGGCGCGGGACTGTTCGAAATCTACAGCTGAGATCGAGCCTCATGAATGCGGAAGGCACGGCGTCGCAAGCGCCGTGCCTTGTTGTTTGAGCACCAGGTCAGGCGTGTACTCTTTGGGTCATCGGTTTTGTGGGATGAAGCGGCTGAAGGATGGTAGTCTAAGACAAAGCTTGATGATGAGGGGAAGCGCGAGGACCGGGATGACGCACGCAGCGACATAATCTTCCGCCAGCGACGGCAGACCGAAGCTCGCCGCTGCCCACACGAGCGTGACGTTGCGGTTTCCGCTCACGAGACCGATGGTACCGGCGGTTTGCCACCCCAGTCTCGCGAACGTCATGGCAGCGAGGACGCACAGACCGAAATTGAACACGATCGCCGCGGCGAGCATCACGTCGAAACGCAGGGCGTTGCTGGTCCATTGCGCCCGTATGCCTTGCGAGGTGGCAAGCCCCACGATCATGAGCCCGACAACGGCGATCCCGGTGGCGGCGCTTTGATCGGGCAGAACAGGAATCACATGACGACGAAACCTCATGGCTAAGAAGGCCACCAGGCCTGCAGCGCCGATAATGCTGAAGAGCCGGATCGCCAGCCTGCCCATGTCGAATGCAATTCCAAGTCCGAGCACCGTGGCAAAACTCGGAATCGAGATCGGCGTGAGCAAGGTCAGTGCGATGGAAACGAGCAGTGCGAGACGTGGTCGCAAACCGAGCATTCCGGCGATCGCAGCGGCGCTTCCGACCGGCGGCGCCAGCAATGAAAGCAGAACGCCGGCCCGCAGCGCAGGATCAAGCGGAGCAAAGGACAGCAGAATCGCAGCAGCGAATGGCAGCACCAGGCCAACCCAGGCAAGCACCACGCCCATCAGGAGCGGACGAATGCTGGCTTCAGAGGGGGCAAGACCCGCCGTAAGAAACGAGCCCAGCGTCAGAAGAAATGCCGAAAAAGGCAAAAGATCGTAGCCGAGATGAGCGAAGGGAGTGATCACCAGCCCTGCGCAAAGCGAGATCACCAGGAGCATGGGTCCTTGTCCGCCAAGCGTGGACAATATCCGGCCAACGTACATATCAGCTCCTCTGGACTTACGCATCAACGACGATGCGTCTTCAGATTTCAGTCATGTCGGCCGCCATTGCGAACGTCAGAAGAATCCGGCGCTCAAATCCAGGCCGTAGGTTCGTGAGAGCACGAACACAAAGGCGCACGCTGCGCACAACAGGAGGGCGTGCTTCGCCAATTCGGCACCGATGACCGAGAGGACCGTGCGGGAAATCGTGCGTATGATTGCTGGCATGTTGCCTCCTGGTTTTTCAAATCCCATGAACCGGCTGCATGTGGCGGCCGTCAGTCGGTGTGCGAAGCGAGGATCAGGGGCGGATCACCTGGCTCGGTCGACGCGCGCTGAATCAGGATCGCGCCGATCACGTGAACGAGGCCGAATCCCAGCAGAACGAGGATCATCAGGCGCGTCTCGCCGCCTGTTCGCTTTCTGTCGTGCGATGCCGGAGATCTGGCCCGAATTGGAGACGCAGCACGGTTGTGATTGTTCACGATTGTCCTCATATGCTTTGCTGTCGCTCGTCCCGATCGCCTACGGCGCCGGCGGGTTCGAAATGTAGTGGGTAACGAAATCGTCGGAGGCGAGGTTGGCTTGGCGCTCTCGGGGCGCCTTGCTCATTGCCGCGAAGGCAATCACCAGCGCCAGGAGCGAGCCATAGAAGGCGACCACTCCAAGTCTCCACATCGCAACCAATCGCTGTTCTTGGTCGGACGCGAGAAACCTCTGCGATTGTCTTCCCTGCTGTGCGATGTCGGTCAATGCGACCTCCTGTTTGATGGCTGTTGTGATGCCGGCGTGCGATCAGTCGCCTCCGAAAAGGAGCGGTGCGACGGGCGGCGCCGACTGCGAAGCGGCCCTGAGTGTCGGGTGTGCAAAGGTCGTCAACGCTGCGTCGAATCCGGCGAGAACCACGAACAAGCCAACGACGATCATGATGAGGTGATGCGCGCGCACGCTGACTTCCGGATGAAATTGCTCCGCGTCGATCAACCAACCGGCATCTCGTCGCGATGCGATCTGAACCCACTGTCGTCGTCGCCGGCGTCACTCGGCCGTCACTGCAGCGTTAATATTGTTCGCTAAGGCGGCAATTCGTGTAGGATGTATATCCGTGAGCGCATCTGCTTATTTTTGAGGCGGAATGACCGAAACTGCACCCGCGCCCAGCCCAAGTTTTACTCTCGCACTTCTTGGACGTTTTGAACTGATCGGGCCGGACGGTGCCGTCAGCTTACCGAACAAGAAGCTCGCGGGATTGCTGGCCTATCTGGCCTACACGGCACCTCAGCCTCAGCACCGCGAAAAACTCTCGACCTTGCTGTGGGGATCGCACTTCGAAGCGCAGGCGAAGCAAAACCTGCGACAGGCCCTGTTCAAGCTGCGTCAAGTTCTTGGTCAGAGTGCTCTCAGGAGTGACGGCGAATTCATTTCGTTGAATGCCGTTGTGATCACCTGCGATGTGCCGCAATTCGAGCGGCTTGTCAGAAAGGGCAGCCGTGACGCGCTGACCGCGGCGGCAGATCTCTATCGCGGGCGCCTCGTCGATGACATCGCGGTCAACGCTGAGGGCTGGAGCGAGTGGGTGGCCGGCGAACGCGAGCGGTTATCGGAGCTGGCTGTCGGCGCGATGGTAGCGCTCGGCGACCAGGAACTGTCCGACGGACGTGCCGGCGATGCCCTGCTCGCCGGCCAGCGCGCCAATGCACTCAACAGCATGCGCGAGGATGCGCACCGCCTGATCATGCGCGCGTTGTCCGCGGCCGGCCGCAACGCCGAGGCGCTCAAATATTATCAGGCCGTCGTTGCCTTTCTGAAGCAAGAGCTCGGCACCGCGCCCGATGCCACAACCAGCGCGCTGGCTGCGGAATTGCGCAAGGTCCAGGAGCAGAAGATCGTTCTGCCGGCAGCGGAGCCGACGGCAGACCTTTCGCACCAGGCGGAGCACGTGTTCGGCAACGACAGGCCCTCCGTGGCGGTGCTTCCGTTCCGCAACATGGGTGATGAAACCGAACAGGACTACTTCGCCGATGGCGTCACTGCAGACATCATCACCGCTCTATCGCGCTTTCGCGAGCTGGTGGTGATCGCGGCCGGATCGAGCTTTGCCCTTCGGGACAAGGGAATGACCAGCCGGCAGATTGCGCAGCAACTCGGTGCGCAATACGTCCTGAGCGGTCATATTCGCAAGGCGGGCAACCGCATTCGCGTCTCGGCCGAGCTCACTCATACCGGAAGCGAGGCCCAGGTCTGGTCCAATCGCTACGATCGCCCCCTGGTCGACATCTTCGACCTGCAGGACGACGTCAGCAGCAGTGTTGCCGCAGTCGTCGATCCCGCCGTTCGTAGCGCCGAGATCGAACGCGCACGCCGCAAGCCGCCAACTGATCTTTCGGCCTATGATCTGTATTTGCGCGGCCTTCATCATTTATGGGGCGGCACCCGCGAAGGTATCGTCAAGGCCATCGATCTGCTTCGGCGGTCTCTGAGCCTCGATCAGGAGCGAACGGCGACGCTGGCGGCGCTGGCTTGGGGACTCGTGATGGCTCCGCCGCTCGGCGCCAACATGTCTGCGGATGCCGCGTCCGAGGCGGTCGGTCTGGCGCGCCGCGCCGTCGAGCAGGATAGTGGGGACGCTTTCGCCCACGCTGTCTATGGCTTCACGCTGTTTGGGCCCGCCGGCGACAACGATCAGGGGCGCATTCACGCCAGCGAAGCCGCAAGGCTCAATCCGAGTTCGGCTTTCGCATGGGGTGTACTCGGAATGATCGACAGCATGGGAGGCGATTATGCCAACGCACTCGCATGCCTGCATCGGTCTCTCGTCCTCAGCCCCGAGGACAGCATGCTCCATATGTGGATGACGGGACTGACCGCGTCCTACTTTGCCCTCGGGCAGTACGAGGAGGGCGTTGCCTGGGCGCGCAAGTCGGTTCGGCACAATCCGAGCAACGGCACCGGACATCGCATGCTCGCGGCCAACCTGGTCGGGGTCGGCCGGCTGGAGGAAGCCCGCGAGGTCACCCGGGTTCGCGATGCGGCACAAAAAACGACGATCCGCGATCTGCGCGCCATGCGCTTTTTCAAGCAGCACGAGGCGCTTGAACGCTACCTTTCGGCCCAGCAGATCGCCGGCGTGGCCGACTGAGCCTCAAGCGCCGAGTGCAACGAGCAGCGTGCGCACGGTCATGAAGACCAGGATGACCGAGCCGACGGTCCACAGCATTGCGCGAATGTCGTGAATTTGCCCGGTGAGATAGGCGAGAAAATGCAGCAGGCGTGAGGCAACGTAGCCGTAGAGCAGGCATTGCGCGAGAAGCAGCGACGGCTTTGTGAGAACATAAAGAAAGCCCGCGGCCAGGAAATACGGCAGGCTCTCGAGATCGTTCATCTGGATCCGGCGGATCCGCTCCACATCTTCGTTGGGAAGAAGCTGCGCCGGATCGGGTGCGGGATTCAGTGGTGTCTTCTTGATGTCCTCCGGCGAACGGTAGCCGCCCTGGGCCCTCACCATCCGGACCACGGTGAGCCACGACATCGCCACGGCCTTGAGGATGATCAAGCTGGCGGCAACGACATAGGTGGCGAAGAGGGGATCGTGAAGATTGATTCCGTCCAATTTGGTACCCCGCTCCGGCAGGGCCATACTACATGTCCGAGCGGGTTGCGCCACTACGTAAAGGCAGCCGCCAGTCCAGTCCCAGCCTGATCTCGCCTTATGCCTTCGCCAGCGCCGATCGGCCATCCGTTCGGCATGACCGGCGCGCGGCTCACCGGCCACATCCTCCAGGAAGGCAAGCGCCGCAAGGCGAAGTGGGGCGTCGTGACGATGTGCATCGGCGGCGGCCAGGGCGGCGCGGGACTGTTCGAAATCTACAGCTGAGATCGAGCCTCATGAATGCGGAAGGCACGGCGTCGCAAGCGCCGTGCCTTTTGCTTTCTGGCGTGTGCTTGGGGATACGCCCGCGGCAACTCAACCGTTCTTCTCGGGCGCGACAGGTCGGAACACCCACTCGCGCCAGACCACCAGCAACGCCGACATGATCACCGGGCCGAGAAACAAGCCCAGAAGGCCGAAGGCAGCCAAGCCTCCGAAGATCCCGACAAACGCGAACAGAAACGGCAGCCGCGCCGAGTCGCCGACCAGGGTCGGCCAGACGAAATGATCGCCGGCCAACATGACGATCGCGCCCCAGAAGAAGACGCCCGCGGCTGCGAAGCCGCTGCCTCCGCCAGAGACCAGCACCACCGCCGCAGCGGTGAAAGCGAGCCAGGCGCCGAACGGAAGCATGGCGAAGGCCGTGGTCAATATTGTGAATACGATGGCATGCGGCACGCCCGCGACGAAATAGGCCACGCCGATCAATAATCCCTCGCCTGCGGCGACCAGCACCGTACCGTTCACGGTGCCGCGGATCGCATCGACCATTTGCTCGGCGAGACCCTCTCCCGCCTCACCGAAAAGCCGATCGCAAGTTTCCAGCACGCGGTCCGAGATCGACCGGCCGTTGCGCAGCAAGACGAACAAGGCGATCAGCGAAAAGAACAGAAGAAACAGGCGATGAAGCAGCTGTCCGCCGAACGTTCGAAACAGTTCCGATGCGTTGTCTGCGTTGACGCTTTTCAGCCATGCGGTCGCGGCTTTGGGATCGGAAAGATTGCTGCGCCACCACTGCTCGATGCTCTCTGCGGCGATCGGAAGGCGGGCGAGCCAATCAGGCACTTCGATCCCGCTCTCTCCGGCCTGTTTCATCCAGCCCACGAGCAGATCGCCTTGCTGCGCGATCTGATAGACGGCAAGCGACATCGGCGTAAACAGGATGAGGGCGACGACGAGCGTGAAGACCAGCGGGGCCAGGCTGGAGCGGCCGGAGGTCACGCGTGCCGCAAACTTGGTGTAGAGCGGCCACAGGCTGGTTGCGAGTATCGCGGCCCAGATCACCGCGGGCAGAAAGCCCGCCGCCGTCCACAACGCGAGTGCGACCAGCGCAAGGGCAAGCACGACTCGGGCGTTCATGCGCGCGCCTGCGCCGGTAGGCAGCGGCTTTCGCTCAGTCGTGGTCGGGCCTCTGTCGCTCCGCACCGCCTCGCTCCGCTTGGGCGGACGCTGCTTCGATGCCACGGATTTCGCTCGTTCGGTCATTTGAAGTCGCTGGAGTGCGGAGCTGCAGTGTCGAACTGATCAGCAGGAGAAACGCTGGGTCCAGGCTTCAAGCCGCAACGAGGGGCTTCGGTTCCGCTCGGGAAGAAGTCGCAATGAGCTGGCGCCCTTCGCGGGGCGCGGCTCGGCCGAAGCCGCCCGTGCACCGCGGGCAGGAAATCGCGTTCGCCGCTTACGCCTGCGCCAGTGCCGGTGCGAACACCACCTCGATCAGCGAGCCGGAGTTCGCCGCGCTCTTGATGTTGAAGCGGGCGCGGTTGGCTTCGACCAGGGCCTTGGTCAGCGACAAGCTCAGCGCCGAACTGTCTTCGGCGTCGCCGGGCGGCGGCGTGCGGAACGGCTCCATCGCGGCGGCGACTTCGCGCTCGCTGAGGCCGTGACCGGTGTCGCGGATGCGAAGTGCGACCTCGCCGCGGTCGGTGAGCGCGGTCGAGACGATGACCTGGCCGCCGGCGCTGGCGAGCCGGATCGAGTTCGAGATCAGGTTCATGGTGATCTGCCGCATCGCGCGCGCATCCGCGCTCACCTGCGGCAGGGCATGGCCGAGCGAGGTGCGGATGATGATGCGCTCGCGATTGGCCTGCGGCTGCATCACCACCACGCAGGCCTCGACGAGATCGTTGAGGTTGAGGTTGGCGAAGTTGAGGTCGAGCTTGCCGGTCTCGATCCGCGACAGCTCGAGCAGGTCGTCGATGATGGCGATGACGCGCTCGCCGGAGGCGCGGATGTCCTTCATGTACTCGCCGTAGCGCTCGTTGCCGAGCGTGCCGAAGCGTTCCGAGATCATCACCTCCGAGAAGCCGATGATGGCGTTCAGCGGCGTGCGGATCTCGTGGCTGATCCGCGCCAGCATGTCGGCCTTGGCATTGGCCGCGCCGTCGACCAGACGTCGCGCCTGCGTCAGCTCGCTCTCGCCCTGCTTGCTGTGCGAGAGATCGCGGAACACGGCGAAGAAGTTCGGGCCGTCGGGCCGGGTGCGGCCCATGATCATCGCGAGCGGAATGACGCCGCCCTTCTTCTCGCGCCCCAGCACCTCGCGGCCGTGGTCGAGCAGGCTCGCGATGTCCTGGCTCTTGAGGTTTTCCAGATAGTCGATCACGACATGCTGGCTCTCCGGCGCGAACAGCGTCACCAGATTCTGCTGCATCAGCGTCTCGCCGTCATAGCCGAACAGCGCCTCGGCGCTGCGGTTGCAGGCGTGGATGTTGCCTTCGGCATCGAACATCACGATGCCCTCGGCCGTGGTGTCGAGGATCGCGGCGAGATCTTCCGCGGCCGCCTCGCCGGCGTCGGGCTCCGGCGCGGTGGGGAAGGTCTCGGGGACAATGGTCTCGGCGGTGACGGTCTCGGCGATGACGGGCGCAGCCTGCGGCAGCGCGCAGATCAGCGCATGCGCGCTCTCGCCGTCCCAGTCGATCGCGTGCAGATGCGCCTCGGTGGTCGGCAGCGGCGCTTCGCCATTGGCGAGCGTCGCGCTGATCGTGACAGGCGTGCCGGCTTGCGACGTGCTGCTGGCCGCGGACACGCCCGGCTCGACATAGAGCGCATCCAGCCCGCCGGCATTCTCCAGTGCGCTCAGGCTGGCATAGCCCATGCGCGCGAGAAACGCGGGGTTGGCGTAGAGCAGGCGGTCGAGCCGGTAGATCAGGATGCCGGTCGGCAGCAGGTCGAGCAGCGCGCGGTCGCGCGGGCTGTGGCCGTGCGCGGGCGGCGCGGGCGCGGTCAGCCATTCGGCCGGCGCGTGCGGCGTCTCAGGCTCGGGCTCCGGCGTCGCCGCCTCAGGCGTGATCTCGGCATCCGGCGGCTCGGACGATGCCGCGATGGTTTCCTTGTCGCGTTCGAGGCGCTCGGACAATTGGCGGGCGAGCTCGTTGAACGCGCTGTTCTCGACCGGCGTCAGCGTCGGCGATCGCGT
>NZ_JADPJF010000037.1:151319-165905 GCF_023073295.1 Bradyrhizobium sp. 23 | reverse complement strand
TCGCCGGGCGCTCGGAACGGCAGGACATTGGGAGGCGTTTCCACTGGCGGTTCCGGATCGGTTGGATGTGAATTCGCGTCGGGTGTGGGTTCGGGCAGTTCAGCTTCAGGCTCAGGTGCGGGCGGCTCGATCGGCGGAGGCGGCGGCTCTGGCTCGGGCTCCGGCTCGACCACATTGGCGGACAGGCTTTGCGGCGCCGCCGGTTCGGCCAAAAGCTCAAAACGCCTGAGCGCATCGAGCCGGTTGAGGCCGTCGAGATCGCGGCAGACGCCAAATCCCCTGAAGCCCGCGAAATTGCGCTCGCCGTCATAAACCGGAAGTCCGGCAAGCTCGACCGGCAGATGCTCGCCGCCATCGGCCGGCCAGTTCACGGTGATCCCGGCCCAGGTGTCCTTGCTCGCAAGCGCCTGCGCCACGCGGCTCTCAGGATCGAGCGCGAAGGCGTCGGCGATCTCGCGCCAGGGGCGGTCGAAGCCGGCGGCGGTGCGCGCACCGATCAGGTGGATGAATTCGTCGGACAGAAGCACAAAGCGGCCCTCTGCATCCGCCTTCCAGAGGAAGCGCAGCGGATGCTGACGCGGTGCGGGCGGCTCTTCGTGGCCCGACGGCGGCTCGACCATGCCGGTTACGGTCGGCGCGGCCTGCGGCGACACCATGGCTTCGGCCGAGTTTTCAACCGGAGTCTTCGGTTCGACCTCGGCGCGCGCTTCGGCCGCTTGCTCGACGGCTTGCTGGATCGAGACGATCTCGGTCGCCGGCTCGCTTACGGGCGGTTCGTGCGCGATCGTTGCTTGCGGCGCGTCGACCGGCTCGGCGAAGGCGTCGAACAGCGCGATCTCTGATGGCGCCTCGTGCGACGGCGCCGCTTGCACATCCTGCGGTACGGCGGCTGGAGCAGCGGACGGCGCAGCCTCATGCTGAGCGATGTCTTCTCGGGCGATCTCTTCGCGCGCGACCTCTTCGGCGGCCTCGGACTCGACCTCATCAGTCGCAGCCGCCGCCTGCTGCACGGCAGGCTCGATCAGCGCGACCAGGCCGACATCGGCCCCGCTGCCGACCCGCTGCAGCACCATCTGGCCGATGCCGATCGGCGTCTCGGCGCGGCCAAGGCTGAGCGCATCGCTGCGCGCCTGTTCGAGGCCGCCCTCGGTGAGATCGCGGAAGCCGAGCAGGGTGCGGGCCGTTTCGCTGGCCCCGACGAACAGGCCGTCGGGTGCGAACGCCGCCATCGGCGTCTTGGCGCCGTCGACCAGACGAAGCAGCCGCTCGACCAGCGGCATGGTGCGCAAGCCGGGGTCCATCGCGGTGACCAGCACGGCGCGGCCGCCATCGGCGAAGTCGAGCCGGGCGCAGGCGCAGGTCATCAGAGTGCCCAACCGCGCGCCGAAGCCGCGCAGCCGTTCGAGCCGGATCGCGCCGTTCGGAGGCAGCCGGCCGGCAAGCCGGATGATCTGGCGGCGGTGGCTGTCGGCGGGCCCGAAGGTCTTGTCTGCGAGCGCCGTGGCATGGGCCGCGCCGAACAGTCTTGCCCCGACCGGATTGGCCCAGAGCACGCGCGTGCCGTCGATCGACCACAGCCAGACGGGCAGCGGCGAGGTCGCGTGCACGGCCAGCCGGGGATCGCCCACGCCTCGCAACTGGAAATCCGAACTCGTCATCCGACCGGCTTCGCGTCCCGCTTGTGCGCATCAGGCTGCCGGGAATGACAGCCTTAAGAAAGGGTTAGTATCGCCCGCAGGGCCGGGCAGGTCCACGGCCGAAGCCTATGCGCCAAGGCCTAAAGCCGCGATAACCTTAATGTCCCTGACCCCGCAAGCCGTAGCCCGTTCGCATCCCCATTCTTCGAGATCCCCGCGTCCGCAGATACCCATGCCGCCCAGCCTCATCCTGAGGAGATCGCGCAGCGGTCGTCTCAAAGGACGAGGCGCGCGCTCAGGCACCACCTGATTACCTCAACCACCGGTTCCCCATACCGGGAACCTCATCCTCCCCGCGATTAAATTTGCGCAATGCACCCCAAAACCCGTTGCGTTGCACAATGTTGACATCTTAGGCAGGCATGGTCTCCGCGCTGGGCGAGCCATCATTCGTTTTGTGTTTCCAGTCTTCGCACCCGTCACCCGGTTGGCCGGCGGGCGCGCCTGAAGGCTCACTCCGTTTTTTCATTAGTGTGAGGGACAAAGCATGACAGGTACGACTGATCCATTCTCCGCCTCCGTCATTCCGTTCGAGGTTCCGGAGCAGATGCGTGCGTTCGCCGAAAAGGGCGTGTCGCAGGCCCGCGAGAACTACGCCAAGTTCAAGGACGCCGCCGAAACCCACAACGGCACCGTCGAGGCCGTGTTCGCGTCCGCCCACAAGGGCGTCAGCGAATACACCGCCAAGCTGATGGAGTTCGCGAAGGCCAACACCAAGGCCCATCTCGACTTCACCCAGGAGCTGTTCAGCGTGAAGGCGCCGCAGGATGCGTTCGCGCTGTGGACCAACCATTCCAAGACGCAGCTCGAAACCTTCCAGGCCCAGGCCCGGGAGCTCGCCGAGATCACCCAGCGCGCGGCCACTGCCGCCGCCGAGCCGATCAAGGCCTCCGCCGCGAAGCTCTACCCCGCCGCCTGATCTGGCCGGGTCGTTTGAATTAAGAAACCCGGGCCTAGAGCCCGGGTTTTGCTTTGGAAATAACCTCGTTTGCGGGACGTTTTGAGGGTGTTGCGGCCTTGCCAAAAACGCCCGTTGCACCTAGTTTCCGCCCCGTCCAGCCCCCCTCGGTGACCGGCCCTATCAAGGGCGCCCCTCGGGCGGCTCGCAAGGATGCAGTTGTAGCTCAGTTGGTTAGAGCGCCTGTCTGTGGAACAGGAGGTCGGTGGTTCGAGCCCACCCAACTGTACCAGCGGTGCAATTCTCAGACACCTTAAGCCCCGGCACATTTGCGTCTTGAGAAGACCGATGCAGATCCGACCGGGACAAAGATCACTATCGTTGCTCATTATCTTGAACGTTCAAGCGCGTCCGGGGCAGTCCGGGAGCCCAGTTTTGCTCAGCGATGGGCGAACCATCGCAGCGATGATAATCGGCAGTTACGCTCCTAGGGCAGGTGGCGGCATCAGCTTGGGCGGTGTTGACCCTCATACCTTGCATCAGACCACCCACGCGATTTCCGCTGAGTACATTCGCGAGTTGCAGTCATGACCTTCGATTTCGAAAATTCTACGTCACTTGATTGGATAGGAGCGCTTCCGGCCGCTCATGCAAAGACTATAGAAGCGATGCTCTCCAATGGAAACGAGCTTAGAGGAAATCGGTCAGAATTGGCTGTCCAGGGTCGGTCCCGAGAACACCTTCCCTTTTGGAGCAAGTAGCGGGTCGCATAGTTTTTTCCGTCGAGTGATGGAAGAGGTGCGCAAGTTCATTGCGGAGACCCCTCTTACAAGGACTTGCGCAAAAAAGATCGAGAGCCTCACTAACAAGCATAAGGTTGAAGTCGTAGGCGCCATAGCCGCTGGAATTGGCTCTGTCGTTGGTTTATCGGCAGTTGTCTTGGTTCCTGTGGTCGGCATTGCACTTGCAGTAGCTTGTCGGATCGGCGTGAACGCATATTGCGCCGTACCACAGCCTGCAAGCGAGGCGACAAGCGGACAGAGGGGCACATAGACAAAACGCCGCAATAGCAGATTGCCGCTTGAGACGTGGGGTTAGTCGACCTGCCAGGTTACCCATAACAGTGCACTAACCTCTCGATCCCAGGGCACTCGTTTTCTGTAATCCCAATTTCACGCACTGTAACCGGAATCTCTTTTGTTGCAGCGCGTTTAGGTTGCGCTTCCCCGTACGTTGCGGTTGGATGCACGGCTGGGGGAATAGAACATGCGAGTTTTGGGAATCGTAGCGCTTGGCGTCGCGCTATGTGGTTGCGCTTTTCAGCGCGCCGAAATCGCCCAAGATGCACGAACGCAAATGGTAGGCATGTCAAAGGAGCAGGTGCTCTCTTGTATGGGCGCACCGGCCAACAAAGCGGCCGAGGGCGCGACCGAGGTCTGGGGCTATGATTCCGGCAATGGCATGGAGGTCGCCAGCGTCAGCGGCGATCGGTACGGCGCCACCGCGGTCAGCTCACGTCGCTTTTGCAAGATCAATGTGGTGTTTGCCGGCGGCCAGGTCTCTTCAATGAACTACACCGGCCCAACTGGCGGTCTCCTAACTGCCGGGGAGCAGTGCGCTTACGCGGTGGACGCGTGTGTGAAGACGCGGCAATAGCCCAGGTCCTAATTTCACGCCCACGGACATCCGAACACCGAAGCGTTAATCTGCCAAGCCCCTTTCGGGGCGCCTTGGCGCGCGCCTTCTGTTAGAACCTTCGGATGGCTCGCCTCCCGCCGCAACGCGGTGCTGCTCGCCGTCGCGTTTCTCGCTGGCTGGGCCGTCTATCGTTGTTCACGTAAGGAAGCGCCGGTGTCATCGCGGCCGGAGCTGCGGCTTTCGTCGCCTATCGCCTAGGAAGCTCCCAAGCTGAGGCGGCTCGCCTCCAGGCAGAAGTTGCCAAACAAAACTGGCAAACCGAGAATGAGCGCGTCGTGCTAGAGCTGTTCGACTGCCGTATAGCAATCTTTGAAGCAATAAGACATGTGGTAGCCAAGACCATGTCCTCCGGACAACCAGACGATGGCACACTTTATGAGTACGCGGAGGCAATCGAAAAAGCGCCGTTTTATTTTGGACCAGACGTCAACGAATATCTTGAGCGCATCCGAATTGTGATCATCGATCTGATGGACTCGAACTCTGCAATCAAACTACACGACCCGGCTGGCCCGAAGCTGCACTATGATCGAATGAATGAGCTGAACGAGTATTACCGGACTGCTCCCAAGCTGTTTGGCCCCTACATTCAGGCGCATCAAAAAGTTGGGAGTTGGCAATCTTAGTCCTTGGTTGCAATTTGCTCTCGTCAAGGTCGGCTGGGCCGCCTATCGCTGGCTTTAAGCTCGGGGAATAAGCGAATGACCGACAAGGCACCGTACGAAGGCGCGATTGAAGAAAGCGCAAAAGCCGCCAGCAAGGCGCTGGACCTTGTGAAGGCCAGTTCTCAGCAAATCGCCGATGTTTACGGTATTCTGATTGGAGACCCGCTCCACGCTGCACGGCACCGGCGACTGGATGCAATAACCCGGCGAACACAGGAGATATTGCGGGAGCGCGACGCTAAGACGACCGAACTGCCAGAGCAAATCGCTATACCGTTGCTGGAAGCAGCCCAGCAAGAATCTCGCACGGAGATGCAGGAGATTTGGGCAAGACTTTTAGCTAATGCGATGGACACCGATCGTGCCGCGGATGTCCGACCCGAGTTCGTTGCTGCTCTCCAGAAGCTGCAGCCGCTTGATGCACTTCTATTGCAAGAGGCTCGCGCGCTCGTCCAAAACCCCAATCAGGCAACTGTTGATCCAAAAATCTTTGCGGACCGATTGAGTATTCGCGAGACTCTAGCGGCTGTTTCGATCGAAAATTTGGTAATTGCTCGCTGTTTGTCGCGGCATCTTTCTGGTCAAACCGACTACTACAGGTTAGCTGGATTCGGCATCGAGCTGTTGCACGCATGCCGACCTTGAAATTCGGCGCTCAGTTAGCCTGTACTTGAAGCCCGCTCATACAGTGCTGGGGCAGTGCGGCGCCGGACAAGTCGGCCAGCCGTTCCTTTTAAAACTCTTGGGGTTACGGTGACGCAAAACTCCCGATGCGGGGAGTGCCCATCCGCAACGCTGCTTAAAGTGAGTTTTGTGCGCGGTCACCGTAGCTCCCCCGTTCGCAATGCGCTATCGGTAGCGAGCCAAAAGACGTTCATGGACAAGCAAGCCGGGCGAAAAAGATCGTGAGTTTCTTCGAGCGTCTCAAGACAGCAGCATCCGTTGAGTGGCGGGCTTACACCGAGCATCCCTTCACGAGCGGATTGGCAGACGGCTCGCTCCCCGAAGCGGCGTTTCGTCACTACCTCGTTCAGGACTATTTGTTCCTCATCGAGTTTGCTCGCGCCTACGCGCTCGCGGTCTACAAGTCGCCCCGACTTGCCGACATGCGTGAAGCCGCGGCCGGCCTTTCGGCTATCCTCGATGTCGAGATGAACCTGCATGTGAAGCTCTGCGCCGATTGGGGTCTGTCCCCGGCCGACCTTGAACAGGCCCCGCCGGCGGCCGAGATGCTGGCCTATACACGCTACGTGCTCGACGCAGGAATGCGCGGCGATCTGCTGGCGCTCAAGGTGGCGCTTGCCCCCTGCGTGATCGGGTACGCGGAGATCGCAACGCGGCTCGCCTCGCTCCCCCTCGCGGACGCTGCGACGAACGCCTACCGCGTCTGGATCGCCGAGTATGCCGGCGCGCCGTACCAGGAGGTCGCTGCCAAAGCGCAGGCGCACATGGAGCATCTCGCCGATCTCTACGCCACACCGGCCCGCGAGGCAGAGCTGATTGCGATCTTCAAGGAAGCCACCCGACTCGAGGCGGACTTCTGGCAGATGGCCTGGCGCGCGGGCCAGCGTGTTCAATAACTCTTTCGGCAGTCAGGTTCACAGCCTGAACGTCATACAATTCGAATTACTATGACAGTGCACCAAACTCACCAACGTCAGGCGACACTAACAGAACCTCACCACGCGTCACGCAATCATCGCCTTGATCTGCGCAGTGTCCGCAAACTCGATCAGCTCGATGATCTTGCCGTCCTTAAATCTGAACAGATCCAGGATCTCGGTGCTTGAAGCCTGCCCGGTCGGGCGGTATCGAACGACGAGGCGGGAATGGACGGCGACGCGATCTCCGTCGACCAGCTCAGCCAGGATTTCGCGACCTTCGAAGCCGAATTCATCAATCAATCTACTGAAAGCTCCACGCAGGGTCGGGTGCCCTTGCATGCTCCCTGTCAGTGCGAGCGCGCTCTTGTCGCCCATCAAGGTGAACAAGCCCTCGGGATGAAAGGCTGTCACCAAGCCCTCGGCGTCACCGCCATCGCGTGCTGCGTAAGCGCTTCTGATCGCTGCCAGTCTCTCTTCACGCTGTCCCATATCACCCTCCCTGCAGGACGTATCAAGTCAGCCTAGCGACCTTTGCGTGTAAACGCAAAATCATCAGTTGAGGGGGGCGAAGGCTCAGCACGCCACGAAGCAGGATCGGTCGCTTTCGTTCCCCCATTTCAGGAGAAATCGGCGTCGGGCAACGCCGAACCTTTTCACGACCTGGAGTGTTTGTGTTGCGGCAGGACTGACAACGCTGAGGAGCTCAGACATGAACGGCATTATCTATTTGGTCGGACTCGTCGTCGTGATTGGTGTGGTGCTCTCGTTCCTGGGCCTGCGCTGATTGTATTTGGGAGGTGGTGCGGCGCACTCGCCAAGCCGCCGACCACCTCACCTCGCCACCACCCACACCACCACCGGCAACGTCACCGCCGCCAGCAGCGTGCCCGGAGCCACCGCAACTGACACCGGGTTCACCCGCCGCTGATACTGCACGGCGAAGATGTACGTATTCGCGCAGGTCGGCACCTGCATTGGGTCGAGCGCGCATACCACCAGGATGCTCGGCTTCTCGCCCCCTCGAAGCACGAAGCCACAGCTCCGTCGGGAAATCAGTCTGCCAGCTACCCGCCCCATCACGGCGTCGGGGCGACCACATCCTTGAAGTCAGACAAAGCGCGAATGGCTGCCGTTCTGTTCAACACAAATCGCTTCACTTCCTCTTGCTGGCTCGAACTCAAATCCGTCCAGTGATGTTTTTCAGTTGGGAAGCTGATCAGAAGGCCTTCGCTGCGGTGCTGTGCGACTTGGACAGGAACAACGTCATCAGGTGTGTCGACGAGATACTGGTCTGACGGATGATTTTCGGCTTTGAGTGTTCCGGATTGCACCTGATTGGATACCTCGGGAATACCCAACGAGAAACCGAGCGCCTTCAGATCGAAGACCAATGAGCCGGGATGAGTATCGACGCTGACGAACTGGAGAAAGCTGGTCTGCGACTTGGTCACGCCGGTTTTAAGATGACCGTGAACGACCCGCACGAGCTGGCCTTCCGATCCGTTGATCCAGTCTTCGAAGTCCATGAGCGGCGTCGTGAACACGACCGGCTTGCCCACTTGCGCATCCCGCAATTGTTTGGGATCGAACTTGTCGAAGCTCACGGGCGACACCTTGGGCACCTTCTTGAACATGCCGGCACCGATGGTCAGATCACCGCCGATAATCGGCCCAAAAAGCGAAAGTTCGCGCCCTGTACTCAAGTTCTTGATCTTCACGCGGAGCAAGCTCGATTTGACGCCGATACCCGAGGCGCCAAAGAGCGCTGCGATTTTCATCTCCCAGAAGGTGCTCGGCGCATAAACAAGCCGAGGCGGACGGTGCACCTTCTTGTAACCGCCCGTACCTGTCCAAACCAGGTCGACCATGAGGACGACACTGCGATCGATGGCGGCGTTATCTTCGCCGGCCGTCGGAAACGGTTCCGTGCTCCCGACTGCCTTTTGGCCAAGCGCGACGGGCAATCCCGGCAGCTGCATTTTGACGATGGGATCGACCTGGTCGAAGATCGTTTTCGCCCTGAATTCCGATAGGCGTTGGTTCAGTGCGGATGCCGCCGCCTTCGTGCGGGCACCTCTCCAGCGTCGGCTGGCGTGACCAACGCATGTGATGCGGACCGAAACCGTCCCATCTTTGGGAATGCCCATGGAACTGCTCCTTTATTGCAGATCTCTTTTTGGTCAGTTGAGCGTTTGGACCGGTTCAATGCGCCGAAATGGATTTATCACGCGTGTGCTGTCAGGGGTTCCACGCAGATCACACGGCTTTGGACAGCGACGACAAGGTGTCGCCACGAACGCTGATATGCGGATTGCGTTCGATGCCAACAGCTGGATGACATCAAAGAAGTTTTGCTCCAAGCGAGTTATCGCGCACAGCCTGCCTCACCTCGCCACCACCCACACCACCACCGGCAACGTCACAGCCGCCAGCAGCGTGCCCAGCGCCACCGCGCCCGATACCGGGTTCACCAGCCGCTGATACTGTACCGCGAAGATATACGCATTGGCGCCGGTCGGCATCGCCGCAAACAGCACGACGACGCCGGCCGCGAGTGGCGGCAGGTCGAGCATCCTTGCCAGCGCGAAGGCGGCCGCCGGCATCGCCAGCAGTTTGAGCGCGCTCATCACGACCACGCTCAACATCTCGCCCTTGACCTCGAACCTGAACAGATTGATGCCGAGCGCGATCAGCGCCGCCGGCGATCCCGCCTGCGCCAGCAGCTCGACGGTCCGGTCGACGACGGGATGCAGGCCGAGGCCGGTGAGGCGCCAGACGAGGCCGAAGCCGATCGCGAGCATGATCGGGTTGCGGGCGAGATCGCGCAGCACCGGCAGGATCAGCGACGCGGCAGAGGCGGTCTGCTTGCGGTCGACCAGCTCCATCTGCAGCGTGCCGCAGAGCCAGAGCAGCGGCGTGTTCACCGACAGGATCAGCGCCATCGGGCCTGCCGCCTCATTGCCGAGCGCCGAGAGCGTCAGGGGAATGCCGAGCATCACGATGTTGCCGTAGACCGAGCCGATCGCGAACACGACGCCGTCCTCGCGGTCCTCGCGCCGCTGCCGCAGCAGCGCCGAGAGCAGGAGCGCCGCGATCCAGGTCAGCGCGAGCGCGCCGTAATAGGCGCCCCACATCCGCCACGGGCTGACGCCGGAAAATTCCGAGACGACGATGGTGCGGAACAGCAGCGCGGGAATCGCGATGCTGAAGGCGAATTCGCTGATGCCCTTGTGCGCGGTCTCCGAGACGAAGCGAAACAGCACCGCGGCATAGCCGGCCGCGATCAGCGCAAACACCGGCGCGACGATCAGCACCGTGGTCATGCGCCGCTACGACCCCATCTCGATGATCCGGCGCGCCATCCGCACATTGGCATAGTCGATCATCTTGCCGTCGAGCGTCACCGCGCCCTGGCCCTGCGCCTCGGCGTGCTCCATGGCCGCGACCACCCGCCGCGCGTGCGCGAGCTCGGTGTCGGACGGGACGAACGCCCGCAGCGTCGGCTCGATCTGGTCGGGATGGATCACCTGCTTGCCGTCAAAACCCATCGCAGCCGCCTTGAGCGCGCTGCTTTCCGTCAGTCTGCCATCCCGGAACGCGCCGCACGGACCGTCGATGGCGCGCAGGCCGAACGCGCGCGCCGCCACCAGCAGGCGCATCATCGGATAGGCGAACAGATCGAGCGGGGCGGTGGCATAGCCGCTCTGGATGGAGCCGACATGGCGGTAGTCGTCCGGCGACGCGCCGATTTCCGAGGAGCGGGCGCCGATCGACGCCGCGAAATCGCCGACGCCGAGATGAAGGGCGGCGACGCTGTCGTGCGCGGCCGCGAGCGCGTCGACATTGACGAGACCGAGCGCAGTCTCGATCAGCAGTTCGAGCGCCACAGGCGAGGGGCGATCCGGCGCGGCGGCGCGCAGCTGATCGGCAATGGCGGCGATGTCGCTCGCGCGCTCCGCCTTCGGCACGATCACCGAATCCAATCTGGGAAGCGCAGCGAGCGTGCCGATTTCCTGCGCGATGAAGGGGCTGTCGACGGCGTTGAGCCTGACGGCGACGACCTTGTTGCCCCAATCCAGCGAGGATAGCGCCCGCGCAGCTTCCTCCAGCGCCGCGCTCTTCTCGGAGGGCGGGACGGCGTCCTCGAGATCCATAAACACCGCATCCGCGGCCGAGGCAGCCGCCTTGGCGACGAGACGGGAGCGATGCGCCGGAACGGCCAGATAGACCCGCGTCGGCCGCTGAGGGGCCATCGTCATGTCTCCTTTGCGAGACCGAGTTCGCTGAGGATGGATTGGTTGTGTTGCCCGACGTCAGGCACGGGATCCATCCGGGGCGACAGGCCGGGAATGGTGAGAGCCGGCAGGAAGCTCATCACCGGGCCGCAACGAGATCCCACCGTTTGCACCCGGGAGCGGGCGCGGAGCTGCTCGTGCTCCAGGAAAGCCTCGACCGAATTCAGATGCGCGTTGGCGATCGAGGCCTCGTCGAGCAGCCGCAGCACCTCGTCACTGGTCATCGCTGCAAAACGCTGCTCGATATGGACCTGCAGATCGTCCCTGTTCTGCATGCGCAGCGGATTGCTGCGGAAGCGGGGGTGGTCGGCAAGGGCCGCCTCGCCAAGCACGACGGCGCACAGCGATCGCCATTCCCGGTCGTTCTGGATGCCGAAGAAAATCGTGTTGCCGTCTCCGACGCGGAACGGGCCATACGGCGCTATCGTTGCGTGCCTTGCCCCGGTTCGCGGCAGTGGCCGGCCCGTACTCTGCGTATAGAAGGCGGGATAGCTCATCCAGTCCGTGATGGAATCGAACAGCGAGGCCTGGAAGGCGGTGCCCTTGCCGGTGCGCTCGCGGCGATATAGCGCCATCAGCACGCCGTTGAGGATGTACATGCCGGTGGCGATATCGACCACCGACAGCCCAACCTTGGCGGGCTCCGCCTCGGTGCCGTTGATGGCGAGAACGCCGGCCTCGCACTGCACGAGGAGATCGTAGGCCTTCTTGTCGCTGTAGGGACCGCCCGCGCCATAGCCCGACACGTCGCAGGCGATGATCCGGGGATACTTCCGCAGCAGCGATGCGGCATCGAGGCCCAGCCGCTCCGCCGCGCCGGGCGCCAGGTTCTGGATGAAGACGTCGGCCTGCGGCAGCAGGGCCTTGAGCACCTCCTGGCCTTCAGGGCTCTTGATGTCGATGGCGAGGCTTTCCTTCGACCTGTTGGTCCAGACGAACTGGCTGGACATCCCGTTCATCACGTGATCGTAGTCGCGGCAGAAATCGCCGTCGCCCGGCCGCTCGATCTTGATGACGCGCGCGCCCCAGTCCGCAAGATGCCGGCTGGCAAGAGGAGCCGCGATCGCCTGCTCGAGCGAGACCACCGTCACGCCGGACAGCGGCAGCTCCGCCTCATGTCGCTCCATGCAATCGTCTCCGCTCCCGCTCACGCTTTTGTCCAGCGCAGGAGACAAGCCGACCACCCCACGCACGTTCTGTGATGATGGCATCATGCTCCTGTTTTGCCCGACGAGTCAAACCTCATTTCGTAAAATCCGCAAATCGCGATCCGCAAAGTTCAATCGCCACATGGACTTGGCTACTGTGCATGGGGTTGTTTTCGCGTTTTTTGTTTTGGGGGTCCCTGTTGCCGAGACCGCACACGTCCCGCCTTTCGCATCTCCCCTCGGTTGCCAACGAACCCCCGTTCACCCACTATCGTCTCCGACTCGACATTTGGGGGATCGATGCCGGCGTTCCGCTTTAAGAAATCCGTGAAGACATACACGGCTGCCGCGATCACGGGGATCGCCCTGGCCGTCCTGATCCAGCCGGGTGAAGGCTTTGCCTACTCCCAGGAGGAGCAGCAGGCCTGCACGCCGGATGCGATGCGGCTGTGCGGCGAGTTCGTTCCGAACGTCGACGCCATCACCGCCTGCATGATCCAGAAGAAGTCGCAGCTCTCGCCGCAGTGCCGCGCGTTCTTCCGGCCTGGACCGGAGCCGGGCATGGCGGCCGCGCCCCGCGCCGGCAAGCCGACCAGCATCGCGCCCAGGAGCTCGGGCCGGACGGCGAAGAAGAGCACCAAGCCGGCCAAGAAGAAGAAAGCCAGCGAAGGCTGAACGCGGGCGCCGCGTTCCCTTTTTGAAACTCGATCATGCCCGGGCCACAGCGCGCAGTGCGTTTGATGTCCCGGGCATTTGCGTGTCCAGCCCTCGTTCGCTCGCCCCTTGAGTCAAACTGACCCAGGCATCAGCCCCACACCAGCCACCGGACTCCTTTTGTTCGCCTCGGCGTGCGGAAGCTTGCGATAAGGCAGGACGGAAACGGCTAGCGAAACGGATTGCGCGGCGAGGTTGCATTCCGCTTCGTCCTGCCAAGGCTGCTCAAAAAACGCACGATTGCTGGCGTGAAGGTGTTGCGATGCAGCTCGCACCCGTCGTCGCACGCAGTAGTGTGACTCAAAAGCCAACGCGCTTTGTTATTTCATGGCGCCAGCATAACTTATGATAAATTTTTCTTTCCCGAATCACCGCGGTGATTCATTTTCGCCGCCTGGGGTCAATCTGGAGGCAGAGGTATGAACGTTATTGTTTTTGCATCGCGTAAAGGTGGCTCAGGCAAGAGTACGCTGGCCGCACATCTCGCCGCGCAGATCAAGGCGACCAAGCCGATCCTGCTCGTCGATGCGGATCCGCAAGGCTCGCTCACGCTGTGGCACAAGCTGCGTGGCACCAACGAACCGCCGATCAAGTCCGCGGTGAACTCGGTCAGCGGCATCGTCTCCGCGGCCAAGCGCGACGGTTATGAATGGGTGTTGATCGACACGCCGCCGAACCTGTCGGCCGTCGTCGACGACGCCATCCGCAACGCCACCATGGTGGTGATTCCCGCCCGTCCCGGCGTGTTCGACGTCAACGCGGTGCAGGAAACCATCCAGATGTGCCGTGCGGCACGCAAGCCCTACGCGGTCGTGCTCAACGGTGCGCCGGCGCGCCGCGACGAGTCCGAAAGCCCGATCGTCACCATCGCCCGCGAGGCGTTGGCGAAGTTCCGTGCTCCGGTGTGGGGCGGCCAGATCACCAACCGTTCGGATCTGCTGATGGCGCTGAGCCACGGCGAGGGCGCGCGGGAATATCAGGCCGAGAGCCGTGCGGCGCAGGAAATCGCAAGGCTGTGGGCGGCGATCGAACGTTCGGTAAAGGCTATTCGCGGCACGGCGTCGGCGTCCGGCGCAATGCACAAGCAGGCGGCGTAATTTTCATAAATCATTCCCCGGACGAAAAACGCGCGGACATCCGCGCGTTTTGCGTTTTTGGGCGAGCACGATCCGGAAAAGTGTGAAGCGGTTTTCCGATAAGATCGTGCTCAAGAAAGTGGATGGAAGTTACGCCACCATCAGCATGTAGAACACGATCACCGGCGACAGAGTGAGGATCACCGACCAGATGCCGGCGGCCCACAGAATGTCCTCGGTGGTAAAGCCCTGCTGTCCAGCGTCGTAATGCGACGCCATCTCGTTATGACTATTCACAAACGCCCCCGCGATTTCTTCGCTTATGGGCATGAACGCTACACGGGATATTTTAAAATTCCGGGTCGCAGTTTCGCGCGCTTTTGAACACAGCTGCTACCACGAGTTAACCATCGCGGCGCGCTGGCATCACGCCAGCCAGACTCGAAACACCAGCACCGGCATCAGGCCGAGCATCACCGCCCAGAAGCCGAACGACGACACCACCACAATTCCCCGCAAGAAATCAGCCGACGCGAACATGTCTGCCGCCGTCGGGCGGATGCGTTGCCCCATGATCATTCCCCCATTTGAAAAGACTTTGAATGAAGACGATAGGCGCGTTTGCGTAAACGAGCCGTGGATGCGCCATGCGGCAGCAGCGAAGGCCGTTGGGGCGGGGTTAACCACGGTGCGTCTTCCCTTCTCCCGCAAGAGAGAAGGGAAGCCTGCCGGGAGAGGTGAAGCATCTAAGCCGCGACTTGCATCCGCCGTTCGATCTCGCAATCGAGCTG
>NZ_JADPJF010000037.1:150933-151239 GCF_023073295.1 Bradyrhizobium sp. 23 | reverse complement strand
GAGTTCGCTGCCGATCTCGACCATCGGCAGGCGCACTTCGGGGCTGTCGATCAGGCCCGCGCGCCACAGCCAGTATTTTGCCGGGGCGGGACTGGGCTCGGTGAACAACAGGCGCGTCAGGTCCGCGACCTCCTGCCAGCGCGCCAGCGCTGCATCGTGATTGCCGCGCTTCAGCTCGGCATGGACAGCCGCGAACGTCGCGGTCTCGAGATGGGCTGACAGCACGATGCCGCCATCGGCGCCGTCGCTGAGCGCCTCGAAATAATTCGCATCCTCGCCGGTCAGCACGCGAAAGTCCGCAGGGCG
>NZ_JADPJF010000037.1:142767-150821 GCF_023073295.1 Bradyrhizobium sp. 23 | reverse complement strand
GCAATCCTTCAGGCCGATGATGCTCGGATGCCCGGCGAGCCGCAGCAGCGTCTGGTTGGTGATGTTGACCGAGGTGCGATAGGGAATGTTGTAGAGCGCGAACGGCCAGGCGGCGTGATCGGCGAGCGCCTCGAAATGCGCCAGCAGCCCCCGCTGCGACGGCCGCACATAATACGGGCTCGCGATCAGATAACCGTCGATCGGCCAGTCCGCGGTCTCGTCGAGACGCTCCTTCAGCCGCGAGGTGTCCGCGCCTGAAAGTCCGAGGCAGATCGGAAGCTTGCTGTGGGCGGTGGTCAGCTCGTCGCGCACGATGGCGACGAGGCGTTCGAGTTCGGCTTCGCGCAGCGTCATGCCTTCACCGGAGGTCGCCCCCAGGATGAAGCCGTCGACGGCCTGCCCGCTGTAATGCCGTGTCAGCCGGCGCAGCGACCTCTCGTCGAGAGCGCCGTCGCGAAACGGCGTTATCAGCGGCAGCCAGAGCCCGTGCAATTGTTCCTGTAGTCCGGTCATGTTCCATCTCCTTCTCGGGAAAAATCCTGAGACGGGGCACATGAAAAAACCCCGTCCAGGCGGCGGGGTTTTCGAAGTTTCGGCTCGCGATGACGAAGGCTGTTAGCGCGCGCAAAAATCCGAGGTCCCCAGATGGGGGCCTTTTTTCGAGGCGACTGCCTGCGAGGAGATTGCGCACGACTTCGTGATCATTCGCAAATGATGCGGGGTAAGCATGGAACTGTCAATACACGCGGAGGGCGATGGCCGGATTTGCCAAAAAAAAGCCGGGCTCGATCGAGCCCGGCTTAAGGTATTGGCCACGTGAGGCCGACACAATCACCTTCCAAGAGGGATTACTGAACTCCCGCGCCACTGGAGGAGGGGGACAAATGCGCAACGCGAAGGCTCAGCGTAGAAACATTATGGGCTAGCCTCGCGCCATGCATCAAGCGCCCAAGCCGCATGTCAGACATGCGGAAATCAGGACGGCCAGCGCTGCGCTTTGCTCACCACGAAGTCGCGGAACACTTGCACGCGCGCGACCGTCTTCAGCTCTTCCGGATAAACAAAATACGTATCGAGCTGGATCGAATCCGATTCGCCGAACAGCTGCACGAGGCGGCTCTGTTCTTCGATCAGATAGTCCGGCAGCGCCGCGATGCCGAGGCCCTGCTGACAGGCGCGGACGAGGCCGAGAATGTTGTTGACCCTGAAATAGGCTTCGCGCGGACCCGAGCCGTTGCGCCCCGCTTCGACCAGCCAGTTGCGGTTCTGAAGATGCGGGGCGAAGTTGCCGTCAGAGAGCGTGATGATGCGGTGGGAGTCGAGCTCCTCCAGCGTGCGCGGCGTGCCGAAGCGCTTGATGTAATCAGGCGAGCAATAGGCGTGGAAGCCCATCGCGAACAGCTTGCGCTGAATGAGATCCGGCTGCGTCGGCTTGCGGGTGCGGATCGCGACGTCGGCCTCCCGCATCGACAGGTCGAGCTCCTCGTCGGTGACGATCAGCGAGATCCGGATTTCCGGATAGAGCGCGGTGAATTCGCCGAGCCTGGGGATCAGCCAGTTGATGCCGACGCCGGGCGTGGTGGTGATCTTGAGATCGCCGCTCGGCCGCTCGCGGCTGTCGGTCAGTTTCGCGCGCGCCGCCTGCAGCTGCATGAAGACGTCATGGGCGGTGCGGAACAGGAGGTCGCCCTGTTCGGTGAGGATCAGGCCGCGGGCGTGGCGGTGGAACAGCGAGACCGAGAGCTCCTGCTCCAGTGCCGAGACCTGGCGTGACACCGCCGATTGCGACAGGCCGAGCTGCTCGCCCGCGTGCGTGAAGCTGCCCGCTTCCGCCGCGGCGTGAAACACCTTCAGCTTGTCCCAGTCCATATCCGTAAATCCGTCGCGTGTTCTTGCCATGATGTCTATTCCGCTGCCGCGCGCTCGCTGGCGCGCAGGGCCAAAAATCGTTCCGCCTCGAGCGCCGCCATGCAGCCGAGGCCGGCCGCCGTGACCGCTTGACGATAGGTCTCGTCGGCGACGTCGCCGGCGGCGAACAGGCCGGGGACCGAGGTCGCGGTCGAGTTCGGGGCGACCTCGACATAGCCCGACGGTTTCAGCTTGACCTGCCCAGCCACGAGCTCGGTCGCCGGGGCATGCCCGATGGCGATGAAGACGCCGTCGGTCGGCACATCGGTCAACGCGCCGGACTTGACGTTCTTGAGTCGCACATGGGTGACCTTGTTCGGGTTCTCGGTGCCGCAGATCTCGTCGACGGCTGAGTCCCAGACCACCTTGATCTTCGGGTGCTTGAACAGACGCTCCTGCAGGATGCGTTCGGCGCGGAAGTGATCGCGACGATGCACGATGGTGACCTGCGAGGCATGGTTGGTGAGATACAGGGCTTCTTCGACCGCGGTATTGCCGCCGCCGACCACCACGACTTGCTTGTTGCGGTAGAAGAAGCCGTCACAGGTGGCACAGGCCGACACGCCGCCGCCCTGGAATTTCGCTTCGGACGGCAGCCCGAGCCAGCGCGCCTGGGCGCCGGTGGCGAGGATCACGGTGTCGGCGAGATAGACGTCACCGCTATCGCAGGTGAGGCGAAAGGGTCGCTGCGAGGTGTCGAGCTTCGTCACCAGATCGGTCTTGATCTGGGTGCCCACATGCAGCGCCTGCTTCTCCATCTGCTCCATCAGCCAGGGGCCCTGGATCACGTCGGCGAAGCCGGGATAGTTCTCGACCTCGGTGGTGATGGTGAGCTGGCCGCCTGCCTGGATGCCCTGGATCAGGATCGGCTCGAGCATCGCGCGCGCGGCGTAGATCGCCGCCGTGTAGCCTGCGGGGCCGGAGCCGATGATGACGACCTTTGCATGGACAGCGGCGGACATTTCGACAGATGCCTTTCACGGGGGACTGCAGCGCGGGCGCGGAACGTGCCGGGAGGCCTCGCGGAGGCGCTGAAATATCAGAGGTAATCTAAGCCTTCTGGTGAGCTATGCAAGAATTGCATTCCCTATCGGCGGATTTTTCCAACAGGGAACAAAAGTCGATTGCGCTGCACGCGCAATAAAATTGCGCCGGTCGTGCGGTCTGGGCTATGAGGATTGCGACAAAGCCACCGATACCGCCGCAAGACCAGGAGTTCCAATCACGTGTCGCGGAACCTAGACGAGATCGACCTGAAGATTCTCACCGAGATTCAGGCCGACGGTCGAATCACGAATGTCGAGCTGGCCAAGCGCGTCGGCATTTCGCCCCCGCCCTGCCTGCGCCGCGTGCGGGCGCTGGAGGAGGAGGGGTATATCCACGGCTATCGCGGGCTTCTGGATGCACGCAAGCTCGGCTTCGACGTCACGGTGTTTGCCGCAGTGCACCTCTCCAGCCAGGCGGAGGCCGATTTGCGCGCCTTCGAGGAGTTCGTCCGCGCCGAGCCGCTGGTGCGCGAGTGCTGGATGCTGTCGGGCGAAGTCGATTTCATCCTGAAATGCGTCGCACCCGACATGGCCACCTTCCAGGATTTCGTCACCCACCTGACCGCCGCCCCGCACGTCCGCAACGTGCGGACCTCGCTGGTGCTGCACAATTCGAAATACGAGGCGGCCGTGCCGCTCGACGTGAGAGGAAGAAGGTAGTTCGTCCTCTCCCCGCAGGCGGAGCGAGGTGGAGTAAGCCGCACCCCCTCGGCAACACTAGATATAAAAAGGCCGCGCATCGCGCGGCCTTTTCAAATCACGCGCGACGGCAAATCGTTACCGCCACTCCACCTTGGTGATCTCATAAGCCTTGGCGCCGCCGGGTGCGTTGACCTCGACGGTTGAGCCCTTCTTCTTGCCGATCAGCGCGCGCGCGAGCGGCGAGGTGATGGAGATGCGGCCCTTCTTGGCGTCGGCCTCGACCTCGCCGACGATCTGCCACACCGTCTTCTTTTCGGTGTCCTCGTCGACCAGTGTCACGGTCGCGCCGAACTTGATGGTGTCGCCGGACAGCTTCGAGATGTCGATGATGTCGGCGCGCGCCAGCTTGTCCTCGAGCTCGGCGATGCGGCCTTCATTGTGGGACTGCTCTTCCTTCGCGGCGTGGTATTCCGCGTTCTCCGAAAGGTCTCCGTGCGAGCGCGCCTCGGCGATATGCTCGATGATCCGCGGACGGTCCTCCGACTGGCGCTTCTTCAGTTCTTCCCCGAGCGCGGCAAAGCCGCCCGCTGTCATCGGTACCTTTTCCATCTCTTCTCTCGTCCTTCGGTCGCGCGCGCCCTGAAAAGTCAGCGCGCACGCAACTTGATTCGTCAGTCTGTCCGGGGGCTCAACGCGCGTGCCGCCGAACGTTCATATGGGCTTGGCACCGGAACAGAACAACCATATGGCCGGACAGTTCCTCCGGCCATAGTGGCTTCACCGCCAATCACTAACAGAAGGTTGGGCCTTCCGCTCGCGATCAGGTTTCCGAAAAGTAGCTCTGCAGGGTCCGAACCTCAAGGTCCCCGCCCAGATAGGCGCGGATGCCCTGCGCGGCCGCCACGGCCCCGGAAAGAGTGGTGTAATACGGCACTTTATGCAAGAGGGCCGCGCGCCGCAGAGAACGGCTGTCGGCGAGCGCCTGCGGGCCTTCGGTGGTGTTGAAGACGAGCTGGACGTCGCCATTGGTGATGGCATCGACGATGTGCGGCCGGCCCTCCAGCACCTTGTTCACCTTCTCGGTCGGGATCCCCTGGTCGGTCAGGAAGCGGGCCGTGCCCGACGTCGCCAGCACCTTGAAGCCGAGCGAATGCAGCTCGCGAACGGCCTCGGTGATGCGCGTCTTGTCGCTCTCGCGAACCGAAACGAACACCGTGCCCTTGCGCGGCACCCGCGTGCCGCCGCCGAGCTGGCTCTTGGCGAACGCCACCGCAAAGGAGCGGTCGATGCCCATGACCTCGCCGGTCGAGCGCATCTCGGGGCCGAGCACGGTATCGACCCCGGGGAAGCGGGCGAACGGAAACACCGATTCCTTCACGCCGACATGATCGAGGTTCGCCTTCTTCAGGTTGAAATCGGCGAGCTTCTCGCCGGCCATGATGCGCGCCGCGATCTTCGCCACCGGCGTACCGACCACCTTGGCGACAAAGGGCACCGTGCGCGAGGCCCGCGGATTGACTTCGAGCACGTAGATCTCGCCGTCCTTGATGGCGTATTGCACATTCATCAGGCCGACGACGTCGAGGCCGAGGGCCAGCTCGCGGGTCTGCCGCTCCAGCTCCTCGATCATCTTGTCGTCCAGCGAGTGCGGCGGCAGCGAGCAGGCGCTGTCGCCGGAATGGATGCCGGCTTCCTCGATGTGCTCCATGATGCCGACGATGAAGGTGTCCTTGCCGTCGCAGAGGCAGTCGACGTCGATCTCGGTCGCATCGGACAGATAGCGGTCGAACAGCAGTGGGTTCTTGCCGAGCACGGTGTTGATCTGGCCGGTCTTGTCGTTCGGGTAGCGCGCCTTGACGTCGCCCGGCACCAGCTCCGGCAGCGTGCCGAGCAGGTAATCACTGAGCTGGTTTTCCTCGCGGATGATTTGCATCGCGCGGCCGCCGAGCACGTAGGACGGGCGCACCACCAGGGGCAGCCCGAGATCGGTTGCGACCAGGCGCGCTTGCTCGACCGAATAGGCGATGCCGTTCTTGGGCTGCTTCAGCCGCAGCTTGTCGAGCACCCGCTTGAAGCGGTCGCGGTCTTCCGCAAGGTCGATGGCGTCGGGCGAGGTGCCGAGGATCGGCACTTCGGCGGCTTCCAGCGCGCGCGCGAGCTTGAGCGGGGTCTGGCCGCCGAACTGCACGATCACGCCGTGCAGCGTGCCGTTCGTGCGTTCCTTCGCGATGATCTCCAGCACGTCCTCGGCGGTGAGCGGCTCGAAATAGAGCCGGTCGGCGGTGTCGTAGTCGGTCGACACCGTCTCCGGGTTGCAGTTCACCATGATGGATTCGTAGCCGGCGTCGTGCAGCGCGAAGCAGGCGTGACAGCAGCAATAGTCGAACTCGATGCCCTGGCCGATGCGGTTCGGTCCGCCGCCGAGGATGATGACCTTCTTCTTGTCGGACGGCGAGCTCTCGTCCGCAGGCGCGCCCGCGAACGGCGCCTCATAGGTCGAGTACATGTAGGCGGTGGGCGAAGCGAACTCGGCCGCGCAGGTGTCGATGCGCTTGTAGACCGGGCGAACGCCGAGCGCGTGTCGCTTCGCCGTGACCTCGGCCTCCGTCGTCTCTGCGATCACCGCGAGCCGGGCATCGGAGAAGCCCATGGCCTTGAGCGTGCGCATGCCGAAGGCGTTGCCCGGCAGGCCGTTCTTGCGGACCTTCGCTTCCATCTCGACGATGCCGCGCATCTCGCTGAGGAACCACGGATCGATCTTGCAGGAATTGAAGATCTCCTCGTCCGACCAGCCGAGCCGCATCGCCTGCCCGACCTGGAGCAGCCGGTTCGGTGTCGGCGTGCCCAGCGCAGCGCGGATCGCATTCTTATCGTCGTCGCGACCGAGACCTTCGATCTCGATCTCGTCGAGGCCGGTGAGGCCGGTCTCGAGCCCGCGCAATGCTTTCTGAAGGCTTTCCTGGAAGGTGCGGCCGATCGCCATGACTTCGCCGACCGACTTCATCGACGTAGTCAGCGTGGTGGAGGCACCGGGGAATTTCTCGAAAGCGAAACGCGGCACCTTGGTGACGACATAGTCGATCGTCGGCTCGAACGAGGCCGGCGTGGCGCCGCCGGTGATGTCGTTGGCGATTTCGTCGAGCGTGTAGCCGACCGCAAGCTTGGCGGCGACCTTTGCGATCGGAAAGCCGGTGGCTTTCGAAGCCAGGGCGGAGGAACGCGACACGCGCGGGTTCATCTCGATGACGACCATGCGGCCGTCTTCGGGATTGACGCCGAACTGCACGTTGGAGCCGCCGGTCTCGACGCCGATCTCGCGCAGCACCGCCAGCGAGGCGTCGCGCATGATCTGGTATTCCTTGTCGGTCAGCGTCAGCGCCGGCGCCACCGTGATGGAATCGCCGGTGTGAACGCCCATCGGATCGAGGTTCTCGATCGAGCAGACGATGATGCAATTGTCGTTCTTGTCGCGCACCACCTCCATCTCGTACTCTTTCCAGCCGAGCACGGATTCTTCGATCAGCACTTCGTTGGTGGGAGACGCATCCAGGCCGCGCTCGATGATGTCGAGGAACTCTTCCTTGTTGTAGGCAATGCCACCGCCGGTGCCGCCCATGGTGAAGGAGGGGCGGATGATCGCGGGCAGGCCGATCTCGGACAGCGCCATCAGCGCCTGGCCAAGCGCATATTCCTGGTAGCGCTTGCGGCGGTCGCTTTCGCCGAGTGTCCATTGCCGCTCGAGTTCTTCGAGTGCAGCGCCCGATGCCTTGGCGCGTTCGGCCTGGTACTTGTCGCGGAACGACTTCTTCAGGGCGGAGGCGTTGGCGAGCCGCGACTTAGGCGTCTCGAGCCCGATCTTGGTCATGGCCTCGCGGAACAGCTGGCGGTCCTCGGCCTTGTCGATCGCGTCCGCGGTGGCCCCGATCATCTCGACGTCGAACTTGTCGAGCGTGCCTTGCTGGCGCAGCGACAGCGCGCAGTTCAGCGCGGTCTGTCCGCCCATGGTCGGCAGCAGCGCGAAGCCGCCGGGAATGACGTGACGTTCCTTCTCGATGATTTTCGCGACGATCTCTGGCGTGATCGGCTCGATATAGGTCGCATCAGCCAATTCCGGATCGGTCATGATGGTGGCCGGATTGGAATTGACGAGGACGATGCGATAGCCCTCTTC
Source organism: Bradyrhizobium sp. 23 (assembly GCF_023073295.1). Classification (NCBI taxonomy): domain Bacteria; kingdom Pseudomonadati; phylum Pseudomonadota; class Alphaproteobacteria; order Hyphomicrobiales; family Nitrobacteraceae; genus Bradyrhizobium; species Bradyrhizobium sp. 23. The sequence continues at coordinate 143,054 of NZ_JADPJF010000037.1, read as the reverse complement.
CTTCAGCGTCTTCACCGCCTGGGTGCCCGAATAGTCGAACTCGCAGGCCTGGCCGATCACGATGGGACCGGCGCCGATGATCAGGATGGTGGTGATGTCTGTACGTTTGGGCATCAACTCTCGCCGAAGTGGAATTTGGGCACAAAAAAAGGGCGCGCCTGCTGCGCGTCCCTTTGGCCGAGAGCGCGGTGGTCCCCCCTCGCGCGCGGGGTGGGTCTTAGACCAGTTTTCCGGGCGGCGAAACCCCGAAAAACGCCCATCAACCGGCAATTTTGACCGGTTTTGGC
>NZ_JADPJF010000037.1:142351-142673 GCF_023073295.1 Bradyrhizobium sp. 23 | reverse complement strand
GGGCGAGATGGACCAGAAGAGCCGCCGAAACGCTTAATCCGCCGACCCAGCCGAGATCGGCGGGGCTCCACGCCGCAAGCACGGCGCCGCCCAAGGCACCGCCGATCGCAAAGCCGAGATACATGGCCGAGGCGTTGAGCGAGAGCGCGATCATCGAGGCCTGTGGCTCGATCCGGATGATGCTGGCGACCTGGGCCGGGTAGAACGCCCATCCCGAGATGCCCCAGAGGAAGATCGCACCTAGCACCGCGTAATGCGCCTGTTCCGGCATCAGCTTCAGGACCAGCGAATGCAGGATCAGCGCGCTGGCCATGCCGGCAAG
>NZ_JADPJF010000037.1:127857-142259 GCF_023073295.1 Bradyrhizobium sp. 23 | reverse complement strand
CGAGACCTGCTGTGGCGAGCGTGCCGAGCCGGTCGGCCAGGACGCCACCGAACATGTTCCCGATCGCGGCGGCGCCGCCGAACACCAGCAGCGCGAGGCTGATCTGCGACGCATCGAATCCAAGGCCGCGCAGCGGGACCGCGAAATAGGTGAAGACGGTGAAGCCACCGAGCGCCCATAAAATCGTGATCAGAAGCGCCGTCAGGACATTGCGGTGACGCGCCACTGCCAGCCGATCGCTGAGCGAGGCCGTGTTGCGTGGCAGGCCGCGGGGCAGACCGAGCAGGAGGCCGGCGAGCGCAACGGCACCGATCAGGGCGACCATGGCAAAGGTCGCGCGCCAGCCGAGCAGGCTGCCGACGAGATTGCCGAGGGGAACGCCGATGACGGTCGCAACCGTGAGGCCCGAGGTAACCAGCGCCACCGCGCGGCTGCGTCGCTCCGGCGCGGCGACGGCCACGGATACGGCCAGCGCGGTCGGCATGCACAGCCCGGAGCCCAGCGCCATCAGCATGCGCGAGGCCAGCAGCAGGGCGTAATTCGACGCCACCATCGCCGCGAGGTTTCCGGCGATGAAGGTCGATAGCGCCAAGGCCAGCACGGTGCGGCGGTCGATATTGTTCAGTGTCACCGCCAAGATCGGCGAGCCGACCGCATAGGTGAGGGCGTAGGCTGTGACCAACTGCCCGGCGGCGGGGACGGAAATCGCCAGGTCCGTGGCGATCGACGGCAAAAGCCCAGCAATGACAAAGCCTTCCGTGCCGATCGCAAAGGCTCCCAAGGCCAACCAGAATACGCTCATCGGAGAAATCCCTATGTTCAACGTTTATTGAACTATTGATGGGACCGGGTCAGGAGTCAATTGGTTCAAGAACTATTGAACATCCAGGTCATTTCGCTATGCTCTTCGGACGATGAGCCGCACCCCACCCCACCCCACCCGCGAGCAGATCGAACTGCCGATGGTTCTGGATTGCCTGAGCGATCCGATCAGATTGGCGATCGTGTACCAGCTCGCGCAGCAGGAACGTGTCAGCGGCGAGCTGTGCTGTGGCGATTTCAACGGGCTCAGCGGCAAGTCGAATCTTGCCTATCACTTCGCCAAGCTGCGCGAATGCGGCCTGATGCAGACCCGCGTCGCCGGCACCAACCGCTTCGTGCGCCTGCGCCGCGACGATCTGGACGCACGCTTTCCGGGCCTGCTCGATGCTGTCATCACCTCCGCGGCAAAAGATGCCGACCGGCTGCGGCTTGTGTCGGAATGTGAAGTGGTTGAGGCTGATTGAGGATTGGGCGGCCAGTCCCTCTACGCTTGCCCTTCGCTCCAGCTACGCCGGACACGCTTAGCCCCCTTCGGGCCTCGCGTGGCTGCGCCACGCGTAGCCCCGTGAGGGGCGAAGCGTGGAGACCCGGCCTGGATTTGAACCAGGATAAAGAGCGATGCATCGCCCTCGCGTAGACACTTCCGCCACCGGGCCGCGGCGATCATTACCGATCGGGGTGCGACAAGCCACCTCAGGCAGACGTTATGCTTAACGGATCCACCAAGCTCAACGGACCAGCGGCGGCCGCGCGACGAACGTCATGCGCCAGCTATTGTGGCCGATATTGCGGTGAGCACGCTGGACCGCGAAGCCGACTCCCTTGAGCGTGGCGGTGATCTCCTCCTCACTGTAGCGCTGTAACCCGATGCGCGTTCGCAGCTGACGGTAATCCGACAGTGCGGTGCTGATCAGCCCGATCAGTGCATCTTTCAAAAAGCCGTGACGCAGGCCGAAGCTGAGCAGCGCCGTAACGTCCCTGAACATGCCGACATTGGGCTGGAGGATATCGCCCAGCACGAGCTTGCCCGAGGGCTTCAGGATACGGGAGAAGTTGAGGAGCGCGGCGTCGAGCTCGTCCGGCGTCATGTATTGCGCGACCGAGTTCATCACGACGAGATCGATCGACTGCTCCTGCATCTTGCGGACGTCGTCGAGCGAGCGGACGCGGATTTTCGTGTTCGGGGCAAACCGCGCGATCAACCGGCCGCGTACGCCGGGCGCAGGCTCGGCGAGGATCAGCTTGCCGCAGGCCGCCGCGACCTGGCTCGCCGACAGCGCCTCGCCGCAGGCATAGTCGAGCACGGTCGCCTCGGGCGAAGAGATGTAGCCGATGATGTCCCGCGCGATGATCTGGAAGTGCAAGTCGCGATGCAGCTTGCTGACATAGATCGTGTGCGTCGAGTCGTAATAATCGATCCAATCGTCCATGGTCGTCGAGGGCCCCGGCCAAACGGTTCCGTTGCAGGAACCGGCGCAGCCCGCCTGCGTTAGGGGTGCGGCGGCGCGCCGTCAATGTCTGCGTCCTAACAGGAAGGTTTCCCGTGAGCAAAGCTCCACAAAAGGTCTCGCCCGACCTCGACACGCCCACCGATCTGTCGTCCCAGGCGGTCAACAAGGTTTCGGAGGCACTCAACGTGCTTCTGGCCGACGCGTTCGCGCTGTATCTGAAGACCAAGAATTTCCACTGGCACATCAGCGGCCGGCATTTCCGCGACTATCATCTGCTGCTCGACGAGCAGTCCGACCAGATCTTCGCCACCACCGACCAGCTCGCCGAGCGCGTCCGCAAGATCGGCGGCACCACGCTGAAATCGATCGGGCAGATCGCCAAGCTCCAGACCATCAAGGACAACAACGAAGACTATGTCCCGCCGCGCGAGATGCTGCGCGAGCTGATGCAGGACAACAAGCATGTCGCCGCCGCAATGCGCAAGGCGCACGAGGTCTGCGACGACGCCGGCGACGTCGCCAGCGCCAGCATCCTCGAGAACTTCATCGACGAGACCGAGCGCCGCACCTGGTTCCTGTTCGAAGCCACAAGACAGGAAGGCGCGAACGAGGCGTAGGGGCACACTGTCGTAGGGTGGCCAAAGGCGCGCTCTTCGCGCGCCGTGCCCACTATCTCTCCGCAGTTCAAACTGTTTGGTGGGCAGGCTTCGCTTTGCCCACCCTACTGCACCGTCTTTGTAGCTACCGCCACAACCGCATCAACGCCCCGTTCTTGCCCGTCACCGGATCGGCCGGCGGCCGCGCGACGTTTGGAATCGTCTTCAGCGCCTTGGCGTGGTTCTCCGGTGTTGCGCGGGTGACCTCCATCTTCGCGCCCGGCGGATAGGCGCCGATCACGCAGAAATCCGCGCTGGCCTTGATGCGTTGGTGACCTGTGCCGGCGGGCAGGATCGCGACGTCGCCGGCCTTGATCTCCAGCTCCTGGCCGTGGTCGCCGCCGAAGCGGACGCGCGCGCTGCCACGCGCAACGCCGAGCACCTCGTGCACCGTTGCGTGATAATGCAGATAATCGAACACGCCATTGCGCCACGTGCCGCCCCAGCCGTTCGCTTCGAACAAGCGTTCGATCGTCTCTTCCGGCTGTCTGGAATCGAGCTTCACCGCGGCCTGGTAGACCAGGAAGGGGAGGATATTGTTGGGCACGAGCCCGTCATCCTCAAATACGATGGCGAGCGGCTCGGCATTGTCGCGGACGACAGACATAAGAGGCTCCTGCGTGAGCGTAGCAGTGATCAACGAAGGGAGTTAAGCGGCGTTCCTCGTTCCGCTGTCATTCCGGATTCGCGCTGCGCTGCGCCCGGAACGACAAGAGCCCGGGCGAAGGCCCGGGCTCGATGTCGTCAAAGCAGTTGCAGGAGAGCGCGCGCCCTACACGCTCTTGTTCTGCCGCATCAGATCGGCAAAGCGCTGGAACAGATAGTGCGAGTCGCGCGGACCCGGTGAGGCCTCGGGGTGGTACTGCACCGAGAACACCGGCTTGCCGTCGAGCTGGATGCCGCAATTGGAGCCGTCGAACAGCGAGATGTGGGTCTGCGTCGCGCCCGTCGGCAGGGTGCTCTCGTCGACGGCAAAGCCGTGGTTCATCGAGGTGATCTCGACCTTGCCGGTGGTCTCGTCCTTCACGGGATGATTGGCGCCGTGATGGCCCTGGTGCATCTTCTTGGTCTTGGCGCCGACGGCGAGGCCGAGCATCTGATGGCCAAGGCAAATTCCGAATGTCGGCGTGCCCGACTTGATCACGTCCTGGATCACGGGCACGGCATATTTGCCGGTCGCGGCCGGATCGCCGGGACCGTTCGACAGGAACACGCCATCCGGCTTCATCGCCAGGATATCCTCGGACGACGTCGTTGCCGGCACCACCGTTACCTTGCAGCCGACGCCGGCGAGCAGGCGCAGAATGTTGCGCTTGATGCCGTAATCGATGGCGACCACGTTGAACTCAGGCTTGTCCTGGCGGCCAAAGCCCTTGTCCCAGAGCCAGGGCGTCTCGTCCCAGGTGAAGCGCTGGCCTGAGGTGACCATTGGCACCAGGTCCATGCCCTCGAGGCCGGGCCATTCGCGCGCTTCTTCCTTCAAGCCGTGCAGGTCGAACTCGCCGTCCCTGGCGTGCGCGATTACGGCGTTGGGCATGCCCTTGTTGCGGATCAGCGCGGTCAGCGCGCGGGTGTCGATGCCGGAGAGGCCGATGATGCCGCGCGCCTTCAGCCACTGGTCGAGGTGCTTGGTGGCGCGATAGTTCGAGGGATCGGTGATCGCGGTGCGCAGGATCACGCCGCGCGCGCCGGGCGTCGCGGCCATGTTCACCGTCTCGATGTCGTCGTCGTTAGTGCCGACATTGCCGATATGCGGGAAGGTGAAGGTGATGAGCTGGCCGGCATAAGAGGGATCGGTGAGGATCTCCTCATAGCCGGTCATCGCGGTGTTGAAGCAGACCTCGCCGACGGCTTGGCCTTCGGCGCCGAGGCCAAAGCCTTCGAGCACCGTGCCGTCGGCAAGCACCAACAGCGCGGTCGGTTTGTGGTCCGGCCAAGCGTGATCGTTATCATGTTGTGTCATGAGCCCGGTTCATAGTCCCCGCGGGCGCTGCCGTCAAAGCGGAGATGCGCCGATTCACATGCGTTTTTGCATATTTGACAGGTCGGCTTGGGCCCCTAAGCTCCGCAGCATAATTTCCGGCAAATTCCGGGGCTCGGGAGGCAATAATGGACCAGACGACGCCGATTCTGCTGGTTCCGGGATTAGCCTCCTCGGCCCGGATCTATGCACCGGTGATCCCGTCGCTGTGGCAGTTCGGCCCGGTGATGGTCGCCAACCATATTCGCGATGACAGCATGGCGGCGATCGCCCGGCGGGTGCTGAGCGAGGCGCCGCCGCGCTTCGCGCTCGCCGGCCATTCCATGGGCGGCTACATCGCCCTCGAGATCATGCGCCAGGCGCCCGAGCGGGTGGCCAGGCTCGCGCTGATCAACACTCAGGCGCGGCCCGACACGGAGGAGGCGACCGCACGCCGCCGCGGCCTGATGGAGCTGGCCCGGCGCGGGGAGCTGCGTGCCGCGCGCGAGGAGATGTTTCCCGAACTGGTGCATCCGTCGCGCCGCGACGATGCAGGCATTCGCCAGCTCGTACACGAGCAGGGCGATGACGTCGGCGTCGAAGGCTATCTGCGGCAGCAGACCGCGATCATCGCGCGGGTGGATTCACGGCCGACGCTTGCGACGATCAAATGCCCGACATTGGTGCTGACGGGCGATCAGGACAACACGATTCCCAACGCATTCTCGAAGGAGATGGCGGAGGGCATTGCCGGCGCAAGGCTCGTCGTTCTGGAGAATTGCGGACACCTGCCGCAACCGGAGCAGCCTGCGGCGACGGTGCGGGCGCTGGTCGAATGGCTGGGAACCCCGGTTGTCTCCGGGCTGCGAACGGCCTAGATCAGGCGTCGGATAGTCTAGGGGATCACGATCATGCTGCGCGACGACATCAACAATGCGGTCAAGGAGGCCATGAAGGCCAAGGAAGAGCGCAAGCTGTCCACGCTGCGCATGGTCAACTCGACCATCAAGAACGCCGACATCGAGGCGCGCGGCAACGGCAAGCCGCCGCTCTCGGACGCGGACTTGCTCGGCGTGTTTCAGAAGATGATCAAGCAGCGCCAGGAATCGGTTGAGCTCTACGAGAAGGGCGGCCGTGCCGAACTCGCCGCGCAGGAGCGCGACGAGATCGCGGTGATCTCCGCGTACTTGCCGAAGCAGATGTCGGATGACGACGTCAAGAAGGTGATCTCGGACGCGATCGCCGAGACCGGCGCCGCCGGCATGAAGGACATGGGCAAGGTGATCGCCGTGTTGAAGACCAAGTACGCCGGCCAGATGGATTTCGGCAAGGCCTCTGGTTTGGTGAAGGCTGCTCTGACGGGCTAGGCGGCCGCGCCGAAGGTTTGCCAGGAGCTGACAGACTATCATCCTGGTCACGCCCGGCCTTGTGCCGGGCATCCACGTTCTTCAAAATGGAGAGAAAGAACGTGGATGGCCGGGACGAGCCCGGCCATGACGAGAACCTCCGATGAGCAGGGCCTCTCCCATGACCGCCATCAAGCCGTTCCGCATCGCCATCAGCGACGACGTCCTCACCGACCTCAAGTCGCGCCTCGCCCGCACGCGCTGGCCGGAGGCGGAGCTGGTCGATGATTGGAGCCAGGGCGCGCCGCTGGCATGGATCCAGGAAATCTGCACCTATTGGGCTGATGGCTACGACTGGCGCGCGCGCGAAGCGAAACTCAACTGCTTCGAGCAGTTCACCACCGAGATCGACGGGCTCGACATCCACTTCCTGCATGCGCGCTCGAAGGAGCCGTCGGCACTGCCGCTGATCATCACCCATGGCTGGCCCGGCTCGATCGTCGAATTCCAGAAGGTGATCGCGCCCTTGGTCGATCCTGTCGCGCATGGCGGCAATCCTGCCGATGCCTTCCACGTTGTCTGCCCGTCGCTGCCGGGCTTTGGCTTTTCCGGCAAACCCAAGACCACCGGCTGGGGCGTCGATCGTATCGCCGCGACCTGGGCCCAGCTGATGGACCGGCTCGGCTATATCAGGTACGGCGCGCAGGGCGGCGACTGGGGCTCGGCAGTGACGACCTCGCTTGGCATGCAGGACGCCGAGCATTGCGCCGGCATCCACATCACGCTCGCCTTCAACGCCGCGCCGAAAGTCGAGGGCGAACCGACGCCGGAAGAGAAGCGCGCGCTCGCCGGCCTCCAGCATTACGTCGACCTCGACTCCGGCTATTCGAAGCAGCAATCGACGCGGCCGCAGACACTCGGCTACGGCTTGACGGATTCGGCGAGCGGGCAGGCGGCCTGGATTCTGGAAAAATTCTGGGCCTGGACCGATTGCAACGGTCATCCCGAGAACATCTTCACCAAGGACGAGCTGCTCGACAATGTCATGCTCTACTGGGCGACGGAGACCGCGACCTCGTCGGCGCGGCTCTATTGGGAAAGCTTTGGCAAGCGCCGGACCACGCCGGTCGTCAAGGTGCCGACGGGCGTGGCTGTCTTTCCCAGGGAGATCATCACGCCGGTGCGGCGCTGGATGGAGCCGAACTTCCGCAACATCACGCATTGGAGCGAGATGGAGAAGGGCGGCCATTTCGCCGCATTCGAGCAGCCGGAGCTGTATGTCGGCGAGGTCAGAAAGTTCTTCCGGACGGTGCGCTGAGACGCATTCTCCGTCAGGCCCGGACTTGTCCCGGGCATCCGCGCCCTTAAACTCAGGTCAAACAAGAACGTGGATGGCCGGGACAAGTCCGGTCAGACGACGCTGCCGGGAAACGACCATGCTCACCGAAGCCAGCACCTATGACGAACTCTACGGCAATTTCCGCTGGGAGATCCCGGCGCGCTTCAACCTGGCGGAGGCCTGCTGCGATCGCCACGCCGACGGCACCGGCCGGCTGGCGCTGGTCTATCTCGATGAGAACGGCGCCATCACGCGCACATCCTTCGACGATGTCGCGGAGATGTCGCGCCGCTTCGCCAATGTGCTGAGGGCGGATGGCCTTGTCCGCGGCGACCGCGTCGCGGTGTTCCTGTCGCAGTCGCTGGAGCTGCCGATCGCGCACATGGCCGCGTTCCGTTCGGCGATGATCTCCATTCCGCTGTTCGCATTGTTCGGCGAAGACGCGCTGGAATTCCGCCTGTCGAACTCGCAAGCGAGGGCGATCGTCACCGACGAGGGTGGCTGGGAGAAGCTTTCGAAGATTCGCGACCGTCTGCCGGAGCTGAAGAAGGTCTACATCGTTGGCGAACGAACGCCGGCGGGTACGACATCGTTCTGGAATTCGGTCAAGGCTGCATCGCCCGACTTCAGGCTGGTGGACACGTCTGCTGACGATCCCGCGCTGATCATCTACACCTCGGGCACGACGGGCAATCCGAAGGGCGCGCTGCACGCCCACCGCGTCGTGCTCGGACATCTCCCCAATGTCGAGATGTGCCACAACTTCCTGCCGCGCCCCGGCGATCTGATGTGGACGCCGGCGGACTGGGCCTGGATCGGCGGCCTCATCAACGGCCTGTTCGCGTTCTGGTACCACGGCATTCCCCTGGTCGGTCACCGCGCGCGAAAGTTCGAGCCGCAAGCGGCGATGCAGATGATGGCCGATCTCGGCGTGCGTAATGTGTTCCTGCCGCCGACCGCGCTGAAGCTGATGCGGCAGGCCGGCGTGACGCATTCCGGCATCAAGCTGCGCAGCATCTTTACCGGCGGCGAGTCCCTCGGCGGCGAGCTGCTCGGCTGGGTGCGCGAGACCTTCGGCGTCGACGCGCACGAGGTGTTTGGCCAGACCGAATGCAATCTCGTGATCGGCAGCAACGCGAATCTGTTTCCGATCCGCCCCGGTTCGATGGGCAAGGCGACGCCGGGTTTCGACGTCCGCATCGTCAATGACAGAGGCGAGGAGCAGCCACGTGGCCAGCGCGGCATCATCGGGGTGCGCCAACCCTGTCCTTGCACGATGCTCGAATACTGGCGCAATCCGGAGGCAACGTCGAAGAAATATGCCGGCGAGTTCCTGCTCACCGGCGATCTCGGGGTGCAGGACGAGGACGGTTACTTCTGGTACGTCAGCCGCGAGGACGACGTCATCACCACCGCCGGCTATCGTGTCGGCCCGTCCGAAATCGAGCACACGCTGATGAAGCACCCGGCGGTGGCGATGGCGGCGGTGGTCGGCATTCCCGATCCGATCCGCACTGAATCGATCAAGGCCTGGATCGTGCTGCGCCCGGGCTTTGCCGCCAGCGACGCACTCGCGCGCGAGATCCAGGAGTTCGTCAAGGTGCAACTCGCCGCCCACGAATACCCACGGTTCGTGGAGTTCGCGGAGACACTTCCAATGACCGCCACCGGAAAGGTGCTGCGGCGCGAGCTGCGGACGAGGGGTTAGCTTCCTGCAATGGCAAAGACGTCTCAAGCCGCGGGGCTTCACCGCGCTTCACTTGCGAAGCTGAGCGAACTCGATGCGGCGCTGGAGCTCATGTATTACGGCTGGCGCGGCATGACACTCGAAGCCGACGCATATCTCGCCAAGCAAGGACTGTCGCGCCCGCACCATCGCATCCTCTACGTGGTGGCGCGCCGGCCCGATATCGCGATCGGCTCGCTGATCGAGATCCTCGGCATTTCCAAGCAGGCCCTGAACCGGCCGCTCAATTTGTTGCTTGAGCGCAAGCTCCTGACCTCAAAACGCTCGCCCGAGCAGCATCGCTCGAAGCTGCTGCGCCTGACGGCCGCGGGGCAGCGCATCGAGCAGCGCGCATCGGACCACGAGCGCAAGGTGCTGCGCGAGGCGTTCGATCGCGTCGGAGCGACAGGTGCGGCTGCGTGGATGGGCGTGATGGAGGCGATCGCCGACACCAACTGACGATTCCTGAAGTCAACATGGTTGACATGAGGAGCGGGCTTTGCCACTTTCCTGGCCAACGAGCCGTGGGAGGGCTCCGCCATGCGTCTTTCGGATATCGTGCTGCTCCTCAACGCGCTCTGGTTCGGCGGCGCCTTCATCCAGTTCAGCATTGCGCAAGCCAATACACTGAAGATTCTCCTGCCGCGGGAAGAGCGCACCAATCCGATCGCGCCGACATTGTCGGCCAGCGTGGCATTCCTTGGCGGCATCAATCTGCCGATCGGCCTTCTGTCGCTCTACCTTCTGGCAGCCCGTCCGGTCTTCTTCCAGCCGGTCGAAGCGCAGCTGGTGCTGTTCCTGTTCTTTGCCGCCTGCCATTTCAGCCAGTTCGCCTACAACCTTCCGGTCCTGCTGCGCGGAGGACGCGTCGGGGTCGCTTATTGGCCCGTGTTGAAAGGCCCGATGCTCAGGATCTTCGTCATCGACGCGGCCTTGTTCGTGGCCAATCTGGGTGCGGCGCTTCTCCTCGCGTCGCGCTCCTGACTACCGCGACGGCGTCGACAGCGCAGATCGCAGCATGGCGGCGAGGTCTCGCCGCCGGAACGGCTTGGTCAGGATGCGGGCATCGCCGATTGCGTCGGGCGCCGAGACCGGATTTTGGCTGTAGCCGGAGGTGAAGAGCACCTTGAGCCCGGGTCGCAGCTGGATTGCTTGCCGGGCAAGCTCCGGCCCGAACATGCCGCCGGGCATCACGACGTCGGTGAACAGCAGGTCGATATCCCCGGACTGGCGCAACAAGTCGAGCGCCGCCGGGCCGCTCGCGGCCGTGATGACGCGATAGCCGAGCGTCTTCAGCTCGCTTTCGACATAAGTCCGAACCATGTCGTTGTCTTCGACGACGAGAATGGTCTCGCTTCCTTCGCGCGTGACGATCCCTTCGGCGGGTGAGGCGTCCTCGTTTGGCGGTGTTGCCAGGCGGGGAAAGAACAGCCTGACGGTGCTGCCTTGTCTCGGTGCGGACTGCATCTGCACCAGCCCGCCGGACTGCCGCACAAAACCGTAGACCATGCTCAGGCCGAGCCCGGTCCCCTTGCCGACCTCCTTGGTGGTGAAGAACGGCTCGAACGCCCGGCTCGCCACCTCGGCGGTCATGCCGCTGCCGGTGTCGATCACGGCCACCATGACATAGTCGCCTGGTCGCGGTTCGCCATTGATGTCCAAGTCGGATTCACCGAGCGAGACGTTGCGCGCCTCGATGGTCAGCCTGCCGCCCAACTGCATGACATCGCGCGCGTTGAGCACGAGATTGAGCAGCGCAGTCGTGAGCTGGCCGGGATCGACGCTGATCAACCACAGGTCCGGTGCGAGCGCGAAGGTGCATTCGATGTGCTCGCCCAAGGGGCGGCGCAACAAGTGCTCCACCTCCTTAATCTTTTCGCCGATGTCGATGTCTCGCGGCCTCAGGGGCTGCTTGCGCGCGAAGGCGAGCAGGCTCCGCGTCAGGTCGGAGCCGCGTTCGGCAGCTGTCGCGATGTCGCCGGCGATCCGGTGCAACTCCTTGTTCCCCGCCAGCCTGTCGGCAAGGTGCTCCGAATTGCCGAGAATGACGGTGAGGAGATTGTTGAAGTCATGCGCCACACCGCCGGTGAGCTGACCCATGGCCTCCATCTTCTGGGATTGGCTGAGCTTCTGGTTGAGGTCCGCGATGGCCGCCCGTTGCTGCTCAAGCGATTCGGCAGTGTCGTTGAGCAGGGTCATCAATCCGCCCAGCTCGCCGCGCGGATGGGGAGGAGGAATTCGCGCGTTGAGATCGCCGAGCCCGAGTCTCTTCGCCATGTTGGCGAGCCGCCCGACCTGGCGCCCGACGCTCACGGTCGCGAGGATCCATACGCCGGCCAGCAGCAGCAGCAAGGCCACCGCGAGGATCGCCATATCCTCATAGAGCCGGCGATTCGCCGCCGCGACCAATCCGTCCTTGGACCGTCCGACCAGGATGTAGAGGCCGGCATCACGGATCGAAGGTGAGTGGGCGACGGCCCAGACCTGCGTGCGGCCGTCGCGATCGGTCACTTCCTGAAATGCCTTTTGATCGGGAGCCGTCGCGAAGCCGAGCAGGTCGGATCCCGCGATCGACGCGCCCACGGGCGCGGTCCAGCCGGCTCCCAAGGGAGCGACGAGAACGGTGCCCTTGCCGTCGATGAGCAGAATATCCTTCTCGGCGAGCAGCCGCTTGTGGTGATACTCGGCGAATTTGCGCAGGTTGAACGAGGCAAGCAGCACCAGCTTCAGCGCGCCCGCCTCCGATCGCACCGGATATGCGATCTGGAGCACCGATATTCCGGTCAGCCGGCCGAATACCGGCTCAACCACGACGTTGCGCGAGACCAGGGCCTGCTTGAAATAGGCGCGATCCCTCAGATCGAGGGTGCGGTTGGTCCGCAGCGAGTCGCAGAACAGGCTGCCGTCCGGATCGATGGTCAGGATTCCCGTGAACTGAGGGTATTCCTCGCGCACGTCCGACAGAAACGCCGAGCACGCCGCCTTGTCGCGCGTGTCGAGGTCGCGCGCGCGGGCCAGACCATAGTGAAGCTGAGCGGTGCCCTGAATCTTCCCACCCAGATCGCTCGCAATGTCGTCGGCCGAGGCCGACAGATTGGCCAGGGCGGCGTTGACTTCACTGCTCCGGTTCTGCACGAAACGCAGCCCGACGAGGCTCGCCGGCACCAGCATGGCCGCGATGACGAGTATCAGTAGTCGGGTACGCAAGCTCATCGGTCGGACGGTCCATTCGAGTCATCGCGCTCGTTCAAAGACTCAATTTGCGGCACCACCCGCCGCTCAGTCCATAGGCATCGGGTCGAAAAAGTCCCCGACGGGGAAAGATTTCGAGCCGCGGGCAGGACGGATGAGCTTCCCGAAGGACGCGCGCCGTCGGCGCGGTGGTTTTCCCGGGTCTGCGCCGGCGGCTTCGGGATACTGTCGTCCAGCCAACAACTCGCGCGTGCGCACCTGCCGCGGGGACGCTAAGATCGAGTCAATCCGCGTGCGACGGAGATCGCGCCGGCGAACGAGGAGGAAGCTGATGTCCATTTCGGGCAAGGTCGACCCGGTGGTGCGTCCCGTCGCGGCGACCGACATCGCCGAGGCGCTGGTCGAAGGCCTGCGGGATTTCCAGGCGCTGCCGCTTTACGGCCTCTGCTTCGGTACGCTCTACGCCGCCGGCGGCATCGCCATCATGCTGTGCTTCACTGCGTTCGGCATGGTCTATCTGGTCTATCCGCTGGCCGCCGGCTTCGCGCTGCTCGGGCCATTCGTGGCGATCGGGCTCTATGAAGTCAGCCGCCGTCGCGAGCGCGGCGAGCCCGTCTCGCTCGGCGCGATCTGGTCGGCTGTGCGCGCGCGCAGCGAGATCGGCTGGATGGCCTTCGTCACGCTGTTCGTGTTCGTGGTCTGGATGTATCAGGTGCGGCTTCTGATCGCGCTGCTGCTTGGCCTGCATGCCTCGTTCTCGAGCCTGCAGGAGTTCATGACGGTGGTGCTGACCACGAACGAGGGCCTGCTGTTCCTCGGCATCGGCAACGCGGTCGGCGCGGTGCTGTCGCTGATCCTGTTTTCGCTGACGGTCGTGTCGTTTCCGCTGCTGCTCGACCGCGAGGTCGATTTCGTCACGGCGATGGTGACAAGCGTGCGCGCGGTCGTGGCCAGCCCGCTGCCGATGATTGGCTGGGCCGCGGTGATCGTGATGGTCCTGATCGTCTCGGCGCTGCCGTATTTTCTGGGGCTGGTGGTGACGCTGCCCGTGCTCGGGCACGCGACCTGGCATCTTTATCGGCGGATCGTGGTGCCGGTGGCGTAGCGGGAAGCCGGACGCAACGGCAGCGAGCTATTCGCCGGTTGCCAGCCGGCGTTCGCCGGATGAGGTCAGTTCGAGTTCGCCGAGGCGCCTGATTGCATAACCGAGGTTGGTCAGGCGCTCGCCGTGCGCTTGCGGGATTTCGCCTTGCGCCTTGCCCTTGCCGATCTCGGCCAAGGACGCAAATTCATCGGCGCTGAGTGCAACGCTGCTGTCTGTCATCAGGCAACCTCGTCGGTCCATACCTTGAAATTGACAAGGGTATTCGGACCGAAGGTTTGGGTGATCGGGACGTCCGCGGCATCGCGTCCTTGTGCGATCAACACGCGACCGATCCGCGGCGTGTTGTTGCGCGGATCGAACATGTGCCAGCTTCCGCCGAGATAAGCCTCAAACCAGCCGGCGAAATCTCCCACGGCCCAGGGCTTCGGCGTGCCGATGTCGCTGAGATAACCGGTGCAGTAACGCGCCGGGATGTTCATGCAGCGGCAGAACGCGATGGCAAGATGAGCATAGTCGCGGCACACGCCCTTGCCTTCGTCGTAGGCTTCCCGCGCCGTCTTGGTCGCGCGCGCGTGCTCATAGCCGAAGGCGATGTGACGATGAACGAAATCGCAGATGGCCTGGACCCGCGCCCAGCCGGGCGGCGTGTGCTCGAACAACTTCCATGCGATATCCGACAGGCGATCGGTCTCGCAGTAGCGACTGCCGAGCAGATAGACGAGCGTGTCGGTCGGCAGCGCCTCGACGGCGTGCTGAGCCGCGTTCGGGAACACTGGATCGGGCAGGCCGCTGTCGCTCACGACGC
>NZ_JADPJF010000037.1:121745-127771 GCF_023073295.1 Bradyrhizobium sp. 23 | reverse complement strand
GCAAGGCGAAAGGCGCCAGCCGGCGCCACGATGCGGCTGCACCAATTGCCGAAGAGGTCGCGATAGGGAGTGATCGGCACCGAGGGTCTGGTGGTCAGCAGGTCGGGCACGATGACATCGGAGGCGCGGGTGAAGTGCGTGCCCAGCACCATGATCATAGGCGTGGGCTGCGGGAATTCGTACAGCATCTCAAACCCGACGCGGAGCTTCATACGATTTTCCCTTGGCTAAGCTCGTAACATGGCTACGAAGCGGCCGATCACAAGGCTTTGACGGCTTATTCGGTCGCGGGCGGCAATTGGCGCCTCAAAAGTGCGGCACGGGCGAGAAAATGATAGCTAATTGCGGCGATTGCGCGCACGGTGCGGGAATGTCGAAAGATCTGTCGTTTCTGCGCCTATGCAGCGCCACGACTATTCGCGCGACGTGAAGCGCCTCATTCCCTCGCAGCGGCGGAGCCGACTCGTAGCGACGTCGTAACAGCGGTCGTCGCGCATATTGCCCACTCCAGCGGTGAGTTGGACGCGGCAGGCGCGTGCCGCGGACACCTGAAGGTTTCACCGCGATCGATCATGAGATCGAACGCCAACCGAAAGCACCCGATGCAAACTCAACCGATGCAAGCTCTCTCGCCACGGCACGTCAAGACAGAAGAAGCGCTCCGGCTCGGCGTCGAGTCGGGCTGGTACGCGATCAAGGTCAGTGGGACCTTTGTCTCGGGCCCGCACGACTCGGAAGCGGATTGCAGTCGCAAGATCGACGAAATCAATCCGCCTCCGGTGAAGAAGAAGCGATGACGACACGGAGTTCGCCCGCTACGGCGTCTTGATACCCATCGCCTTCAACGCTTCCAGCATCTGCGCCGGCGGCGCCATCTTGATCTGCGGCGCCTTGCCCGTTTCCAGCAGGCTCTTCAGCCCCGACAGGATTGCGGGCCAGCCGGTGCGGCCGCCGGAAAGGATGTCGTCGCTGAGCGGGCGGTCGTGGCGTTCGCTCACGGTGAGGCGGACGGCCTCGCCGGCTTGTTCAATCTCGTAAGTGACAAGCGTCGCGCCGAGCTTTGCGACGAGGTCGGGCCAGTTGACGTTCCACGTCACCGTCAGCTTGTTCGGCGGATCGTATTCGAACACATCGCCCGAAATGTGTTCCGAGCCATCAGGCGCGCGCACGACGAATTTGCCGCCGAGTCTTGGCTCCATCTCGACCGCAAAGCCGGAAAAATATTGGCGGCTGAACTCGGCGGAGGTCAGCGCCTCCCACACCTGGTCCGGCGTCGCGGCGATGTAAATCGTGTAGACGGTGAGCGGCTTGAACCGATCGAGGTTCATCTTGCATCGAATCCCTTGTTGAGGGCTGCGTGCGGAATGGCCAGCACCTTGCCGCTTTCCAGCAGGCTCTTGAGCCCGGACAGGATCGCCGGCCACCCGTTGGAAACGGCGCCGAAATATTTGCCGCCTTCGACGAAGCCGTCATGCAGCACCGTCAAACGCACGAGCGAGCCGAACGGTTCGATGGTAAAGACCACCCGCGAGATCGGCTCACCGCGCAGCTCCTCGTATTTTTGGTGCTTGAAGCTGTAAGACAGCCGCCGCGGCGGATCGGCTTCGAGGATCTCGCCGGAATCGGTGGTCTCGCCGTCCAGCAGCAGCGCGAAAGGGGAGCCGATTTTCCAGTCGGACCTGACCTCGGCGCCGAACCAGTATTGCTTGGTGAACTCGCTCGATGTCAGCGCCTCCCACAGCCTCGTTGGCGTTGTCTCGATG
Organism: Bradyrhizobium sp. 23; assembly: GCF_023073295.1. Classification (NCBI taxonomy): domain Bacteria; kingdom Pseudomonadati; phylum Pseudomonadota; class Alphaproteobacteria; order Hyphomicrobiales; family Nitrobacteraceae; genus Bradyrhizobium; species Bradyrhizobium sp. 23. Next base: position 126,008 of record NZ_JADPJF010000037.1, on the reverse strand, counting down.
TAGGTGACATAGACGAATTGCGGCTTACTCATCACGCTTCTCCAACTGGCGTTTCAACTCGCCGAGTGCGGCGAGCTTGCCGCGCTCGAATTTCTTGATCCAGCGTTCGCCGATCTGATGGATCGGAACCGGATTGAGATAGTGCAGCTTCTCGCGGCCGTGCCTGATGGTCGTGACCAGATTGGCCTCTTCCAGAATGGCAAGGTGCTTGGTCACGGCCTGGCGCGTCATCGCGAGGCCTTCACAGAGTTCGTTCAGCGTCTGGCCGTTCCTGGCGTGAAGTCTGTCGAGCAGCGACCGTCGTGACGCATCGGCGAGCGCTTTGAAGACCTCATCCATGGCGGCGATAATAGGCAACCAAATGATTGCATGTCAAGCGCAAGGTCGTGACTTCCGTTCCCGCCCTCGCCATGCATTAATGCCGCAAACCGCTCCCAGCGAGTCCTCCCCATGATGTCTCTGCAAGCCTATCTCGCCTTCCTTGCCGCCTGCATCGCGCTCGCGCTGTTGCCGGGGCCGATCGTCACCCTCGTTATCGCCAACGGGCTGCGCCACGGCACGCGCGCGGCGCTGACCAATGTGGCCGGTGCGCAGGCCGGCCTCGCCATCGTCATCGGCATCGTCGCGGTCGGACTGACCTCGCTGATGGCGACCATGGGGTATTGGTTCGACTGGGTGCGCTTTGCCGGCGCCGCCTATCTGGTCTGGCTCGGCATCAAGCTGATCTGGGCGCCGGTCGAGGGCGTCAATGTGGATGAGCCGCCGGCGCCGCCGCGCGGCGGATTCTTCCTGCAAGGTTTCCTGGTGCTGCTGTCGAACCCGAAGGTGCTGGTGTTCTTCGGCGCCTTCATCCCGCAGTTCATGGACATGAACCGCGACCACTTCCCGCAGGTCGCGCTGCTGGGAGCCACCTTCATGGTCACTGCGGTGATGACGGACGCGCTCTACGCCATCGCCGCGGGGCGGGCCCGGAAGTTCTTCTCGGCTCGCCGCACCCGCATGATGTCGCGCATCTCCGGCGGCTTCATGATCGGCGGCGGCATCTGGCTGGCGCTGACCAGGGCGAAATAACCGCCGTCGGGCTAATCGACCAGCCTTTCCGCCCGCAGTTCAACCTCGATCTCTGCAAAAATCCGCGCCAGCCGCTCGGCCCATTGTTGCTGGCCAGACTGGTCGGCGATCAGATCCTGGCGGATCTCAATGCCGGTATTGACGAGGCCGCGAGCTTCGCCGTGCACGGGGATGGTGTAGTCGGTGAGGTCGTTCACCGCATAGGGCTCGTTGTCGCCCACGACGAGATCGCTCTCGCTGCGGAGATGCCTGAGCAGCAGCTGCGGCAGCACGGTGTCGCGATTGTAGAGCGCGCCGATGTGCCAGGGACGCGCGACGCCGGCGTAAACGGGCGTGAAGCTGTGCAGCGACACCAGCACCGTCGGCCGCTTGTCGTGCACGCGGCGGTCGATCGCGGCATGGATATGCCGGTGATAGGGCTCGAAAATCTCGCGGCGGCGCGCTTTGCGCTCCTGCTCCGAAATTCCCTCGTTGCGCGGGATCGCGGTTGCTTCGGAAATCAGGGGAATCGAGCTCACGGCGGCGGGCGGGCGGTTGCAGTCGATCACCAGCCGCGAATAGCGCTGGGCGATCAGATGTGCGCCCAGCATCTCTGCCAGCCGGTCGGCGACGCCCCCAATGCCGATGTCCCAGGCGATATGCCGCGTCAGCTCGTTCTCGGCGACGCCAAGATCGCCAAGCGCAGCCGGCAGGACCCTTCCGTAGTGGTCCGAGGTGAGCAAAAAAGGCGATGTCCCTTGCGCATTCACCTCGTGCACCGGGGGGACGTCACCCTCGCTGAGGAGTTGATTGGTCGCCCCGATTGTGTCTAAAGCCATCCTGATTGCCTAATGAAACAGCAGTCACCCCGAAGAATCGGGCGGGATTGCTATAGATTGGTCCGCCCGACATCACCATGATTGCCTGACGATGCCGTTGCTGACGATTCATCACAAGACCGAATATCGCTACACCCGCCCCGTGGCGTTCGGCGAACACAGGATCATGCTGCGGCCGCGCGACGGGCATGATCTGCGCGTGCTCGACTCCAGGCTCGAGATATCGCCCGAGCCGATGTCGCTGCACTGGATCCACGACGTGTTCGGCAATTCCGTCGCGATCGCGAATTTCGACGAGCGCGCGGACGCGCTGATCTTCGACTGGCACGTCACCGTCGAGCACAATCCGGTCGAGGAGTTCGCGCTGACGCCGGACGACTCGGCCTATTTCTATCCTTTCGCGTATGACGATGAGGAGTTTCCCGACCTCGTCCACTACATCACGCCGCAATATACCGATCCCGATGGCGAGATCGCGGAATGGGCGCGCGGCTTTCTCGACGAGGACGCGCCGACGCCGACCTTCAAGATCCTGAGCGGCATGACCCACGGTATCCGCGAGCGGTTCAAGTACCGCAAGCGCCACGAGCTGGGCACGCAGCATCCGCTCGACACCTTGCAGTCCGGTAGCGGAACCTGCCGCGACTACGCTCTGTTCATGATCGAGGCGCTGCGTCATCTCGGAATCGCCGCACGATTCGTCTCCGGCTACATCTTCCTGCCGGAGGATATCGAGCAGCGCCATGTCGGCGGCGGTTCGACGCATGCCTGGGTCCAGGTCTACCTGCCCAGCGCGGGCTGGATCGAGTTCGATCCGACCAACGGCATCGTCGGCACCCGCGACCTCATCCGCGTCGCGGTCGCCCGCGATCCGCGCCAGGCAATCCCGCTGCACGGCGTCTATATCGGCCCTGCCGGCGCGTTCGACGCCATGGACGTGACCATCAGGGTGGTGTCGGACGAGCAATGCAGCGGCGAGACACTCGAGGCGGAGGTTTTGTAGATCCGCTGCGATTTGCACGCTGCCGATTGATGGTTATAGAAGGCCATGACCTCCAATCGTCTCTTCGTCTACGGCACGCTGATGCGCGGCTTCGACCATCCGATGGCGCGGTTGCTTGCGGGCCACGCGGATTTTCTGGGTGAAGCGACCTGCCGCGGCCGGCTCGTTCTGGTGACGCATTATCCGGGGCTGCTGCTCTCCGATGTGCCGTCCGACCGCGCCCACGGCGAACTCTTTCACCTGCGCGTGCCCGACGAACTCTTGCGCGAGCTCGACATGTACGAGGCCTGCGGCGAGGGCTTTCCGGAGCCGACCGAATATCTGCGCCAGCTGGTCGACGTGACAGGTGCAGACGGGGTGACGGCACCGGCCTGGACTTACATCTACAACTGGCCCGTCACCGATCTGCCGCGCATCGAATCCGGCCGCTTTCTTGGGCTCTAGCCCGACAGCACTTCCTTCACTGCGCGCACGTCGACCTCGCGCTCGACATAACTCCACTCCTCGGTTCGCCTGAGCATCGCGACCAGCTCCTCGAACAGCGAGGCGTGCGCAGGCGCGAATTCGAACCAGGTCAGGAAGTCGAAGGGCCCGCCGAGGTCGCGGCAATGATAGAGCTGCCGCGCAATCGCAGGCAGGAAGCGCAGGCTGTTCGCGATGTGATGCGACTTGTCCTCGAAGATCCTGCGGCGCTCTTCCTGGGTCAGATCCCACCAGGCCTGCGACTTGCGGATCGGGATCAGCGCCCCACTGGTTGCTTCCAGCCGGCCGAGGCCGGCCTGCACGGCAGTGAGCTGCTGCTTCTCCGGGCGCTCGGTGTAGCGCAAGCTGCTCGCGACACCGACCAGGCGCCAAGCATTGCGCGAGGGCACCAGCGGCAACGCGATGGCCTCGCTGTCGGTGACCGACAGCGTTGGCATGAAGGCGAGGGGCTCGCCCGTCACCGGCGAAATCGAGGTGATGCGCCAACCCCCGCTCTGGCCGCCTCGGAAGGTCCTGAACATGGCCCCCATGGAAGCGTGGAACCGGGCCGGGTTCAAGCTTTCCGTCGAATCTTCGACCTGTGAATAGCCGGGAGAAGCCCTAAGTGCATCGTATTTCCCGGGGGCATCCTTATATGCCTATTCGTTGGCAAAACGCCCGACTCACCCCAGAAATCAACCTGATGCGCTTCACGCCCCAATTCCTCGACGAGCTTCGGGCCCGGCTTTCGGTCTCCGAAGTCGTGGGCAAGCGCGTCAAACTGAAGAAGGCGGGGCGAGAGTGGAAGGGGCTGTCGCCGTTCCAGCAGGAAAAGACGCCGTCCTTCTACGTCAACGACCAGAAGGGCTTTTACCACGACTTCTCCTCCGGCAAGCACGGCGACATCAT
>NZ_JADPJF010000037.1:111039-121668 GCF_023073295.1 Bradyrhizobium sp. 23 | reverse complement strand
TGGAGACCGACGGCCTGCCGTTCGCGGAGGCCGTGGAGCGGCTCGCCAATATGGCGGGCCTGCCGCTGCCAGCGGTGACGCCGGATGCAGCGCGTCAGGAGCAGCGGCGCCGCTCGCTGCATGACGTCATGGATCTCGCCGCCAAGTTCTTTGCCGAGACGCTGGCCTCGCGCGTCGGCGCCAAGGCGCGCGGCTATCTCGCCGACCGCGCGATCTCGCCGGCGACGCAATTGCAGTTTCGGCTGGGCTATGCGCCACCTGATCGCTTTGCGCTGAAAGAGCATCTCGGCAAGCTCGGCGTCTCCGTCGACGACATGGTCGAAACCGGCATGCTGGTGGCCGGCAACGACATCCCGGTGCCCTATGATCGCTTCCGCGATCGCGTGATGTTTCCGATCATGGATCTGCGCGGCCGCGTCATCGCCTTCGGCGGGCGCGCGCTGGAGAAGGACGTTCCGGCCAAGTACCTGAACTCGCCGGAGACGCCGCTCTTCCACAAGGGCGACAATCTGTACAACCACCAGACCGCGCGCAAAGCCACCCATGACGGCAGCCCCCTCATCGTGGTCGAAGGCTATGTCGACGTCATCGCCATGGTCACCGCGGGCTTTGCCGGCAGCGTGGCGCCGCTCGGCACCGCGCTCACTGAAAACCAGCTCGCGCTGCTCTGGAAAATGGCGGACGAGCCGATCCTCTGCTTCGACGGCGACCGCGCCGGCCAGAAAGCCGCTTATCGTGCCGCGGATCTCGCCTTACCCTTCCTCGCGCCCGGCAAGAGTCTGCGCTTCGCCCTGCTGCCGGAAGGGCAGGACCCCGACGATCTCGTGCGCTCCGGCGGTCGTGGCGCGATCGAGGAGGTGATCGCGGCGGCGCGTCCGCTCGCCGAGATGATCTGGTCGCGCGAGCTCGAAGGCGGCAATTTCGCCACGCCCGAGCGCCGCGCCGCGCTAGAGGCGCGCATCAAGGAGCTCTCCAACGGCATCCGCGACGAGGTGGTGCGGCGCTATTACCGGCAGGATCTTGCCGAGCGGCTTCAGCGCGCCTTTGCCCCCGAAGGCGCACGCGGCGGCTTCGGCGGCGGCCGTGGCAATTTCCGCCCCGGCTCGGCCGGCCGTCAGTTCCAGCCCCGCGGTGGGGGAGGCGCGAATCGATTCGGCGGTCAGGGATTTGGAGGCCGCCGCGGCCCACCCGGGCCCATCCAGCTGCCCTCCGGACCCTACCAGGCGGCGAGCGCGCAGCTCGCGGCAAGCCCGATCATGCGCGGCCAGCGCAGCGCCATCTCCCGCCGGGAGGCCCTGATCCTGCAAATCCTGATCAATCACCCCTGGCTGCTGCACGATCATCTCGAGGAAGTCGCGGCCCTGGAGCTCGCCCATCCCGAGGTCCATAAGCTCCGGGCCGGCATCATCGCCGCCTTTGCCAACGACCATCACCATTCGCCGGACCCCGGCGAGCTCGCCGAGAAGATGCGCAGCGATCTCGAGAAGGGCGGATTTTCGCAGGCTCTTCAAAGGGTTGAGAGCGGTATCACGACCGCGGCGGTGTGGGGCGCCCGTGAGGGCGCCGCACGGGACGACGTTCTCTCCACCTGGCATCAGCTGGTCGCCTTGCATCGGCAGTACCATTCACTACTTAGAGAGCTGAAAGACGCCGAGCTGGCCTTGGGGGATGATCCCAGCGAGGCCAACATGGCGTGGCTGCGCGACGTCAAGGCTCGGATAGGCGAAGTCGACGGCACCGAGGCCCTGATCGAGGGTTTTGGCGAGCTGTCGGGCCGGTTCCAGAAGAGCGTGTGATGAAAGAATCATGCGGACGGCCGGGACCGGAACCGCTAAAAGACTCGCCAAATCCGAGGTTTGGCGGCAAAAACAGGGTTAATCGAGGCTTAACGGTCTTGTAGCACTTTGGCCACCAGGCGGCCGCAGGCAGAACAGACGCGTCAGGAATGAATCCGCGCAATTGCTGTTGGCACTACACCTGTATCCGCTGCGACAAAGAGGCTCTACGAAGCGTTAGGCAAATCCGGCGAGTGAAAGGTCGGGGGTGGCGACAAGAGGTCCGCGCCGCCCTTTCCGTGTCGAGATCTGACGAAGCGAGAGCATCGAGCAACAGGTTCAAGTGATTTTGCGCGGGCGCGGCGAACGTCTGTGTGAAACGCGTTTAGGAGCAATGGATGGCCACCAAGGCAAAGACGCTGCAGGCGAAGGACAAGGAAAAAGACGACAAGGCAGCGGACGCGCCGGAGAAGGACTCCCAGGACGCGCCCTCGCCGTTGCTCGATCTGTCCGACGCGGCCGTGAAGAAGATGATCAAGCAGGCCAAGAAGCGCGGCTTCGTGACCTTCGATCAGCTCAACGAAGTTTTGCCGTCCGACCAGACCTCTCCCGAGCAGATCGAGGACATCATGTCCATGCTCTCGGACATGGGCATCAACGTCACCGAAGCCGACGATAGCGAAGGCGAGGAGGACAAGGACGAAGGCGGCGAGGACGAGACCGACAACGAGCTCGTCGAAGTCACCCAGAAGGCCGTCACCGAGGTCAAGAAGAGCGAGCCGGGCGAGCGCACCGACGATCCCGTGCGCATGTATCTGCGCGAGATGGGCACCGTCGAGCTGCTGTCGCGCGAAGGCGAAATTGCGATTGCGAAGCGCATCGAGGCCGGCCGCGAGGCGATGATCGCAGGTCTGTGCGAAAGCCCGCTGACCTTCCAGGCCATCATCATCTGGCGCGACGAGCTCAACGAAGGAAAAATCTTTCTTCGTGACATCATCGATCTCGAAGCCACCTATGCCGGGCCCGATGCCAAGGCCGGCATGAACAATGCGATGATCGCCGGTCCGAACGGCGAGACCGGTGAAGCGACGGCCGAAGGCGGCCAGGCCACCGGCGCCGCGCCCGCGCATGTCGCGCCGCCGGCCGCACCGCCGGCGCCGACCCCGTTCCGCGCCGCGCCTGCGCCCGGCAATGTCGGCGACGCCGCGAAGGATCCGGCGGAATCCGCCGCCGAAGCCGACATGGACGAGGACGACGAGTTCGAGAACCAGATGTCGCTTGCGGCGATCGAGGCCGAGCTCAAGCCGAAGGTCGTCGAGATCTTCGACAAGATCGCCGACAGCTACAAGAAGCTGCGCAAGCTGCAAGAGCAGGACATCCAGAACCAGCTCGAGAGCACCTCGCACGGGCCCTCGCTCTCGCCGCACCAAGAGCGCAAATACCGCAAGCTCAAGGACGAGATCATCGTCGAGGTGAAGTCGCTGCGCCTGAACCAGGCGCGTATCGACAGTCTCGTCGAGCAGCTCTACGACATCAACAAGCGCCTCGTCTCGCATGAGGGCCGCCTGATGCGCCTTGCCGACAGCCATGGCGTCGCGCGCGAAGACTTCCTGCGCAACTACACCGGCTCGGAGCTCGATCCGCGCTGGCTCAACCGTGTCTCGAAGCTGTCGGCCAAGGGCTGGAAGAACTTCGTCCATCACGAGAAGGACCGCATCAAGGACCTCCGCCACGAGGTGCATCAGTTAGCTGCGCTGACCGGCTTGGAGATCATCGAGTTCCGCAAGATCGTGCACTCGGTGCAGAAGGGCGAGCGCGAAGCCCGCCAGGCCAAGAAGGAGATGGTGGAAGCCAACCTCCGTCTCGTGATCTCGATCGCCAAGAAATACACCAATCGCGGCCTGCAGTTCCTCGACCTGATCCAGGAAGGCAACATCGGCCTGATGAAGGCGGTCGACAAGTTCGAGTATCGCCGCGGCTACAAGTTCTCGACCTACGCCACGTGGTGGATCCGGCAGGCGATCACCCGCTCGATCGCCGACCAGGCGCGTACCATCCGCATCCCCGTGCACATGATCGAGACGATCAACAAGATCGTGCGCACCTCGCGCCAGATGCTCAACGAGATCGGCCGCGAGCCCACTCCTGAGGAATTGGCCGAGAAGCTCGGCATGCCGCTGGAGAAAGTCCGAAAAGTCCTCAAGATCGCCAAGGAGCCGTTGTCGCTGGAGACGCCCGTCGGTGACGAAGAGGATTCACACCTCGGCGATTTCATCGAGGACAAGAACGCGATCCTGCCGATCGACGCCGCGATCCAGTCCAACCTGCGCGAGACCACCACGCGCGTGCTGGCCTCGCTCACCCCGCGCGAAGAACGCGTGCTGCGCATGCGCTTCGGCATCGGCATGAACACCGACCACACGCTGGAAGAAGTCGGCCAGCAGTTCTCGGTGACGAGAGAGCGTATTCGACAGATCGAGGCGAAGGCGCTGCGAAAGTTGAAGCATCCGTCAAGGTCAAGGAAGCTGCGGTCGTTCCTGGATAACTAGTTCAAACGCCGCCACTTGGTGGTCTGTTGAAACAAGAACGGCGGGCGAAAGCCCGCCGTTTTCGTTCACGCCTACTTCGACAGCGTTCAGCCCAATAGAGGCTCATGCTTTTCCAATCGAATATACACCCGACCAGAGAGGCGCATCGATTCTGGAATTCCGGGTGGATGGCTCCAGCCTCGACGTCGCAAGGATCGACATCTATGCTTTGATGATGCCGGCTCACCTCACCGTCTGGTACAACACCCGTTGCCCTGTCTGCAATGCCGGCATCGACTGGCAGCGCAACAAGCTGTTGGCGCTGGTGCGCGCGGGTAGGATCGAATTCAGGGATATCAACGAGCAGCCCGAGGCGCTGGCGTGCTTTGGCGCCACGCTCGGCGACATCAGGCGCCGCCTGCATGCGACCGATGAGGCCGGCCAACTCATCGTCGGCGCGGATGTCGCGATTGCGCTGTGGAGGCTGACGCCGAGGGAGGGGTGGCTTGCGGGGTTGTTCGGAAATCGCGTGGCGCTGCCGTTCACCCGGTTCTTCTATGACCGGTTTGCCGATCTGCTGTTTGCCTGGAACAGGCGGAGCGGACGCTGGTGAGCGCCTGCCTGGATTGACCTACTTCTTCTTCGCGCCGACCCGCTCGAGGTTCTTGATCTCAAGCGCCGGGCGGCCGGATTTTTCGGCGATCTCGCGGTCCTGCTCCATGATATAGGCGCGGGCCGGCTCGTCGCCGTCGAGGCCGCCGAGCAATTCGGCGGGCACGCGCCGGTTGGAGCGTTGTGAGCCGTCTTCATAGAAGACGTTGAAAAAGGCGAATTCGCCCTTGGGATTGGTTCCGGGTTTTTTGGCCATGGCCGGCTTTTCGTCGATCAGGGGGCCATAGTCAAATGACTTTGGCAGGTTTCCGGTGGCTGGGCGCGGACCCTGCAGCGGCAGAACCAGCTGCGCGATCGATCGACGAACCCATTTACGAGGCGCCTCGATGTCGGGCGGAAGAGTCCAACGCTTCGTAAAACCCGATGCGCTCCTTAGGAGATCCTTGCCTCACCCTTGCCTCAACAAACGGCGGGCCGCGAAGCCCGCCGTTTATTTTGGTCTTCAGCGTCGCCCGGGGCTGGCGGGGCGACAACCTAGAATAGAATGTTATAACCGGCGCCATGCCATGGCAAGGCAAATCGCTGGCGCTGCGATGCCGCAGCGAGCGCATGAGATATGCAGTGGTCGCGACATCGGACTTCATTCGTCGAGCCAGGATGCGATTGGTTCTGGTGAGGATTTGCCGCTTTGACGCGAATCTGGTTCCCGGGCATGATCGCGCGCCGCTCTCCCGCCCATTCCCTGTAGGATTCATCCGAATGTCGAAATACGCCTTGGCCATCGCCTTCATCGCCTGTCTGGCCGGCGGATCGGCGCAAGCCGCGCGCTGCGGCGGCGACTTCAACAGCTTTGTCGCCAGCATGGCCTCGGAAGCGCAGGCCGCCGGCGTCTCGGCGAGCGTGACCAGCGCGGCGCTCAGCGGCGTGCAGCAGGACGGCGCGGTGCTCGCCTTCGACCGGCGCCAGCGCTACACCTTCAACAAGAGCTTCGAGCAGTATGTCTCGACCCGCGTCGGCCCCGGCCGCATCAATGGCGGCAAGGCGCTGTTGCAGCGCCATGCCGCGCTGCTCTCACGCATCGAGCAGCAGTTCGGCGTGCCCCGCTATATCCTGGTTGCGATCTGGGGGCTGGAGAGCGATTTCGGCAAGGGCGACATCGGCAAGCTGCCGGTGGTCCGCACGCTGGCGACGCTCGCGCATGACTGCCGCCGCACCGAGCTATTCCAGGGCGAGCTGCTCGCGGCGCTGAAGATCGTGCAGCGCGGTGACCTGCCGCTGCGCGACCTGATCGGCGCCTATGCCGGCGAGATCGGCCAGACCCAGTTCCTGCCGTCCTCCTACATCAAGTACGGCGTCGATTTCGACGGCGACGGCCACGTCGATCTCCGCCACAGCGTCCCCGACGTGCTCGCCTCGACCGCGAACCTGCTCCACACCAGCGGCTTCAAGATGGGCCAGCCCTACGGCGAAGGCACCGCCAATTTCGAGGCCATGCGCGAATGGAACAGGGCGGTGATCTATCGCAAGACGATCGGGTATTTTGCCGATCGGCTGGCGGGGCAGTGAGGGGAGCCAAAGAGACGGAGCACTCGCGCACATACTTGGTGTCATCGCCCGCGAAGGCGGGCGATCCAGTATTCCAGAGACCGCGCGAGAATACGGAGAGGCTGCGGCGTACTGGATTCCCCGCCTTCGCGGGGAGTGACAACGGAGAGGTCCGTGAACGCTCGCCAGGACGACGGTTTAATTCGACGGCGCCCCTCACTCCGTCCCCTTCGCCATCCTCTCCAGCTTGCGCTGCAACGGCGCCCAGTACGTTGCCGGGCGGAAGCGCTGCAGGAGATCCATGAAGCGGGCGTCGTTGCCGATCAGGATGCGCGGCTCGTTTCTCTCGATGCCCTTGATGATGCGCAGCGCGGCGTCCCGGGGCGTGGTCCTTGCCGCGTTCTCGAACCGCTCGATCGATTGCGACCGGCGTGCGTTGTCGGTGACGCCGACCCCGGTGCGCGAGTTGCGGGCGATGGCGGTGGCGACGCCGCCAGGATGCACGACCGACAGCCTGACAGGGCTGCCCGCCATGGCCAGCTCGTGCCGCACGCTCTCGGAAAAGCCGCGCACCGCGAATTTCGCCGCGGCATAGGCCGACTGTCCCGGCGGGGCGATGATGCCGAAGATCGAGGACAAATTGACGATGTGTGCCTCGCCCAGCGTCTTCAGATGCGGCAGGAAGGCGCGCGTGCCGTGCACCACGCCCCAGAAATTGATGTCGAACAGCCAGTCCATCTGCGCCTGGTCGATCTCCTCGAACGATCCCATCAGTGCAACGCCGGCATTGTTGACGACGATGCCAAGTGCGGGATGCGCGGTGGCCGCCTCACGCGCGAATTGCGCGATGTCGTCGGGCTTGCTGACATCGACGCGATGCAGGCTGAGCTTGCTTGCGGCGCCGATCTCGGCCGCGAGCGTCTTCAGCCCGGGCTCGTCGCGATCGGCGAGCGCGAGATCGCAGCCGCGCCGTGCAAGCTCGATCGCCAGTGCGCGGCCGATGCCGCTTGCCGCTCCGGTGATAGCGGCGGCGCCGCGGATTGCAGTCATGATGATTCCCCCGTCGAGCCACTTGAGCGGAACTATGATTTACATTTTTTCATATTGGAACCGAACCGCATGGCGGTTCCCACCTTAACCTACGTTACTTGATGAAGACAGGCAGCATTGGGAGCCGCCGATGGGACAAGCAAAGCCGTTTCGAGCCACCGCACTGATCGTGGAAGACGACCTCATGCAGAGGGAGATGCTCAGTCTTCTTCTCGAAGAAAGCGGCTACGACGTCATTCAATGCGAGAGCGCCGAGGCGGCCGAGCTTGTGCTGGAGAAGAGCGCCGGCGCGCTCTGCCTGATGATGACCGACGTTCAGCTTGCCGGCCGCATGAACGGCGTCGAGCTCGCGCATGTCGCCAAGGACCGCAACCCGAAGCTCGACGTCGTCGTCACCTCCGGCCGGCCCTTGATGCAGGCCTTGCCGAACGGCGCGAAGTTCTGGGCCAAGCCATGGGCGCCGCTCGACGTGCTCCGCGAGGCCGAGATCGCGCAGCTGTCCTGAGGGTCGATCCGGCAGGCCGGCTTTCGTGGTCCGCGGCGCGGTGATAAGGTCGGTCCATGACCTTGTCCTTCCTGCTCACCTCGCTGATCGTCGTCGCCTCGCCCGGCACCGGCGTGCTCTACACGCTGGCGGCCGCGCTGACCCGCGGCTCGCGCGCGAGCATCGCCGCTGCCTTCGGCTGCACCCTCGGAATCGTGCCGCACATGACGGCCGCGATGCTGGGGCTCGCCGCCGTGCTCCACACCAGCGCGCTCGCCTTCGCCGCGCTGAAATGGTGCGGTGTCGCCTATCTGCTCTACATGTCCTGGCAGGCGCTGCGCGAGACCGGGGCGCTGGCAGTCGACGGCGAGATCCGCGAGCGTTCGGTCGGTCGGGTGATCGTGACCGGCTTCCTGATCAACATCCTCAATCCGAAGCTGTCGATCTTCTTCCTGGCTTTCCTGCCGCAGTTCATCGCCGCGGACGAAGCCCATGTGCTGGCGCGAATGCTGCAATTGAGCGGCGCCTTCATGGCGATGACGTTTGCGGTATTCGTGGTCTACGGCCTCTGTGCGGCATCGGTGCGCGAGCGCGTCATCTCCCGCCCGCGTGTCATGGCCTGGCTGCGCCGGAGTTTTGCCGCCGGCTTCGCCGCGCTCGGCGCCAAGCTGGCGTTCGCGGAGCGATAGCTTCTCCAGCCAACAAAAAAGCGGGCCTTGCGCCCGCCATCTTCCAACTCAGAACTCCCACCCGACGCCCGGGCGGAGCGTGCTCCACCCGGGCAAAGAATAAGAAGCCTCGCTACTTCTTCTTCGCTGCCTTCTTGGCCTTCTTCTTCGTCGCCTTCTTCGCCTTCTTCGCTTTCTTAGCCATAGGATCCTCTTCAGGGTTAATGGTGAAACGCGACACGAGGGATGCTCGGCGGAGGGCCAGCCTCGCAACATCCTCGATGACAAGCTCAGCAGATTCGCGCGCTTCTGCCCCGCGCTGTCACATCCGTGTCATCGCGTTATCCACAGCTCAGATGCATTTTCGGGTGATTTTAGCTCACGAATCCGCATCGCCGGCATGCCTAACGATCCGACAATGCGCCAGCCGTTCATGAATCCAAAACCAAAGTCATGCTTTCGCGGATCGCAGTGAGACTCCGTTAAGCGCGGCGGCGGCATTGTCCCCCCAAAGAAAACGGGGACGGGATCATGGACGGTCAGCTGGCAGGGACGGAGGGCGCGACGCTGCGCGCGCCGCGTGCGCCATGCTGAACGTGCCGACACTCTGGACCGTGTTCGTCGTCAACTTCCTGGCGCTCGGCCTGATCTGGGCCTACGTGATGCGCACCTATCCGAAATTCGCGGCCGCGCGGTTCTGGATGGCATCGTCCTTTATCGGCGCGACCGGCGCGATGACGGCCCTGCTGCGCCTGTTCGTCGCGTCTCCGTTGCCGCTCCTGCTTGGCGCTGCCGGCGTCATCGCGGCGAGCTGCCTTGCCGCCATGGGCATTCAACGCTTCTATCACCGGCCCGTCTCATGGCGCGTCATGATCGCAACAGCAGGCTTAAGCCTCGCCGGCGTCGTGTTCTTCGTGGTCGGCTTCGACAACATGCAGCTGCGCATGCTCTGCTACACGCTCGGTCAGGCCGTGCCGCTGGTGCTGGCGCTGCGTCTGTTGCTGTCGCCGCCGGAAGGCCGCGTCAGTCCGGGCGCCCGGCTGTCCGGCATCGTCATCCTCGCCATTATCGCGATCCTCGTCGTCCGCACGGTGGGCAATCTGCTCGGCGGCGATTTCTCGGCAAGCGCCGGCGGCCAGGCTCATGGCGTCATGGTGCTGGGTCTCCTGTTCCTGTCCATGACGCTCAATTTCGGCTTCCTGCTGATGGCGATGGACAGCTTGCGCAACGAGGTCGCCGACCTCGCGCTACTCGACGATCTCACCGGCGTCGCCAACCGGCGGCATTTGTTGCAGCGGCTGAGCGAAGAATGCGCCCGCTCGGAGCGCAGCAGCGAGCCGTTCTCGCTGCTGGTCATCGATCTCGACGGCTTCAAGACCATCAACGACACCCATGGCCATGCCGCGGGCGATGCCTGCCTCCAGCACTTCACCCTGATGGCGCAGACGCGCTTGAGGCCCGGCGACATGCTCGCCCGCACCGGCGGCGACGAATTCTGCGTCGTGCTGCCCTCGTCGACCTTGCGCGAGGCGGCTGCGATCGCCCGCCGCGTGCTCGAGGTCTGCCGCCAGGATGCCGTCACCTGCACCGGCGTCGACATTCCGATCGCGATCTCGATCGGGGTAGCGCAGTGGGACCGCGGCGTCGGCCAGTTTCCGGACCGCCTGATCGCGCATGCCGACCACGCGCTCTATGCGGCCAAGAAGAACGGCAAGAACGACTTTGCCGTCCACGATCCGGCGCCGCCGCTCATGCCTGACCCGATCGGTCCAGGCGAGGCCTTGCGCAAATTCGCGTAAGGGCGTGCTAACGTCAGGTCCGCATTGGACCCGCATGATGATCTCTCGCCTGCTCGCGGCCGTTCTCGCCGCTCTCACTCTGATCGCACCTGCCGCTGCGACCGACGCCGAGCTCGCAAAGCTCGCGCGCGCCTCCGGCACGCCCGACATTCCCGGCCTGAAGATGGT
>NZ_JADPJF010000037.1:86893-110961 GCF_023073295.1 Bradyrhizobium sp. 23 | reverse complement strand
TGGCTGGCGCCATGGGGTGACGTCGGCAACGCAAAACCGTGGCGCAACATCATCGTGCACCAGACCGAGGGACCGGCCGGCTCGGCGCGGGGCGGTGCCGAGGTGCAAGCGAAGAACCCCACGCGTCGCGGCGTCACATTGTGGGTCGAGACCGACGGCACCGTCTATTGGGCGGTCGCGGAAAACCTGGTGCCGACCCACGGCGATGGTGCCAACCGCAACGACAACAAGTACATCGACAACAAGCCGACCTATCGCCAGGTGGTGCGCGACAATTCGATCGGCGTCGAGTTCGCCGGCAACTATCCCGACGTCACGACGGGCCCGACCGCGGCGCAGGTCGCGGCGTGGAAGATCCTCGTCCAGATCCTGCGCGCGCGCTACGGCATCCCGCTCGACCGCGTCTATGCGCACAACTGGATCGACTACAAGGACGCCCGCTATTGCGAAGGCTGCTGGCTCGCGACGCTGGCGCGGGTTTGGGGGGAGTGACGAGCTACACCGGTTGCGACATCCAGCCGAACAGCCGCCGGATCAAGCCCGGCCGCCGCGGCAGTTCCGGCGGGTCATCCGCCGCCAGCACGCGTTTGAAGAAGTAGTCCAGGAACACCATGTCGTTCGGCTCGGTGACGGTGAATGTCTCGTCGCCGAAGTAGACGCTGTAGTTGAAGAAGAACGGACCCATCAGCGGGATCGTCGCGGTCGAGGCGTAGTCCTTCGAGATCACGAACTCCGACGGCTCGAGCCCGTGGTCGCGCATCGCCTGCTCGACCAGCGGCAGCTTCCGCATGAACTGGGCGGAGAAACCGCCGACGGTGGATTGCAGGATGATCGACACGGTGCGTGTCCGTTCTCTTGATGCTGTCGGCCCGATGCTTTTGGTCGGTCGACCGGCAGCGCGGGTTCAAGGCAGAGCCACAACCCCGCTGTCATCGCCCGGTTTAGCCGGGCGATCCAGTATTCCGGAGGCCTGCATTGGAGACCTCGCTCTTGCAACAAGCGCCGCGGCGTACTGGATGCCCCGCCTTCGCGTGGCATGACGGCGAGAGTTGCGTCCAAACAAAAAAGCCGGCGTTGCCGCCGGCTTTCTGTCACTTGTCGATCCGCCAAACTCTGGCGCTAAAAACCTCGCGCTTAGAGCGCGGCTTCCAGCGCGGCCTGTTCGGCCTTTGCGATCGTGCCCTTGACCGCGGACTGCACCTTCTCGAAGGCGCGGACCTCGATCTGGCGGACGCGCTCGCGCGACACGCCGAACTCGGCAGCCAGGTCTTCCAGCGTCATCGGCTCATCGGCGAGGCGGCGCGCCTCGAAGATGCGGCGTTCGCGCGGGTTGAGCACGCCCATGGCGCCGTTCAGGGCGTCACGGCGGTGATCATACTCCTCGTGCTCCGCCAGCATGGCTTCCTGGTTGGGCGAATTGTCGACCAGCCAGTCCTGCCATTCGCCGGCTTCGCCGTCGTCGCGGATCGGAGCGTTGAGCGACGCGTCGCCACCGAGGCGGCGGTTCATGTCGACCACGTCCTGAGCCGTGACGCCGAGACGCTTGGCAATGATGGCCACCTGGTCGGGGCGGAGATCGCCTTCGTCCAGTGCGGAAATCTTGCTCTTCGCCTTGCGCAGGTTGAAGAACAGCTTCTTCTGGTTCGCGGTGGTGCCCATCTTCACGAGCGACCACGAACGCAGGATGTACTCTTGAATCGAGGCCTTGATCCACCACATCGCGTAGGTTGCGAGACGGAAGCCCTTCTCGGGCTCGAACCGCTTCACCGCCTGCATCAGGCCGACATTGCCTTCTGAGACGACCTCGGAGATCGGCAGGCCGTAGCCGCGATAGCCCATGGCGATCTTGGCCACGAGACGGAGATGGCTGGTGACGAGTTGGTGCGCGGCGTCGCGATCATCGTGCTCGCGCCAACGCTTGGCGAGCATGTATTCCTGCTGGGGTTCCAGCATCGGAAACTTGCGGATTTCGCCGAGGTAACGGGAAAGGCCGGATTCGCCATTAAGGACCGGCAGGGTAGCTGTACGGGCCATAGTGCGCCCTCCAAACAGGTTCAGGCCCCCGATAGCGGCGGGCCAGGCAGACGACCGCTTGGTTAAAGCCGATCGGTGCTGCGATGTTCCGCGTTGGTCTTCAACGCAAGCGCAATATACTCCATCGGAAGGCAAAAAGGGAAGGATTGCTGACGTCACGTCCCCGTGTGGCAGCTATAACTTTTTGTAATGTAAAGCATTTCTGAAGCGGCCTGCGTCATAGCGCCGCCTTGAGGGCCCCCTGAAGGAGAAGCAAATCCTCCGGCAGAGGCGTCTCCCAGTGAAGTAATTCTCCAGTCCTCGGGTGCTCCAATACCAGCAGGTAGGCGTGCAGCGCCTGCCGCCCCAGCGCGGCGAGGGCGGCCTGCGACTCGGGGCCCAGCTGGTTCGCCTTGGTCTTGAAATGCGGGCCGTAGACGGCGTCGCCCATCAGGGGGTGGCCGATATGGGCGAGGTGGACGCGGATCTGATGGGTGCGTCCGGTCTCGAGTTCGCAGGCGAGCAGCGTCGCGATCGGCTTGCCGTCGCGTCCGGCAAAACTCTCCAGAAGCTCCCAATGCGTCACGGCCTCGCGGCCGCCCTGGCGCACCGCCATTTTCTCGCGCGCATGCGGGTGACGGTCGATCGGCGCGTCCACGGTGCCGCGATGGCGGCCCGGCAGCCCCCAGGCGAAGGCCATGTAGCCGCGCCGCATCGGCCCGGTACGGCCGTGATCGGCGAATTGCGCGGTGAGCGAGGCATGCGCGAGGTCGTTCTTGGCGACCACCATCAACCCGGTGGTGTCCTTGTCCAGCCGGTGCACGATGCCGGGCCGGCGCACCCCGCCGATGCCGGAGAGCGAGCCGCCGCAATGGGCGATCAGCGCATTGACCAGCGTACCGGTCTCGTGGCCCGCCGCGGGATGCACCACCAGCCCCTTCGGCTTGTTGAGGACGACGATGTCGTCGTCCTCGAACACGATCTCGAGGGCGATATCCTCGCCTTTCGGCTCCGGCGCGGCCGCTTCCGGCACGTCGATTGTGATCGTATCGCCGGAGGCGACGTGATAAGCGGGGTCCCGGATCGCGGCGTCCCTGAGGCTCACCGCGCCCCCCAGAATCAGGGCTTTCAGCCTCGATCGCGATAGCTCGGCAAGGTGCAGCGCCAGCACGCGGTCGAGCCGGGTCGAGCCCTCGGAGCCTTCGACGACAACCTCCAACCTTTGCGCAGAGCCAGAATTTTCCATGACGACGTCTGATACCGTTGTTCCCGAACCGAGCCCCGAGCAGGCCGCGCTGTTCGCGCGGGTGCGGCGGATGATGCTGGTCGCGGGGTTGACCACGGCGCTGGCAATCTGCGCCGTGCTGATCGCGGTGGGCTACCGCCTTTTCAAGTCCGAGGGAAGGGCGCCCGAGCCGGCAGGCGACGTCACCGCGACTCTCCCGAAGGGCGCCAAAATCGTCTCGAGCGGCGTCGCCGGCGACCGGCTCGTGATCACGCTCGACATCGGCGGCGTCACCGAGATCCGCACCTTCGATGCCCACACGTTGAAGCCGGCTGGAAAGCTGAAATTCGCCAATGAGCCGTGAGTACGGCCTCGGAACTCGCCGCCATCGTCTTCCTGGCGAAGGCCAGGACCCATAACACCGGCTGGTGTGGTTGCGGGGACTGGTGGGTCCTGGCATTCGCCAGGACGACAGCGGAGAGCGAGCATCCGAAACCCCTCGATCCCCGCTTGCCGCCGGCAAAATTCGAGGCTATGTCCTCTCCCTCAACGCTCCCTTCGTCTAGCGGTTAGGACGCGGCCCTCTCAAGGCTGAAACAGGGGTTCGATTCCCCTAGGGAGCGCCATTGTCTTGAAGCCAGCCTTTCCCCTGATCTCGATTTGATTGTTCCGCCCCTTGGGTGCGCCTGTGGCATTGGCGATCAATATCCGGTCTGACAACGATTCAGCAGGCGAGATCGTGCGGCTGTGGCATCAGGTTGCCGTCTTCGAGGCCGAGCCCTCGATGCGTGCCCTTGGCTACCGGCCTCATTTTACGTTTGCCATCTACGATTCCCCGGCGGCTCACGAGAAGGCTGCGTGCGATGCAATGCTGGCAGCTAGTTCTGGCGAGAGGCAACTGCGGATCAGGTTCAAACGAATTCGCTGGTTCGAAGCTTCTCCGCTTGTCCTCTGGGCGGAGCCGGAGGCCAACGAATCCCTGGCTCGCATCCACGGCATCATCAGCGCGGCAATCGATCCAGCGCATTGTCGTCCTCACTACCGGCCCGGCGCTTGGACGCCCCATTGCACGCTCGGCACTGCTATTGCCGATGAACGCCGCGATGATGCGATGGACTTCGCGCACGCGTTTGACCGCAACATTGAAGTGTTGTTCGACGTGGTGGATTGCGTCGCCTTTCCGCCTGTGCGGATCATCGCCGAGCGAAAATTGCCATTGTAGTTGGTTGTCGCTTCGGTGTCATTGATCGCGACGCATCAAACTCATGCCGCGCAGGCGCTCTCCTAAGCGATCGTGCCGTCGATCGAGCGGCGGATCACCCGCTGCACTTCGGCATTCGACAGAAAAAGATCGTGGTTGATGATGCCCCAGCCTTCCGCTGACGCATCGACCACGCGTACGCCGAGGCGCGCGATGACGGCTTTTTCGGCGGCGCCGACCCTGGTCATTCCACCTGCGATCTGTCCCGACAACGCCAGTGCGCGATCGTTCGTCGCGGCGATCACGGTGATTTTGCCCGCAAGCGGACCGATGCGCTGGATCGCTGACGAGAACACGTCCATGTCGATATCGGGCGCGGCAAACACCACGGCGCCGATCTTGCTCGTCACTGTGTCGCCGTATCGCGCATAGAGCTGACGCAGGCTTTCGAGCGACAGCATGGTTCCCATGCTGTGCGCAACGATGTTCACGCGGCCGGTGCCTGGCGCCGACACGAGTGTGGAGAGCACGCGCTCGAACTCGTCGCGGGACCACATCGCACTGTCGCGGTCATAGGCATAGTCGAACAGTCCTGCCTTGGAGGGCCAGGAGAACACCATGGTCCGGCCGCGGAACTTGATCCCATCGGAGAGATGGGCGCCATCCAGCACCGCCGTCTCGAACGTCTGCTTGAAGCCGTGCACATAGATCAGCACGTCTCCTCCGCCGGCCTGCGCAACGAGATCGCCAACGTCGGCCGACACCGGTTCGACCCGGTCAAGGCGCCAATCGCCAAGTCCAACCGAGGCCAGAGAAAGGCGGCTCTCGTCCGGCGCCCCCAGCTTCGCCCGCGCGATTGTCATGGTCGTCGCGCGCTCCGGCCCGAACCAGGGCTTCGTGCGACCGCCGTTCACCGGCTTGCGCGTGGTGGTGACGAGCAATGTGGGGTCAAGGGATAACGATGACGCGTCGAAACGCGCCCCGGTCGCACCCAAGCCGGCGCATCCGCCAAGCGCGAGGGCGGTCCCCGCCGACATAAATCCGCCGAGGAGAGCGCGGCGCGAAATAGAATGACGAGGGTCGCGTTGCAGGAGACGTCGAGCGATCACACAAAACCTTTGGGAACTTTGCCCACCGTAGCGCCCCGCTACATCTCTGAATGATAATGGGGGCGAGAAGACGGCGGAGCTGCTCTGCGGTCCATTGCATGGTCGTGCAGTCCGTCGTCTCCGCCGGTTGGGCGAAACAGCCGCAAACGCAAGTCAATCCCTCTCCGCAAAAATATTCCAGTTTACCGAAATTCGGAAATATCGTATGTGTCGGCCATCCCAGCCCACAAAAGGGGCGGTCGTACGTCGTCACGAACGCGGGCTGGGAGTTGCGGTGGACGCGGGCGGCGTTAAAGGCGGGCTTGTTGCGTGCAGGGCGAGATGAACCTCGTGAGCACGGCACGAACCGCATCGACGGACGGCGCCCAGACCTCGCGAAGCCTCTGGCGAAGCAGGCATGTCCTGCGAAGCCTCTTGGCGAAGCAGGGTCAGCCTGCGTACGGCGAAACCGTGTGGTCCTGGCCGTCGTTGCTACGGTCAAGCCTTTGCGAAGGCGTCAGCGCGTCAACCGGCGCGGTGCCGTGCATTTCGCGGGGGTGACGGAGACAAAAAGGAACTCGTCTCCGGGGAGAGCGCGGCATAGGCCGTCAAACCATCGCGCAGGGAAGGCCTGGTCTCGGCTGCCCTGTGTCTCCCCTATGCATTGCGTGTGCAATCAGTTCGCATGGGGGTTTTTATGGGTGCCAGCCGGCGCCCGGTCTTCCCTGCGCCCTTTCTTTTCGAGGGGGTGAAGCGAGAAGCATAGCTCGGGCAAAACATGCCGCGAGGCTGCGAGCGCGTATCCGCAACCCGCATGCAAACTGACCTCCCTTTCGAGCCTCCCTTTCGAGCCTTCCTTGCGAGCATGATGCGTCAGCATCGGTGGAGGTGGTCGTCCCTCCCGGAATCTGCCTTGATGCGAATTCAGCGCGGAGGAATTTTGATATGAGCGGCTTGGTGATCTCTGGCGGCCGGGTGGTGGATCCCGCCAGCGGAATGGACGCGGTTGGTGATGTGGCGGTCGTGGACGGCAGGATCGCCGCGATTGGCGCCTCGCTCGGAAGCGCCGAGCGGACGATCGACGCGACCGGGCTCGTGGTCGCCCCCGGCTTCATCGACCTTCATGCGCATGGCCAGTCGCTCCCCGCGGATCGGATGCAGGCGTTCGACGGCGTCACGACCACGCTCGATCTCGAAGCGGGCGTGCTGCCGGTCGGATCCTGGTATGAGCGCCAGGCGCGGAAGGGGCGCGTGCTGAACTACGGCGCGGCCACCAATTGGGCTTTCGCGCGTATCGGCGCGATGACGGGCTCCAATGCGGAGAGCTCGCTGGAGGCGTTCGGCAACGCCATGCGCGATCGCCGCTGGATGGACAATGTGGCCAGCGATGCGGAGGTTGCCGGCATTCTCGAGCGCCTTTCGCGCGGTCTGAACGAGGGCGGCATCGGCATCGGGATCTTGAACGCCTATGCGCCGGGCGCCGGCGTGCAGGAGCTGACCGCGGTCTGCCAGCTCGCGGCCGCGCAGGACGTGCCGACCTTCACCCATGTCGCCTACATGTCGCGCATCGATCCCGAGAGCGCGGCGGAAGCCTATATCCGCCTGATCGGCTATGCCGGAGCCACCGGCGCGCACATGCACATCTGCCATTTCAACTCGTCGAGCAAGACCGACGTCGAGCGCTGCCGCGTGCTGATCGCGAAAGCGCAGGCGCAGGGCCTGCCCATCACGGTCGAGGCCTATCCCTACGGCACCGGCTCGACCGTGCTGGCGGCCGCCTTCTTCAGCGACCCCGAATTCGTCGAGCGCAACGGCACCGGTTACGATTCCGTGCAGCGGGTCACCGACGGCCATCGCTTCAGCGATCGCGAGGAGCTCCTGAAGGCGCAGGCGGAAGAGCCGTCCTCGCTGGTGCTGTGGCACATCCTCGACACCGAGAACAATGCGCATCACCGCGACCTCCTCGACATGTCGGTGCTCTATCCCGGCGGCGCGATCGCCTCCGACGCGATGCCGTGGACGACGTCGGACGGCAAGACCTACACCGGCGATGCCTGGCCGCTGCCGAATGACGCCACCTCGCATCCGCGCTCGGCGGGCTGCTTCACGAAATTCATCCGCGAATGGGTGCGCGAGCGCAAGACCGTGTCGCTGCTCGAAGGCGTGCGCAAATGCGCGCTGATCCCGGCGGAGATCCTGTCGCAGAGCACGCCCGCGATGCTCGCAAAAGGTCGGCTCGCGAAGGATGCCGATGCCGACATCGTCGTGTTCGACTACGAGAAGCTCTCGGACCGCGCGACCTTCACGGCGATGAACCGTCCCTCCGAAGGCGTGCGGCATCTGATCGTCAGCGGCCAGCCGTTAATCACAGATGGTGTGCTGGACGTCGCGGTGCGGCCCGGCCGTCCCGTGCGCCGTCCCGTCGTCGGGAGCTGAGACATGCCGGTCCCCATTCTCCTGGTGACGGGCTTTCTGGGGGCCGGCAAGACCACTGTCGTGAACCATCTGCTGGCGCATGCGGAGGGGCGGCGGATCGCCGCTGTGGTCAACGATTTCGGTGCGATCAACATCGATGCCGAGCTGATCGCCGGCGCGAGCGACGGCGTGGTCAGCCTCGCCAATGGCTGCATCTGCTGCTCGCTCGAAGGCGACCTGCTGCGCACGCTTGCGACGCTGCTGCGGCGTGATCCGAAGCCGGAATACATCGTCATCGAGACCAGCGGCGTCGCCGATCCCGCCGAGATCGTCCGCAATTTGATGGATCCCGTGATCCTGCGCGAAGCGCCGTTGGAAACGGTGCTCTGCGTGATGGACACGGCGACACCGCCGGCCGCTCTCGACGACGCGCTGCACCGCTCGCAGCTGCGCGTCGCCGACATCGTGGCGCTGAGCAAGCTGGATCTGGCGGATGAGGGTGCGGGCGGGCGTATCCGCGAGGCCATCCGCGCACAGCGCGTTCCTGCCGTGGTGGTCGACGCGCAGCACGGCGAGATTCCGTCCGCGCTGCTGTTTCCCGCGACCGTCGATCGTGCGCCCGCGCCGCGCAAACCCGGACCGAAACGTCCGGCAGAGCAACGCTTCGAAACCCTGAGCTGGACCTCGGACCAGCCACTTTCGCTCGCCCGCTTGCAGCAGGCCATCGGCCGCCTCGCGCCAAAACTCGCGCGGGCAAAAGGCCTGTTGGAGACCGTCGAGCAGCCCGGGCGCCAGATGGTGTTTCAATTCGCGGCCGGCCGCGCCACGCTCGCCCCTGCAGATGCCGCGCTCGCCGTTAGCGATGCCGCGCTCGCCGTTGGCGATGCCCCGGCTCTGCCGTGCGCGCGGATTGTTTTCATCGTCGAGCTAGGCGTGCTCTCGAAGGCGGAGCTCGACGGGATCATGGAGACCTGCGTTGCGGATCGGTGAAGCTGCCGCTTCAGGCGAATTGCGCGATGCCATTTCCAACGGACCAGTTCTCCGCGGGCGCATCGAGGACGTTGACGAACACGTCCTCGGGGCGGAGGCCCGGGTTTTCGCCGAGCAGGTCCGCGATCCGCCGGTACAGGGCCTTCTTCTGCTCGGGGGTGCGCGAGGCGAACACGGTGATCTGGATCAGCACGGCATCGTCGCTGCGCGTGACGCTGTAGGCATTGCCGCAGCGGAAGTTCGCGGGCGAATGCTCGCTGATGGTCATGAACTCGTCGCCTTCAGGGACGTTCAGGGCCTCACGCATGGCGCGGTAGAGGCCGCCGAGGATTGCCTTCCGGTAAGCTTCCGGCTTTCCGGCGCGCATCGAGATGTGGAGGAGAGGCATCGCGAAATCCTCATTGACGAAAGGGCGCATCGGCCCCAGTTTGTTTTTGACGCGGCGTCAAGAAATCATGTTTTTGACATCGTGTCAAATATGCTTGATAGGGGCAAAGCTTGAGGCCGCGCGAGTTCGACCACGACGATGTCCTGCGTATCGCCTTCGACCAGTTCTGGCGCAAGGGCGTGCGCGGCACCTCGCTGTCGGACATCGCGCGCGACGCCGGTGTCCAGCGCGGCAGCCTCTACAACGCCTTCGGCACCAAGGAGGCGCTGTTCCTGCAGGCCTATGAGCGCTATGCGGCCGATTATCTCCTTGCGCTGCAAAAGGCGCTCGGCGCGGGCTCATTGCGAAAGCGCCTCACCGCGTTCTTCGACCTGACCATCAGCAACTTCCGCGCCGGCACGCCGCCGCGCGGATGCCCGACGACGCGCGGGCTGATGGAGCTCGGCGCGGCCGAAGGCGAGGGGCTGGACGAGGAGGCGCGGCAGGCCTTCGCGAACCTCATCTCGCGCATCACCGTTCTGGTTCAGGAGACGTTGTCGGCAGGTGCGGCGCGCGGTGAATTCAACGGCAATTCCGCGGCCGCGGCGCTGCACATCATCACGGTGACGCGCGGCCTCGCCGTGCTCGAACGTGCCTTCGGCGACGAGGCGCAGCTGCGCAAGATCGCGTCCCACACCATCGATCTCGTGCTCGGCAGGAAGGGCGGCTAGGTGTCAGCAGACCGCGAGCGCGTTGACCGCCCGCGTCGTCACGGTCTCGTTCTCGTTGCCGACGAACTGGCAGACGACAGTTTGGAGCTCGCCCGGCTGCTTGCCGCGTGCCACCGCCAGCAGTCGCATCAATTCCGCCTCGTCCTTCGACAGGCGTCGGCACGACGGCGGCATGAAGCACAATTGGCAGGGCCGGCCGCTGCGCAGGATTCTGACGAGCGCGGCAACGCGTGCGACCAGCAGCGGGCTGTCGGTGATGCCAGGCGCCTCGTCGGCAAAGCGATAGGCCGCCTCCCAGCAATCGGACGCGCCGGTCGTATAGGCGGCAGCGATGAACCGGAACAGCGAGAGCGTGACGCGGCCAAAATCATCGTAGCTCTCGACGTCAGGCCGCGTCGCAAGCGCGGCCTGAAGCGGACAGAGCCGCGCCTCGCCGGCTTCCGTGGCAGGCACAGAGCCGCAACTATCCTGCATCATGCGCGATCCCGGTCAGTGCAACGTGGGGCTTCCGACCAGCCAGCTCTTCATCGCCATCGTCTGGTCATGGTCCAAAGACGGAACGTGCCGGTCGGGCAGGATGAGACCCGCCATGCGGAAGATCGTTGCAAGCCCCCGCACGGGTGCGAGAGCCCAATCGGCGCCGGCTGGCGGCAGCCAGCATTCGAACTGCTCGCGCGCGATATCGTCGCGCTCTTTCTGCGCGGCCGCGATCGCCCGTAACATGCTGTGCTCGCTGTCGGACATGCGGGGGCAGGTCGGGCAGTGCACCGCGATGGCCGTATGCGCCGTGCAGGCAAAGATCTCGATGATGGATTCCAGCGAAGGCACGGCGTCGCCCACGCCAAAATGGTCGTCACTTGCTGGATGTCGGCCGCGGTCGGAACGGCGCTTCCGCTGCGCGCCTTGGCCCGAAATCCCCAAATGAAGAGCCGCTCCGCTGCGCTCAGCGCCGGAAGGTCGAGAGACCCTGTCGATGTCGATTGGTGCATTGAGCCTCTGGCCTCCGGCTGCGCCCATGCCCCGGCTGGCGCCGATGATCTGCGCCGATCGTTCCGTCAGAGCCCCCTGCAAGTCAACGCTCGGAGGGGCGATGTCGAGGTCTTCTAGTTTTGAAGAGTTCGCATCTCGGATGCAGCCAGCCTCGCGAGCCTGCGAGCCGTCTGCGGCATGCCGGTAGGATGCATGGAGTTTTGCGGGGTGGGGGAACCCGAATGCTTAAAGCTTTGCTAAGGGGCGCGGGATAAACTGGCATATCAGCCTTCCAAATCTTGCGAGCACCAATGTTTTTCTCCCGCATCAGTTTCAAGCTGGTCCTGATTGTCGGCATCAGCCTCCTTGGCATGATCGCGCTGGCGCCGATCGCGCTTTCGACCTTGCGCGCGCAGATGATCGCCGATCGTCAGGCCAAGACGCAGCACTTGGTCGACGTCGGCTACGGCATCCTGGCGCACTACCAGAAGCTCGAGAGCGAAGGAAAACTCCCGCGCGAGCAGGCCCAGGCCGGCGCGATCGCGGAGATCAAGAGCCTGCGCTACGACAAGGTCGAGTATTTCTGGCTGAACGACATGACCCCCAAGATGGTCATGCATCCGATCAAGCCCGAACTCGACGGCAAGGATCTCTCCGGGATGAAGGATCCGTCCGGCAACGCGCTGTTCGTCGGCTTCGTCGACGTCGTCAAAAAGCAGGGCGCGGGCTTCTACAGCTACCTCTGGCCGAAGCCCGGCTTCGACCAGCCGGTCGGGAAAATCTCCTATGTGAAGGGCTTTGCGCCCTGGGGCTGGATCATCGGCACCGGGATCTATCTCGACGACGTCGACGCCGTTTTCCGCCAGAATGCGATGACCTTCGCCCTGGTGTGCCTGGTCGTGTTCGTGCTCGTGCTCGGCGCCTCCTTCGTGATCGGCCGCAGCGTGACCCGGCCGCTGGCGAAGATCACGGCACTGACCGACCGCCTCGCCGCCGGCGACAGCGCGTTCGACGTGCCCCATACCGATCGTCGCGACGAGATCGGCGGGCTCGCCAAGGCGCTCGCCGTGTTCAAGGACAATGCGTCGGCGGTCGGCCGCATGCACGCCGAACAGCAGGAGACGAAGCAGAAGGCCGACGAGGAGAAGCGCAAGACGATGACCGACCTCGCCGGCAAGTTCGAAGCGAACGTTCAAGCCGTCGTCCGCGACGTGTTCAAGGAGGCGCGCGCGATGCAGCAGGCCGCGCAGGGCATGTCCGAGACCGCCGACAAGGCGACCGACCGTGCGAGCCTCGTCGCCACCGCCTGCCAGCAGGCCTCGAGCAACGTGCAGACGGTGGCCTCCGCCGCCGGGCAGCTGTCGTCCTCGATCGCCGAGATCAGCCAGCGCGTCGCGCAGGCTGCAAGCGTGGCCGACAAGGCCGCCGCCGACGGTCAACGCACCAACGACACCGTGCAGGGACTTGCTGCAGCCGCGCACAAGATCGGCGAGGTCATCGACCTCATCAACCAGATCGCCTCGCAGACCAATCTGCTCGCGCTCAACGCCACCATCGAGGCGGCGCGCGCCGGCGAGGCCGGCAAGGGTTTTGCAGTGGTGGCAAGCGAAGTGAAGTCGCTGGCGAGCCAGACCGCGAAGGCGACCGACGAGATCGGCGCGCAGATATCGGCGATCCAGGCCGAGACCAACCAGGTGGTCGGCAACATCGACAGCATTCGCAAGACCATCATGGAGGTCAACGAAATTTCCTCGTCGATCGCCGCAGCCGTCGAGGAGCAGGGCGCCGCGACGGCGGCGATCGCGCACAGCGTACGGGAGGCCGCCTCCGGCACCGACCAGGTTTCGCAGAACATCTCGGGTGTGACCGACGCGACGGCGGAGACCGGCCAGGCCGCCGGCCTCGTGCTGCAATCGAGCGGCCGGCTGTCGCAGAAGCTGCAATCGCTGGAAGACGAGGTCAGTGCTTTCGTTGCGGGGGTACGGGCGGCCTAGTATAGCAGGAGAATGAGCGCGCGCATTCTCCTGATCAATCCGAACAGTTCTGTGGCGACCACTGAGATGATGGTCGCCATCGCGAGGTCGGCCGCCGTGGACGGCTTCGACATCGACGGCGCGACCGCAACGCGCGCGCCGCAAATGATCGTGACGCCGGATGCGCTGGATGCAGCTTCCATCGAAGTTCTGGAGATCGCGCAGTCGAACCGGCATGCATGCGACGGCATCATCGTCGCGGCGTTCGGCGATCCCGGGTTGGCCGGGATCAAAGCCGCGGTTAAACGGCCCGCGGTCGGTATCGGTCAGTCCTCCATGCTGGCAGCCGCCGAGAACGGCCGTCGCTTCGGCGTGGCGACCACGACGCCGCTGCTGGAATCGAAGATCGACGCCGTGCCGGACGCGCTGGGGTTGCGATCGCGTTATACCGGCGCCCGCTTCGCCAAAGGCGATCCGCAAGACCTGATGGGCGATCCGGCGCGATTGCGTGCGGCGCTTGCCGGCGCGGTCGAGGCCTGCATCGCACAGGATGGCGCGGAGGCGGTCATCATCGGTGGCGGCCCGCTGGGCGAAGCTGCGTGCGAGCTTCAGCCGATGTTCACCGTGCCGATCATCGCGCCGATCCCGTCTGCCGTGGCGCGGATTATTCGCCTCATCACGGCGCGCGCGACCGATTGAAATTCCGGCCCGCGGGAACGGTCGTCGGGACCGCGTTCTTGCCCTTGACGGCCTCGGTTAAAGTGACGAAGCAGAACCATGGGACCTGCCGACCCGCGCTTGGGCACGCGGGCATGGAGACGCTGCATGTCGTTCAAGAAGCTCCTGATCGCCAATCGCGGCGAGATCGCCATCCGCATCGCGCGCGCCGCAGCCGATTCCGGCATCGCGACGGTCGCGATCCATCCCGCGGACGATGCGATGTCGCTGCATGTGCGGG
This sequence comes from Bradyrhizobium sp. 23, assembly GCF_023073295.1. Lineage (NCBI taxonomy): Bacteria > Pseudomonadati > Pseudomonadota > Alphaproteobacteria > Hyphomicrobiales > Nitrobacteraceae > Bradyrhizobium > Bradyrhizobium sp. 23. The sequence continues at coordinate 97,031 of NZ_JADPJF010000037.1, read as the reverse complement.
TTGCCGACGAGGCCGTCGAAATCCCCGGTCGCGGCGCGCGGGCCTATCTCGACATCGAGGCCGTGGTCAAGGCGGCGAAGAGCGCAGGCTGCGACGCCGTGCATCCCGGCTACGGCTTCCTCAGCGAGAACGCTGCGTTCGCGAAGGCCTGCGCCGATGCAGGCATCGCCTTCGTCGGGCCCCGGGCCGCGGCGCTCGAGTTGTTCGGCGACAAGGTGGCGGCACGGCAACTGGCAAAGCGCTGCGGCGTCCCGATCATCGCCGGCACCAGCGGGCCGTCCTCGCTGGAGGACATCGCGGCGTTCTTCACCTCGCTCGGCAGCAACGCGGCAATCGTGATCAAGGCAATGGCCGGCGGCGGCGGGCGCGGCATGCGCGTGGTCGAGCGCGCTGCCGATCTCGCGGAGGCCTATGCGCGCTGCCAGTCCGAGGCCAAGGCCGCGTTCGGCTTCGACGGCGTCTATGCCGAGCGGTTGATCCGGCAGGCGCGCCATATCGAGGTGCAGATCATCGGCGATCGCGACGGCGCGATCTCCCACCTCTGGGAGCGCGAATGCACCATTCAGCGCCGACACCAGAAGCTGATCGAGGTGGCGCCGAGCCCGTCGCTCAGCGACGGCTTGCGTGGCCGTATCATCGCGGCGGCGAAGCAACTCGCCGTGGCCGCGTCGTACGACAATCTCGGCACGTTCGAGTTCCTGGTCGACGGTGCCGCCGAAGACAGTTTTGCCTTCATCGAGGCCAACCCGCGGCTTCAGGTCGAGCACACCGTGACGGAAGAGGTGCTCGGCCTCGATCTCGTCCGCGCCCAGCTCGCGGTCGCCGCCGGTGCCTCGCTTGCCTCGCTCGGCCTGGCGCAAGGCTCGATCCCGAAACCGCGCGGCTATGCCATGCAGCTCCGCGTCAACATGGAGACACTGGACGAGCTAGGCGCGACGCACCCGACCGGCGGCGTGCTCGCCGTGTTCGAACCGCCGTCGGGCCCCGGCGTCCGCGTCGATAGTTTCGGTTATGCCGGCTACAAGACCAGCGCCGCCTTCGACTCGCTGCTGGCAAAGGTCATCGTGCATACGCCCGGTGAAGCCTGGCACGACGTGGTCGCCAAGGCTTCGCGCGCCTTGCGCGAGTTTCGGATCGACGGCGTCATCACCAACATCGCCTTCCTCCAGGCGGTGCTGGCGCATCCCGACTTCAGGTCCAACCGCATCGCGACCGACTTCATCGATTGCAACATGGGCAAGCTCGTCGAAGCCGCGGATGGCGCGGCCAAACCACTTTATTTTGCAGCGACGGAGCGAAACGGCGGTCCCGGCACCGAGGCGCATACGGCACAGACCGTGCCCGAAGGCACAGTGATGGTCGCGGCACCCTTGCAGGGGACCATTGTCACTATTCAGGTGAAGGAAGGCGAGGTCGTGCGCCCGGGCCAGCAGCTCGCCGTGATCGAATCCATGAAAATGGAACATCTGGTCATGGCCGAGCAGGGCGGCCGCGTCACGAAGCTACTCGCCGGCGACGGTATCACGCTGATGCATGGCGAGCCGATCATGTATCTGGAGCCGCTCGACGTTGCGGCGGACGCGTCGGCAACGGAAACCGATGTCGATCTCGACCACATCCGTCCTGATCTCGCCGAACTGATCGCCCGCCAGGCCAACACGCTCGACGAAAATCGCCCTGCCTCCGTCGAGCGCCGCCGCAACACCAATCAGCGCACCGCGCGCGAGAATGTCGCGCAGCTCGTCGACGACGACTCGTTCATGGAGTACGGCAGCCTTGCGATTGCGGCGCAGCGGCGCCGGCGCAAGCTCGACGATCTCGTCAAGAACACGCCGGCCGACGGCCTCGTCATGGGCGTCGCGACCGTGAACGCCGAGAAGTTCGGTCCCGAAGGCGGGCGCTGCATCGTCGTGGCCTACGACTACACCGTGCTCGCGGGCACGCAAGGCCACATGAACCACAAGAAGATCGACCGCATGCTGACGCTCGCGGAAGACTGGCGCGTGCCGCTGGTGTTCTATGCCGAGGGCGGCGGCGGCCGCCCCGGCGATACCGACCGGCTCGGCATGACCGGGCTTGATGGTCCGTCCTTCGTGCAGTTCGCAAGGCTCTCGGGTCTGGTGCCGGTTATCGGCATCGTCTCCGGCTATTGCTTCGCCGGTAATGCCGCGATGCTCGGCTGCTGCGATGTCATCATCGCAACCAAAAACGCCTCGATCGGCATGGGGGGCCCCGCGATGATCGAAGGCGGCGGGCTCGGTGTCTATCACCCGGCCGAGGTCGGTCCTGTTACGTTCCAGTCGCCGAACGGCGTGATCGACATCCTCGTCGAGGACGAAGAAGAGGCAACATCCGTTGCGCAAAAATACCTATCCTATTTCCAGGGTGCGGTGACGGACTGGCAGGCCGCCGACCAGCGCCTGCTGCGCCGCGCGATCCCCGAGAACCGCCTGCGCGTCTACGACATCCGCAGCGTGATCGACCTCGTCGCGGATAAGGAGTCCGTGCTGGAGCTGCGCCGCGACTACGGTGTCGGCATGATCACGGCGTTGATCCGTGTCGAGGGCAAGCCGTTCGGCCTGATCGCCAACAATCCGCGGCATCTCGGCGGTGCGATCGACGCCGATGCCGGCGACAAGGCCGCGCGCTTCCTCCAGCTCTGCGACGCCTTCGATCTGCCGATCGTCTCGCTGTGCGACACGCCCGGCTTCATGGTCGGTCCGGAAGCCGAGAAGACGGCAATCGTGCGCCACGTCTCGCGCATGTTCGTGACAGGCGCGAGCCTGACTGTGCCGTTGTTCGGCATCGTGCTGCGCAAGGGCTATGGGCTGGGTGCACAGTCGATGATTGGCGGTGGCTTCCACGCCTCATTCTTCACCGCGGCCTGGCCGACCGGCGAGTTCGGCGGCATGGGCCTGGAGGGTTACGTCCGCCTCGGCTTCCGCAAGGAGATGGAGGCGATCGCCGACCCCGTCGAGCGCGAGACTTACTATCGCAACAAGGTCGCCGAGCTCTATGCCAACGGCAAGGCGGTCTCGATCGCCTCCGTGTTCGAGATCGACAACGTCATCGACCCCGCCGAGACCAGGCGCTGGATCATGGCGGGCCTGCGCTCGGTGCCGAAGCCGCCGGCGCGGACTGGGAAGAAGCGGCCCTGTATTGATACGTGGTGAGGGCGGTGCAGCAATTCTGATTGCGCTTCGCCGCGTTCCCGGTTCCCGATTGACATCCCCGCCTGCGGTGCCAGACTTTGCACAATAATGCAGGGTGGAGACGTCCGCGATGGCCAGCCTTTCGGCCTCGAACCATGTCGCCCGTGTCTTGTCCGTCGCCAATCAGGTTATAGACCGCTTGGCCGACGTCGATGCCTCTTCGCGCATTGCCAATTCCTGGCGGCGCTGCCTGGTCAGCCACAAGCTCGATCCCGGCCGTCAGGGGCCGCCGCAGACGCTCACCGAAGCCGAGATCCGTCACGTCGCCGAACCCATGGAGGAGACGATCCGGCTTGCAACACCGGAGCTCGACGACCTCGCCCGGGTACTGCGCGGTGCCGGTTATTGCGTCAACCTGGCAGACGTGAACGCAACCATGCTGTTCAGCCGCCTGCCCGGCGAGGCCGACGCACGACTATTCATGGACTGGAAGATCTACACAGGCTCGAATTTTTCCGAGGCCTCCGAAGGCACCAATGGGCTCGGCACCGCGCTCGCCGAGCAGAAGCCGATCCTGGTGCATCGCGACGAGCATTTTCGCGCGCAGTGGCACATGTTTTCCTGCGCCGTGACGCCGCTGTTTGACCAGGCGGGACGGCTCGCAGGCGCCGTGAACATCACCTCCTGCCGCGAGGACCTCGAACGCACCGCGCATCAGCTTGCGCTCGCGGTGACGATGGAGGCAACGCGGCGCATGGAGGGCGCGATCTTCCGCAGTCATTTCCGCAACGCCTGGATCGCGACCGTGCCGGGCGACGGCGGCGGCGGCCTGCTCGCCTATGACGACGATCGCCGCATCGTCGGCGCCTGCCGTTCGGCGCGCGCACTGCTGGGTCTCACCGACGGCTTGATCGCAGCCGGCATCGATCTGTCGCGCTATGTCAAATTCGACCATCCCGCCGCGCGCGACGCAGACGATCTCGTCGAACTGCGCCGGGCCGATGGCAGTTCACTAGGGCACGGCCATGTCGCGCCGCCGCTGCGGGCGAGGGCCTCGACCCGTCCGCTCGCGCCGCGCCGCGATGCACCGGTCGATCGCTTCGATGCGCTGCAGCGGCTCGCCGGACGCGATCCCAGCCTGATCAGGAGCGTGAAGCGACTTAGAAGCATCGGCGATCGCAATCTGCCGGTGCTGCTGCATGGCGAGACCGGCGTCGGCAAGGATGTGTTCGCCCGTGCCATTCACGCAGCCGGCAATCGCGCGCGCCACAACTATGTCGCGCTGAACTGCGCGGCGATGCCGGAAAGCCTGATCGATGCCGAGCTGTTCGGCTACGAGGCCGGCGCCTTCACCGGCGCACGCCGCGACGGCTCGAAGGGCCTGATCGTGCAGGCAGACGGCGGCACGCTGTTCCTCGACGAGATCGGCGACATGCCGATCGCGCTGCAGACGCGGCTGCTACGGGTGCTGGAGAACCGCGAAGTCTGGCCGCTCGGCGCGCTGAAGCCCGTGCCGGTCGACATTCGCCTGATCAGCGCCACCCATCGCGATCTCGGCCGCATGGCCGAGGAGGGCGCCTTCCGCACCGACCTATATTTCCGTCTGCGCGGCATGGAGGTGCGGCTGCCGGCCTTGCGCGAGCGCGCCGACCGCGACGACGTCATCCGCCAGATCGCTCACGAGGAGGCGCCGAATTGCTCGCTCTCGGACGAGGCCTGGGCGCGGCTCGCGGCCTATCCCTATCCCGGCAACATGCGCCAGCTTCGGCATGTGCTGCGGCTCGCCGGCTGCACGGCGGAGGACGACGTCATCACCGATGCCGACCTCGATCTGCCGCCGTTTGGTGGAAGGGCGGAGCCGGATCTCGCAGCGGCGGAGCGCGCGGCGATCGTCGAAGCCTTGCGCAAACACGGCGGCCGCGTGACGGAAACAGCGCGCGCGCTGAAGCTGAGCCGCGCCACGCTGTATCGCAAGATCAAGCAGTTGAAGATCGAGACGACGCAGTAGCGATCTTTCTTCCCTCTCCCCTTGCGGGAGAGGGCGGCTCGCCGCGAACGCGGCGAGACGGGCGAGGGGTATCTCTCCGCACTTGACTCTCTTGCTTCTGAGTCCGCGGAGAGATACCCCTCATCCGGGGCTTCGCGCCACCTTCTCCCGCAAGGGGAGACGGGAGCGGCAGCGAGCCTGCCGCCGCTCTCTACGAAAAATCGCTCCAGCTCAGATGTCGCGAGTCGAGGTCGCCGACTGTCACGGTGCCGCGGATTTCGCGCGGGGCGTGGAAGCTGCTGCGCAGATACACGAGCGGCGCCGCCCCGTCGGAATGCGATGCGCCGCGCACCTCGCCGACGAAGATCGAATGCGTCTTGGTCTCGAATTCCTGCGCCAGCACGCAGTCGAATGCGGCGACCGCATCGCTCAGCACCGGCGCGCCGGTCACCCCACGCGTCCACTCCCCGAACGCAAAACGGTCGTCGCCATTGACGCCCTTCTGGCCACTGAAGGTAAGCGCCAGGAGGGCGTGGTCCTCGTGCAGGAAGTTGATCGCGAACGCGCCTTCCTCGCGGATGCGCGCGTGCGCACTGGCGTTGCGGTTGACGCACACGATCAGGGATGGTGGCGAGTCCGACAGTGAGCAGGCCGAGGTCACCGTCAGCCCCGTGCGCTTGCCGTGCTCGGCGCCGACCGTCACCAGCGCGACCGCGCCGGCGCACTGGCGCATCGCCTGCTTGAAATTCTTAGCGTCGAAAGCACTGGCGTCCACCGTCACGCGGAAATCTCCGAAATGGATGTGGGTGCGGCACGATCGCGCCGCACCCGCGTCGGGTCAAGCCGCCTTCTTCGCGGAGCCGAGATGCTTCAGGCGCGGCATCACCTCGTTCTTCAGCAGCGACAGCGAGTGATGCCAGGCTTCAGCCTTGTGCTTGTAGTCGAAGCCGAACACCAGCAGCACGCCGAAGCCGCCGACCTCCTCGTAGATCTTCTCGATTTTCTCGGCGACGGTCGCTGGCGAGCCGACGATCCAGTTCCGCTTGGCGCAATATTCGACGGTGACGTCGCTATCGGGCACGTCGGGCGCGTGCTTCAGATAGTCCTTGAAGCCGAAATGGCCGAGCAGCGGCAGGAAGTACTCGCCCATCATCCGGCCCATCATGTCGCCGGTCGAGAGCCGCCACGCTTCCTCGTCGGTATCGGCGACGAACACCTCGCGCACCAGCCGCCAATCGGCCCGGTCCGGCTTGCGCCCGGTCTTGGCGGCACCGGCTACAACCGAATCCCAATGACTGCCGACATAGGCCGGGTTCAGGTTGAGGCTCATTGGAATGAAGCCGCGCTCGCCGGCGAGCTTCAGCGTGTCCGAGTTCTTCGAGAGCCCAGCGACGCCGATCGGCGGGTGCGGCGTCTGCAACGGCTTGATGTGGGGTTTCAAGAAGTCGAACATCGTGTCCGGCTTGGTCACCGTCCAGAATTTGCCCTTGTAGGTCCAGGGCGCGGGATCGCTCCACATCTTCAGAATGATCTCCAGCGCCTCGCGCGTCATGTCGCGGTTCTGTCCGCTCATGCCGTCGACATTGAACATGGCCCAGTCGCTCGGCAGGCCGCTCGCCGCGACGCCGAAATTGAGCCGACCTCCCGAGAGGTGATCGAGCATGGCGACGCGGTTGGCGAGCTCGGCCGGGTGGTGATAGGGCAGCAGGAAGCCGCCCGGCCCGATACGGATATTCTTGGTCTGCATCAGCGCCTGCGCGATCAGCAGATCGGGCGTGGGATTGGGTTCCCAGGGCGCGGTATGGTGCTCGCCGACCCAGGCCTCCTGATAGCCGAGCTCGTCGAGCCAGCGCATGACCTGCAGGTCCCAGTCGTTCCCTTCCTTCAGGCCGCACTCCGGCGGGTGCGAAGGCATCGTGAAATAGCCGATCTCCATGGGTTTCCTCATCTGATGTTGACGCGTCTTATTGCGCGGTTCACGGACGTGAGCAGGGTTGCTTGAGCAAGCGGTGTGCCACCGCTCCGCAAGCGGTGTGCCAGCGCTACAGCGGCTCAGTCCCGCGAGAAAACGCTGGTTTGCGGCGGCAATAGCCGATATCCCGTGGCGAATTTGCGGGCCGTCGTCTCATTGTCGCGAGACGGCGTCTTGCCGGTGAGACGAGGACGAGAACCGAGATGACCGAACCCGCTTACGTCGCGGTGGACTGGGGCACCAGCAGCTTCCGGCTCTGGTTGATCGATCGTACCGGCGTAGTGCTGGCCGAACGCCGCAGCGGCGAGGGCATGCTGGCGGCGGCAAAGACCGGCTTCGCGGCCGTGCTGCAATCCCATCTTGCCGCCGTCGAAGCACCAGCTCATCTGCCGGTTCTGGTCTGCGGCATGGCCGGCGCCAAGACGGGCTGGGTCGAAGCCGGATATGTCGATACACCCGCGCCGCTCGCGGCCGTCCTGGAGCAGGCCGCGCACGTGCCGGGCGAAGCACGCGATATCCGCATCCTGCCGGGTATCGCGCAGCGCGATACAAGAGCGCCGGACGTGATGCGCGGCGAGGAGACACAGCTGCTCGGCGCGCTTGGTCTCGATGCCGCAGGTGAGGCGCTGGTCTGCATGCCCGGCACGCATTCGAAATGGGTACGCCTGAAGGACGATACGATCGCGCATTTCTCCACCTTCATGACCGGCGAGCTCTTCAGCGTTGTGTCGCGCGAGACGATCTTGTCGCTTGCGGTCGCAGGCGCCGAAGACGCCGAGGACGTCGCGAGCTTCAAGGCGGCGGTGAGAGCTGCGTATGAGGCGCCGTCGTTCGCGGCCAATTTTCTGTTCGGCGCGCGCTCGCGTCAGCTTCTGTTCGGGAGCACACCGGCCGCGGCGCGCGAAACGCTGTCGGGCACTTTGATCGGCATCGAGCTGGCCGCCGGGCTCTCCGGCGCCGTGCCGAAAGCAGGCATTACGTTGATTGCCTCGGGGCGGCTCGCGATGCTGTACACGTTGGCTTTCGATGCGTTGTCGGTCACCGTGAACCCCGTCGATGCCGATGAAGCGGTCCGCCGCGGTCTGTCGATGGCGGCTGCCGCGATCTGGACGAAATGAGAGGACTGTTGAAATGAGCGTTCCCTTTCCGGCGATGAAGCGGCCACTGCTTGCGATCCTGCGCGGCGTGAAGCCCGAGGAAACGCAGGCCATCGTCGGCGTGCTGATCGAGGCCGGCATGACCGCGATCGAGATCCCGCTAAACTCGCCCGATCCGTTCCGCTCCATCGCCACCGCCGTCAAGCTCGCGCCGGCCGGCGTGCTGATCGGCGCCGGCACGGTGCTGACCACAGCGGATGTCGATCGGCTCAACGATGTCGGCGGCAAGCTGATGGTCTCGCCGAATGTCGATACGCAGGTGCTCACGCGTGCGCACCAATACGCCATGGTCACGTTGCCGGGCGTGTTTTCGCCGACCGAGGCGCTGCTGGCCGCGCGCTCCGGCGCCTCTGGCCTGAAGTTCTTTCCGGCAAGCGTGCTCGGCGCGTCCGGCATCGCCGCGATCCGCGCCGTGCTGCCGGCCGGCGTGATGATCGCCGCCGTCGGCGGCGTCTCCGACCAGAATTTCGCGGAGTACATCGAGGGTGGCGTGACGGCGTTCGGGCTGGGCTCCAACCTCTACAAGCCCGGCATGACGGTAACGGACGTTGCCGCTCGCGCAAAATTGACGATCGCGGCCTACGATCGGGCGATTGCGAAAGACTGAAGCGGCAATAAACAAGCCGTGATGTCGTCACGGTCGCACGTTATCCTATCTTGCTGCACCAGCGAGATCAGGAGACCGACATGGCGATCAACAATGTAGCCGATCTGTTCGTGGCAACGCTCGAACAGGCTGGCGTCAAGCGCATCTACGGCATCGTCGGCGACAGTCTGAATGCGCTGACCGAAGCGCTGCGGCGGCGCGGCACGATCGAATGGATCCATGTCCGGCACGAGGAGGTCGCGGCCTTCGCCGCCGCCGGGGAAGCGGAAATGACGGGCAGCCTTGCGGTGTGCGCGGGCTCGTGTGGTCCCGGCAATCTGCATCTGATCAACGGCCTGTTCGACGCCCATCGCAGCCGCGTTCCCGTGCTGGCGATCGCCGCGCAAATTCCGACCGCCGAGATCGGCAGCGGCTATTTCCAGGAGACGCATCCGCAAAACCTGTTCCGCGAGTGCAGCCATTATTGCGAGCTGGTCTCCGATCCGAGTCAGCTTCCCTACGTGCTGGAAAACGCGATCCGCGCGGCGGTCGGCATGCGCGGCGTCGCCGTTGTCGCCATGCCGGGCGACGTCGCCTTCCGCAGCCCACCCAAGCGCGCGCTGTCGACGGCGCGTGGCCTTGCGCTGTCGGCGCCGAAGGTTGTGCCGCAGGCGGATGAGTTGAAGGCGCTTGCGGATCTCCTGAACGGCGCCGAACGCATCACCCTGTTCTGCGGTCGCGGCTGCGCCGGCGCGCATGCGCCGCTGATGCAGCTTGCGGAAGCCTTGAAGAGCCCGATCGTGCATGCGCTGGGCGGAAAGGAGCATGTCGAATACGACAATCCCTACGATGTCGGCATGACCGGCTTCATCGGCTTCTCCTCCGGCTATGCCGCCATGCACGCCTGCGACGCGCTGGTGATGCTCGGGACCGATTTTCCCTACAAGCAGTTCTTCCCGACCGATGCCAAGATCGCGCAGATCGACATCCGTCCGGAAAATCTCGGGCGCCGCTGCAAGATCGACCTCGGCCTGGTCGGCGACGTCAAGCTCACCCTCGAGGCGCTGCTGCCGCTTCTGAAATCCAAGACGCAGCGCAAGCACCTCGACGATGCGATCGCGCATTACAAGAAGGCGCGCGAAGGCCTCGACTCGCTCGCCAAGGGCACGCCGGGCAGCAAACCAATCCATCCGCAATACCTGGCAAAGGTCATCAGCGACCATGCGAGCGATGATGCGGTGTTCACCGCCGATGTCGGCACGCCGACGGTGTGGGCCGCGCGCT
>NZ_JADPJF010000037.1:67246-86825 GCF_023073295.1 Bradyrhizobium sp. 23 | reverse complement strand
CTCGAGATGAACGGACGCCGCCGGCTGATCGGCTCGTTCGTGCACGGCTCGATGGCCAACGCCATGCCGCAGGCGATCGGCGCGCAGGCCGCGCAGCCCGGCCGGCAGGTGATCTCGCTCTCCGGCGACGGGGGCTTCACCATGCTGATGGGCGATCTGATCACGCTGACGCAGATGAAGCTGCCGGTGAAGGTGGTCATCTTCAACAACGGCGTGCTCGGCTTCGTCGCACTGGAGATGAAGGCGGCCGGTTTCGTCGACACCAATGTCGATCTGGAGAATCCGGACTTCGCGGCGATGGCGCGCGCGATGGGTATCTTCGCAAGGCGGGTCGAGGATCCCGGCGAGCTTCCAGGTGCGATGAAGGAGATGCTGGCCCACCACGGACCGGCGCTGCTCGATGTGGTCACCGCCAAGCAGGAGCTGTCGATGCCGCCGACCATCACGCCCGAACAGATCAAGGGCTTCAGCCTCTGGGTCTTGCGCGCCGTGATGAACGGCCGCGGCGACGAGGTCGTCGATCTCGCCAAGACCAATTTGCTGCCGCGCTAGCCGCGCTTGACCGATGGCACGGGCAGCCGCTCATGGCGGCGCTGGAAGCGTTGCCAGTGCAGCACGATCCCGATCAGCAGCGCCGGCACGAAGCCGAGCGCGATCAGAAAGTGGGGCAGCTGCGTTGGCGAGATGAACGCGATGCCGATGTCGGAGATCAGCCAAAGCGCGGCGAACATCACCGCGAAATCGGTGCGCGGGCAGCGCAGATAGTAGAACACGGCGGTGATGACGACGGCGGGTCCGATGGCGATGCCGATCATCACCGTCGTCAGCTCCTTCGGCGTCAGCGCGTCGAGCACCATCGCTGCCAGCAGCCAGAGCGCGGCGAACATGGCGATGATGTCGAGCGGATGCCGCAAGCCAATACCTCTCGTGAGGGGACGCGCTATCGTTGTGGCCCAGACCTTGGCCGTCAAGGGAAAATGCGCCTATTCCTCGTCGTTTCCGGGCGTCGGCCGCAGCATGAAATGGCCGAAGGCTGTGGCGATCGGCTTGTTCGCATCGTCCTGCCAGGCCCGTGCCTCGAAGGCGACGATGCGCCGGCCCTGTTTCACGATCGAGACGTTGGCGAACGTGTCGAGCGCGCGGCCGGAGCGCAGATAGTTGACGGTCAGTCCGATCGGCTTGGGCAGTGCGGTGGCGCCGAGTTCACGGGCCACTCCGAAGATCGCGGTGGTTTCGAGGAAGGCGCCGGTCATGCCGCCATGGATCGCAGGCAGAATCGGATTGCCGATGATCTTTGGCGAGAACGGCATCGTCAGTGTGCCGTCGTCGTTGACGCGAATGCCGAGGCAGCGTGCGAACGGGCTGTTGGCGAACGGGCCTTCCGGATCGTCCGGCGCCTCCAGCCTCGGGATGCCGGGCGAATCCATCCTGCGATCCGCGAGCATGTTGGTGCGGTTGGCGCCGATCATGAAACAGGCGGTCGCGGTCGCGACCGGATCGTCCTCGGACTCCTGATAGGCGGTGGAGCGCACGAAGGCAATCGAACGCGTGGTGCGGTAGCAGACCGAATGCGCCTTGATGTCGAGGCCCGGCGTTGCCGGCTTCTGATAGTCGATGCGCAGATCGAGCGTCGCGATCGCGCTTGTGCCGTCCAGCGCGAGTTGCACCGCCATGCCGCAACTCTCGTCCAGCATCGCGGTGACGACCCCGCCATGCAGGACGCCGGTCTCGGTGTCACCGACAAAGACCGGCCGGTAGGGCAGGCTGGACCAGGCTTCGCGCGGTGCGAAGCGGTCGAGCTGGAGCCCGCTGATCTGGCCGTAATCGGAGCGGCGACCCTTGATCGCCTCGGCGAGGTCCTCGAACGAAAGTGTGGTCGGTGAGCTGGACATGAGGACGTTCTAGACCAGTGGCGGGCGCGGCGCAAAACCCCGAATGCGCGTCCCACGGTGGGTGCCGGGGGCGGTTTGGCCTCGACAGGGCGGGCCGAAGCAACGATGGTGGGCGCCTCGTTCGTTCGACCAGCCGTAAGGAGTGCCCATGGCCGATCCCGAAACGCCCGTCACCAGCCAGGGGCCCGTCATCATTTCGACATCGAGCTCGGAGCGGGCGCCGATCATCTATTTCGACGGTGCATCCTGCTTCGGCCACCACAACGGCGCGATTCAAATCGAGCTTGCGGCGAACCTTCTGATGCCGGTCGGCGCCGCCGTCAGGGTTGATGTGGTCCAGACCGCGCATCTGCGTTGCAGCGTGGCCGCGGCGCTGGCTCTGCGCGAAGCGCTCGAAAAGGCGCTGGCAATGTACCAGCAGGGCCAGCAGCAGCCCCGGCCGGAGGAAATTCCCTCGGTGAAGAACTGAGGCCGTTCGCGGATCGCAAGTTAATGCGATCAACTCGCTCAGCTCACATGCACCTTCGGCTTCCTGCCGTCGTTCCACTTGCCGTCGAGCGCGCGCTCGATCTGGGCGGCGAGTTGCAGCAGGAGGCCGTCATTGGCCTGCTTCGCAATCGCCTGGATGCCCAGCGGCAGGCCGTGGTCCTGCGTGGCCATCGGCATCGAGATCGCCGGCATGCCGCAGAGATTGGCGAGCGGCGTGAAGGCGAAGAAGCGCCAAAGATTGCCGAACCAGTCGAGCACGTCGGGGTTGTCGGAGATGGTGAGATATTCCCGGGTGCCGACCTTCGGCGTCGGCAGCGCCGTGATCGGGGTCAAGATCACGTCCCACTGCTCGAAGAAGGCGCCGAAGGCGCGCGAGGTCGTGTTGAACACGCCTTGCATCTTCGCCCGCTCGGCGAAGCTCGTATGCCGGCCGGCTTCCCAGATCCGGATATTCATGGGTTCGATGAGATCTTCCGGCGGCCGTTCCAGTCCGCGCGCGGCGAGCATGTTGGAGATCACCACGGCAAAATTCGAGATGTAGCAGGTGGTCTGCGCCTCGAACGCGGCGCGGAACTCGAGTTCGGGCAGGGCGTAGTCGACGTGATGGCCGAGGCCTTCGAGGAAGCGGCCGGCCTTCGCCAGCTCGGCCGCGATCTCGGGCGTCGCGGTGTAGTCGCCCCAGCTGTGCGACAGCGCGATACGAAGCTTTGACGGGTCGCGCTTGATCATCTCGGAATAAGGCTGCGCCGTGGTCCAGAACGGCATGAATTCGCCGGGCGCCGCTCCCCTTGCATGGTCGACGAAGGCGGCGGTGTCGCGCACCGAGCGCGACTGGCAGCCCTGGATCGAGACGAGGCCGGTGAGATCGGACATGTGCGGTGCGAGCGAGAACACGCCGCGCGAGACTTTCAAGCCGATATTGCCGTTGACGCCGGCGGGAATGCGGATCGAGCCGCCGCCGTCAGTCGCGTGTGCGATCGGCACCACGCCGGCCGCGACCATTGCGGCGCTCCCGGCCGACGAGCCGCAGGTGGTGTAGTCGGTGTCCCAGGGATTGCGCGTGACATAGACGGCCGGATTGTCGGCCGAGCTGCAGACGCCGAACTCCGGTGTCGTGGTGCGTCCGATCAGGTTCAGTCCGGCCTGGCGGAATTTGCCGGTCAGGAACGTGTCGGCGCTGGCGCGATTGCCGCGCATTAACAGCGAGCCCATCTCCTGGAGCCGCCCCTTCATGGTCGGGCCGAGGTCCTTCATCAGGAAGGGCAGGCCTGCGAACGGGCCGGCGAGATTGGCGCCGTCCTTGGCCGGATCGGCGATCACGTCATCGAACAGCTCGACCACGCCCGACAGTGCCGGATTGACCTTGGCGACGCCCGCGGCGGCCTGGCGCGCCAACTCCTTTGCCGTGAGCTCGCCCTTGCGGACGCGCGCGGCCAGCCCCACGCCATCGTGCTGCGCCCATTCGTTCCAGCTCATCGGGAAAGTCATGCGATCCAAACCTCTTCGTGCGGCGCCACCTTAGTTTCGCACAGGAACACTTTAATCAACTGAGCGGCGCGAAGGGCAGGGTTGCGCCGGATGGAGAGGTAATCCCGAATTGCATGCGCGCGCATCAATTGGAGAACTTTGCGATCACCGCGACCGGGCCGCCGCCGGCTGGGCCCTGATGCTCGGCGCCGCCGGAGACGTAGACCGCACCAGTGCCGGCGAGGCCGGCAATCAACCCGCCAACGGCAGCCCGGGCGTGGCGTGTCGAGCTGATATCGGTATCTTCGAGCATGGTGTGGCGGAAGCCGCGCACGCAGCCATCAGGGGAGGCCTCGGCCTTAGCGAAGATGTTGACAAGCTTGCTGCCGGTCGTCGTCTGTTGCCCGGCACGGAGCCCAACGCTCTCCAACGCCGCAAGCACCGCCGCGGTGTCGATCGCATCGCTCATCACGGCATGCCCGATCTCGAATTCGCTCGTCGAGGACATCGAATTGCCGAGCACGATGACGACGTTATGCATGAGCTCGATCCCGGACGAGGTCGAGGCGACGTTCGAGAACAGATCGTAGCGTCGCAGCACGTCCTCATCACGAACGCCGGTTGCGATCTCGCCGAGCGCGACCGCAACGCCGAGTGCGGAAGCGCCGCGCGAATAGGCCATCGAACTGTAGGCGCTGGTCGTCGCTGTCTTGTGACCGCGCGCATTCGCCGCTTCGACGCGCTCGCTGGTGAGCAGCGGGCATTTGATCTGCACGAAATGGACGTCGGCGGGATCGGCGATCCCGGCATCCGCCATCGCGGCCTTCACGGCCTTGGCTGTCTCCGTGATCTGAGCGGAGCGGCCGAGCTCTTCAGGGAGAAAATCCCGCGTGTGCGCCATGCCGATGCTCAGGCGCTTGCCGGAGAGGCCTGCCGGGCGCTGTAGAATGTCCTGGCGCGTGAACACCGTGATGTGCGGGCTGAGCACGCCCTCGGTGCCGCCCGACATCACGAAGGCGATGCGTTGCTCGACCTCCTGCGGCGACAGCCCGAGCTGCGGCGCCAGCGCCGTGCACAGCGCGGCAACGGCATATTCCCGGGTAAAGTCGTTGACGCCGCCGTTGCCTTCGGTCTTGCCGAGGATCGCCAGGATGGATGCCGGATCGATCGCGCCGGAGCCGATCATGCTCATCAATCCGGAGACGTCGCCGGGGCCTCTGGTGGCGACCTTGAAGACGCCGACCGATGTCGTCCGCATTATAATCCTCACATGAAGTTCAGGAGTCCGGCAGACAAAACAGCCGCTGAACCGGGGCGCCTGTCAAGGTGTCGAGGCAATCCCCGTCGTCGTCCTGGCGAAAGCCAGGACGACAGCAGGACGTGCGCCGTCTGCGTAGCACCCACGATTGTGGCGAGATCGCATCGCTTCGACAAAAAATCCCTTGTCGACGGTCGTCCGCCGCACCTTGATGAATCAACCCCGATTGGTCCATAAGCGGCGTCCCGCAGCCGGTGGTTCGCCTCCGCGATGCGTGCTTGGATAGAGGGGTTCTCGCGTGGTAAATATCAACCAGAAAATTGCGCAGGAGCTTGGGGTTCGGGCGGAGCAGGTCGAGGCGACAGTGGCGCTGCTCGACGGCGGCGCCACGGTTCCCTTCATCGCCCGCTACCGCAAGGAAGCGACCGGTGCGCTCGACGACGCACAATTGCGCACGCTGGAGGAGCGCCTGGGTTACCTGCGCGAGCTCGAGGACCGCCGCAAGGCCATCCTCGAATCGGTCCGCGAGCAGGGCAAGCTCGATGCCGCGCTGGAGGCCTCCATTCTCGCTGCCGACAGCAAGGCGCGCCTCGAAGACATCTATCTGCCGTTTAAGCCGAAGCGCCGCACCAAGGCCGAGATCGCCAAGGAAGCCGGGCTCGAGCCGCTCGCCTTTCAGCTCATGGCCGAGCCCAACAACGATCCGAAGGTGGTCGCTGAAGCCTTCGTCAATCCCGAGAAGGGCGTTGCCGATGCCGCTGCGGCACTCGATGGCGCCCGCGCCATCCTGGTCGAGCGCTTCGACGAAGACGCCGACCTGATCGGCGCGCTTCGCGAGGAGGTGTGGACTAATGCGCGCATGACCTCCAAGGTGCGCGACGGCAAGAAAACCGAGGGCGAAAAGTTTGCCGACTATTTCGAGTTCTCCGAGCCGCTGACCAAGCTGCCCTCGCACCGAATCCTCGCAATGTTCCGCGGCGAGAAAGAAGAAATCCTCGATCTCCAGATCCAGGCCGAGGCCGAACCATCGCCGCCCGGCGTGCCGAGCGTCTATGAACTGAAGATCATGAAGCGGTTCGGCATCGCCGACCTTAAGCGCGCCGGCGACCGCTGGATGATCGATACCGTGCGCTGGGCCTGGCGCACCAAGATCCAGGTGCATCTCAACATCGACCTGCGCATGCGGCTGTGGAATGCGGCCGAGACAGAGGCCGTGCGCGTGTTCGCCTCGAATCTGCGCGACTTGCTGCTCGCGGCGCCCGCCGGCACCCGCGTCACCATGGGTCTCGATCCCGGCTTCCGCACCGGGGTCAAGGTCGCCGTCACCGACGCGACCGGCAAGGTGGTGGATACCGCCGTGATCTATCCGCACGAGCCGCAGCGGCAGTGGAACGAGGCGCTTGCGATCCTCGGCAAGCTCGCGCTGAAACATCGTGTCGAGCTGATCGCGATCGGCAACGGCACCGC
The DNA here is from genome assembly GCF_023073295.1 of Bradyrhizobium sp. 23. Classification (NCBI taxonomy): domain Bacteria; kingdom Pseudomonadati; phylum Pseudomonadota; class Alphaproteobacteria; order Hyphomicrobiales; family Nitrobacteraceae; genus Bradyrhizobium; species Bradyrhizobium sp. 23. The sequence continues at coordinate 80,252 of NZ_JADPJF010000037.1, read as the reverse complement.
CTCGCGCGAGACCGACAAGCTCGCGGCCGACCTCGTCAAGGGCCTGCCCGACTTGAAGATGACCAAGATCGTGGTGTCGGAAGCCGGCGCGTCGGTTTATTCGGCCTCGGCGTTCGCCTCGGAGGAGTTGCCGGGCCTCGACGTCACCCTGCGCGGCGCGGTGTCAATCGCGCGGCGGCTCCAGGATCCTCTCGCCGAGCTCGTCAAGATCGAACCCAAGGCGATCGGCGTCGGCCAGTACCAGCACGACCTAGGCCAGGCCAAGCTCGCCAAATCCCTCGACGCCGTGGTCGAAGACTGCGTGAACGCCGTCGGCGTCGACGTCAACACCGCGTCCGCTCCGCTGCTCGCGCGCGTGTCGGGCGTCGGCTCCGGCCTCGCCTCGAGCATCGTGGCACACCGCGACGCCAACGGGCCGTTCAAGTCGCGCAAGGCGTTGAAGGACGTGCCGCGGCTCGGCCCCAAGGCGTTCGAGCAGTGCGCGGGCTTCCTGCGCATCCTCGGCGGCGAGGACCCGCTCGACGCCTCCGGTGTGCATCCGGAAGCCTATCCGGTGGTGCGCCGGATTCTCAGCGCCACCAAGAGCGACATCAAGGCGCTGATCGGCAGCAGCGACATCGTTCGCACGCTGAAGCCGAAAGACTTCGTGGACGAGACGTTTGGTCTGCCGACCGTCACCGACATCCTGCGCGAGCTCGAGAAGCCCGGTCGCGACCCGCGTCCGGCCTTCAAGGCAGCTGTGTTCATGGACGGCGTCGAGGAGATCAAGCACCTCAAGAAGGGCATGATCCTCGAGGGCACCGTAACCAACGTCGCGGCGTTCGGCGCCTTCGTCGATATCGGCGTGCACCAGGACGGCCTCGTGCACATCTCGGCGATGTCCAAGACCTACATCAAGGATCCGCGTGAAGTGGTGAAGCCCGGCGACATCGTCAAAGTGAAGGTGCTAGACTTCGAGGTCGCGCGCAAGCGTATCTCGTTGACACTACGGCTCGACGACGAGGTCGGCGCCAAGAAGGACGCGCCCGGCATGCAGCGGGATAACAGCTCACGTAACCCGTCCCGCATGACGTCGTCGGCCCCGCGCCAGCAGGAGTCTTCCGGCGGCGGTGCGCTCGCCGAAGCGCTGCGCCGCGCGGCCGAGAAAAACGGCGGCAAGCGGGCGTAGCTTCTAACCTCTCCCCGCTCTCACCCCACCCTCTCCCCGCAAGAACGGGGCGAGCGAGTGAGAGAGCAGCGTCTCCCTAACTTCCGCGTCAGAATCTGGCGCGTTTGTAAGTTGAAGGCGCCTGTCCCTTCCTCTCATCTGATCCTCCTCGCGCGGCAGAATATTGTCGCGCAGCACGGAGGATGCTTCGATGGACAACAGGATTCTCAAAGGCCTCACCGCGGTGACGATCGCAGCGGTGATGGCGCTCGCTTCACCGGTGCTTGCCAGAGGCGGTGGCGGTGGCGGTGGCGGTCATGGCGGATTCGGCGGTGGTGGGCATTTCGGTGGCGGCGGCATGCACACGGGAGGCTTCGGCGGCGGCATGCACACCGGTGGCTTCGGTGGTATGCGCGTCGGCGGCATGGGCGGCGCCCGTTTCGGCGGCCCGGGCTTTGGCGGTGCACGTTTCGCGCATGCGGCGATCGGGCCGCGCTTCGCTGGCTCCGGCTGGCACGGCAGGCCCTTCATCGGCCGCCATGCCTTCTTCCGGCAACACCATCGCTTCTTCTTCGGAGCACCTTTCATCTATGCCGGCTACTATGACGGCTGCTGGCGCAGGAGCTTGACGCCCTATGGGTGGCAATGGGTCAATGTGTGCGGAGACTCTTGGTACTAGCATCGCCGTACCGCACCATTGTCGCGATCGTCATCGGACGGTTCCGCTCAGCCCCGGAACGGGATAGTCTGGTGGCGATCGTCGCGCGGAGTTTGTCATGACCGGAGCTCACCGCCGCATTCTGGTCGTCGAGGACGACGCGGAAACCGCAGGCCAGCTCGTCGAGGAGCTGACGACTTCCGGCTACGACGTCGATCTCGCCGCCACCGGGCGCGAAGCGCTCAGCCATGGCGCCGCGCGCGACTATGCCGTGATCACCATCGACCGCATGCTGCCCGATATCGACGGCATCAGCGTGATGCGCCAGTTGCGCGACGACGGCATCGCCGCGCCGTTCCTAATCATTTCCGCACTTGGCGAGGTCGACGACCGCGTGCGCGGCTTGCGGGCCGGCGGCGACGATTATCTCGTCAAGCCGTTCTCCTTCACCGAATTGCTGGCGCGGCTGGAGGCACTCGGCCGGCGCAGCGACACCGTCGCCAAGGAGACGATCCTGCGGGTCGGCGATCTCGCCATCGACCTGATCGCACGCAGCGCGAGCCGCCGCGGCCGGAAGATTCCGCTGTTGCCGCGGGAATTCCAATTACTCGAATATCTGGTCCGCAACGAGGGCCGCGTCGTCTCGCGTGCGATGCTGCTCCAGCATGTCTGGGATCTGCATTTCGATCCCTCCACCAACATCATCGACGTCTATGTCGGACGCGTCCGTCGCAAGGTCGATGATGCCCAGGCCTATCCGCTGATCCACACCATCCGCGGCATCGGATATTGTCTCCGTGCTCCTGGCTAAAACGCTCCGCTCCTCGACCTTCCGCCTTGCGCTGATCGCGATCGCGGCGTTCGGGCTGATCGTCGCGGCGATCATGGCCTATGTCTATTTCGGCACGATCGCCTATGTGCAGAGCCGTGTCGGCGATGCCGGCGACCACAGCGGCTTCACCGCGATGATCGAGCTCGCAATGGCCGCTGTCGCCGTGCTGATGCTGGTGCTCGCCGGGCTCGCCGCGGTGCTGGTGACGCGCCGCACGGTCGGGCGGATCGAGGAGATCAACGCCACCAGCCGCGCCATCATGATGTCGGGCCTCGACCAGCGCATTCCCTTGCGCGGCAGTCACGACGAATGGGACCGGGTCGCCGAAAACCTCAACCAGATGCTCGACCGCATCGAGACTTTGATGGGAGAGGTCAAGCAGGTCAGCGACAACGTCGCCCATGATTTGCGTACGCCGCTGACGCGCATGCGGGGTCGGCTGGAAAAGGCTTATCACGCCTCGCGCAATGGCGAGGCCGACGCGGCGCTGATCGGTGACACCATCGCCGATCTCGACGCCGTGCTCGGCATGTTCGCCTCCATCACGCGCATCTCGGAGATCGCGACCCGCGCCCGCCGTAGTGCGTTTCGCACCCTCAATCTCGCCGAAATCGCCGGCGAGGTCGTCGAGCTCTACGATGCCGCCGCCGAACAGGTTGCGACGCGGCTCAGCCTCGGCGGCGATCGCGAGGTGGCGATTATTGGCGATCGCGACCTGCTGTTCGACGCTATCGCCAATCTCGTCGACAACGCGATCAAGCACGGCTGCAAAGGCGGGCAGGTGACCGTCACCTGCAGCAGCACCGACGGCGGTGCGACGATCGCGATCGCCGACGACGGCCCGGGCATTCCGGCGGATCAGCGCGATCACGTGTTCAAACGCTTCTACCGGCTCGAGCAGAGCCGCTACACCCCGGGTAACGGCCTTGGCTTAAGCCTGGTCGCCGCGGTCGCTCGCCTCCATGGTGCCGAGATTGCCCTGCACGACAACGCGCCGGGCCTGACGGTCCAGCTCAGCTTCCCGCCGCACCCGACCTAGAGCTCGATCACGCCGCGGCGGGCCGCATGTGCCACCGCATCGGTGCGGCCGGTAGCGTCGAGCTTGTCGAGCAGCGAGCCGACATGGAATTTCACCGTGTGGACGGAAATGCCGAGCTGACGCGCGATCATCTTGTTGGAGCCGCCTTCCGCCATCAACGCCAGCACGTCGAGCTCACGTTGCGTCAGCGCAATGTCCTCAGGCATGATGCGCGGATCGCGAGTGACAATCGTCGCGGCGGCTTTCTCGCCGGGTTCGGCGAGGCGAAGCCCGGCGATATTGCCGAGCAGAGCAGCCAGGCGATCGGCGAGGGCGGGATCGTCGATCTCCAAAGCCAACACGATCTCGGGCGCGATGTCCTCGCTCACGCCGCCGGCCTCTCGCCGATCGTGACCTTGAAGCTGACCGGCTCGCCGCCGCGGCGCGCCGCGATATCGACCACCGCGCCCACGCTCGCCGGACCCAGCGTCCGCGACAGCGCGCGCACGCCGGACAGCTTCTGGTCGTTGACCGCGACGATGACGTCGCCCTGGCGGATGCCGGCCGCCGCCGAAGGGCCGGCCTTGTCGACATTCATCACCATCGCGCCGACGCCGTCGTCGAGCCGGACCGGCTGCAGCCCGAGGCCGAGATATCCGCGTGCGATGCGGCCGCGCGCCTCTAACTGGGCCGCGACCCGCTCGATCGTCGCTGTCGGGATCACCAGCACACGCCTCGGGCCGAGCACGGCCATGCCGAAGGCTTCGCCCGATGCGTCGAGCGCGAGGCCGCCCTGCTGGCTGGAGCGCAAGCGGACGTCGAGCTCGATCCGCGCGTCGATGTCGCCGCCGCGCAGGGAGCGCCAGCTCTTGCCGGACTGCGACACCATCGCGAGCGCGGCGCTCGGCGTATCGCGGTTGGTGGCGACGACGACCGACAACGCGCCAAGGGGCGGCACAATTGTGGCCAGCTTGACCGGGGCAATCGCCGTATCGGCGCGCAGCAGTGCGATATCCGTCGTATGGTCGCGGCCGGCGATCGTGGCGGCCGCGGTGCTGCCGTCGGGGAGGCCGATCTCGACGTCGCCCTCGTCGGCCAGCGCCTCGTCGGCGGTGACGATCAGGCCGGGTTTCCAGACGAAGCCGGTGGCGCGGGAACGATGCGAATGGACGGCGACGACGGACGGCGCGGTGCGGGACACCATATCCGCGAGCGCGGACGACAGCGAAGTCAGGGGAGTTGAGTCGGTCATGGCAGGCTCCTGTAAAGCTGTCCTCAATCTGGGATGTCGCGGGCGATCGCGTAACTGGCCGCATGGCCAGGAAATAAGCAGGGAAGCTGGTCCGTAAGAGCACGGCCGACGAACATGTGATTGGAGCCGCTCACGGGAACGTGTAGCAATCGGCTCGACCTTGTGCCGTACGGCCTCAAGCCTTTTTGCGAGCCCTGATTGATGACCATCGACCTTACCCGCCGCACCCTGCTTCAACTCGCCGGCGCCAGCTCGCTCGCAATGGCGGCTGCGGGCGCGGCGCGCGCCGAGGGCACACCGCAGGGCGGCGGTCCGACCTATGCCAGCCGCACGCCGATGCGCGTCGGCATGGTGACGCTCCGGGTGAAGAATCTCGACAAGGTTGCGAACTACTACCGCGACGTGATCGGGCTCACCGTGATGGAACGCTCGGCGAGCGCCGCCAAGCTCGGCACGGCCGGCATCGCGCTGCTGGTGCTGGAGGCCCGTCCTGATGCCGAGATCGAGCCGCGCAACGCCGCCGGCCTCTATCACACCGCCTTCCTGATGCCGACCCGCAAGGACTTGGCCCGCTGGCTGGTAGCAGCCGCTTCGCATCGCGTGCCGCTGTCGGGCTTTGCCGATCATCTCGTCAGCGAATCCGTCTATCTCGACGATCCCGAAGGTAACGGCATCGAGGTCTATGCCGACCGCGATCCCTCGCAATGGCAGTGGAGCGAAGGCAGCGTGAAGATGGCGGCCGACGAGCTCGACATTCCCGACCTGCTGTCGCTGACCAATACGCGCGTGCCTGATTATGCCAAGGCACCGGACGGAATGCGCATCGGCCACATGCATCTGCGCGTCGGCGACCTCGCGCAGGCGCAGAATTTCTACCACGGCACGATCGGACTCGACCCGACCCGCAGCCGCAACGGCGCCGCGTTCCTGTCGTCGGGACGCTACCATCATCATCTCGGCATAAACGTGTGGCAGAGCGAGGGCGCCGGCCAACGCGACGATCAGACAACGGGGCTCGCCTGGTTCTCGCTGGTGACAGCTAAGCAGGATCTGCTCGCCGCACAGGAAGAGCGCCTGCGCAAGGGCGGCGCGAAAGTCACGGCGCTAGCGGACGGCGTTGAGGCGATCGATCCCTGGGGCACGCGGGTGCGGCTGATCAGGATTTGATCGCCGGCACGAGCGTTGGTAAGACCGTCAGGCGCTAGCCAGTTTCCGGGATTCACACCTGACATGTCCGATTTTCGCGGCGTCTTCCCTTATCTCGTCTCTCCCGTCGCTGCCGATGGCGCGGTGCGGACGAACGTCCTCGCAAAGCTCTGCGACGATCTGATCGGCGCGGGCGTCCACGGTCTGACCCCGCTCGGCTCGACCGGCGAGTTCGCCTATCTCAACGCCGCCCAACGCACCGCGGTCGTGCAGACCACGATCGAGGCGGCAAGGGGACGTGTGCCTGTTGTCGCGGGCGTCGCCTCCACCTCGACGGCAGATGCGGTGGCGCAGGCGAAGGCGTATCAGAAGCTCGGCGCCGACGGCATTCTGGCGATCCTGGAAGCGTATTTCCCGCTCGCCGACGCCCAGATCGAATCCTATTTCCGCGCCATCGCGGATGCCGTGGACATCCCCGTCGTCATCTATACCAATCCGCAATTCCAGCGCTCCGATCTCACCCTCGAAATCATCGCGCGCCTCGCCGAACATCCGCGCATCGGCTACATCAAGGACGCCTCGACCAACACCGGCCGGCTGCTCTCGATCATGAACCGCTGCGGCGATGCCTTGCGGGTGTTCTCCGCCTCCGCCCATATCCCGGCCGCGGTGATGCTGATCGGCGGCCTCGGCTGGATGGCGGGCCCCGCCTGCATCATTCCGCGCCAGAGCGTCGCGCTCTACGACCTCTGCAAGGCCGGCCGCTGGGACGAGGCGATGGCGCTCCAGCGCAGGCTGTGGCGCATCAACGAAGCTTTTGCCCGCTTCAACCTGGCGGCCTGCATCAAGGCCGGCTTGGCCATCCAGGGGTACGACGTCGGCGATCCTGTCCCGCCGCAGGCCGCTCTCACCGCCGATGCGCGCAAGGTCGTAGAAGCGGCATTGCGGGAGCTGGCGTAGCGGTTTGTCACGCGGCAATGGGCCCCGGCACGGGCAGCGGAACCGTCCTTAGCTGCCCGATTCGAGAAACTTCCATTCATTTTCGACGTTGCTGCGTGAGCTGGCTCTGTCACCTCCCGGCATGTGCATTCGAGAGATCGTCTTCAGCATACGACACGGTGATCACTGATGAATCGTCGCTACGCAATCATTGCGGCGGCTTTTGCCGCCCTGCTGCTCGTGGTAACTGCCGTGAAGGTCCAGCATGCGCCATGGACAACCCCCTCCGCGCGCGCCGTCGAGCAACGTGGTCCGCTGTCCGAGGCCGAAAGGGCCACCATCGACATCTTCGAACGAGTGTCGCCCTCGGTTGTCCAGGTTGCGGTGAGATCGGCCGCTACTCCTGTCATGGGAGAGGAGGGGCAGGGCGGCGCTTCCGGCACGGGATTTGTCTGGGACCGCGACGGGCATCTCGTCACGAACAACCATGTCGTGGCCAATGGCGGCGAGCTCGCGGTGCGCTTTGCGTCGGGAGAGGTGGCTCGGGTTGATCTGATCGGCACCGCCCCCAATTACGATCTTGCGGTCCTGCGGATCCGCAGCGTGCGCGAGCTTCCACCGCAGGTGGCTCTCGGCAGCTCGACCGACCTGAAAGTCGGGCAATCCGCGTTTGCGATCGGCAATCCTTTCGGGCTAGATCAGTCGATGACGAGCGGCATCATCAGTGCCCTCAAGCGGAGGCTTCCGACCCATGGCGGCCGGGAGATTGCCAATGTCATCCAGACGGATGCCGCAATCAACCCGGGCAATTCAGGCGGGCCGCTGCTGGACTCCGCCGGCCGGCTGATCGGCGTCACGACTGCGATCATATCGCCGTCCGGCTCGAATGCAGGCATCGGTTTCGCGGTGCCGGTGGACGTCGTGAACCGGATTGTCCCCGAGCTCATTCGCAATGGCCGCGTGCCGACGCCCGGCATCGGCATCGTCGCCGCCAGCGAGGATGTGTCGACGCGGCTTGGCGTCCAAGGGGTGATCGTGGTCCGGACAGCCCCCGGCAGCCCTGCGGAACAGGCGGGGATTCGCGGTGTCAACTTGTCGACTGGAACGGTCGGAGACATCATCACCGCGGTGGAAGGCAAGCCGGTGCGGCGGCTCTCCGACCTGACTGATGCGCTCGAGCAGGCCGGTGCCGGTAAGACCGTTCGCCTCACGGTAAAGCGGGATTCGGACACCCGTGATATCAATGTGGGCATCATCGACATAGAGCGCTCCTGACCCGGCAATCTGCGGCCAAAGCGGGCGTGACACGCAATGCAGATGTGCCGCGGCTCGGTTGTATCGACCGCAAAATCGGCTAAAACCCCCGCGGTCGTTTTCTGGGTTTCAAGGACATGGTGGAATGAACATTCTTCCCGGCAATTTGCGTTTCGGAGCGGGGCAGCCCGTCAAGCGTTTGGAAGACCAGCGACTGCTCACCGGGAAGGGGCAGTTCATCGACGACAAGCCGGAAGATGGCGCGCTGTGGTTGTACCTGCTGCGCTCGCCGCATGCCCATGCGAAGATCGTCTCGATCGACACCAGCGCCGCCACGGCGATGCCCGGCGTGACCGCGGTCTATACCGGCGCCGACCTCGTCAAGGACGACATCGGCGTCATCCCGACCTTGAGCATCTTCAAGCGCCCCGACGGCAAGCCGATGACGGTGCCGCCACGCCGCCTGCTGGCGCACGAAGTCGTGCGCTATGCCGGCGAGGCCGTGGCCGCCGTGGTGGCCTCCTCGCGTGCCGACGCGCAGGGCGCGGCCGAAGCGATCGTGGTCGAATATGACGTGCAGCCGGCGGTGGTCGATCCGGTCGAGGCGGTCAGGCCCGGCGCGCCCGTGGTGTGGCCGGAGGCCCCCGACAACATCGTCGGCGCGATGGCTTACGGCGATGCCGCCAAGGTGGACGAGGCTTTTGCCAGGGCGGCGCATACCGTCGAGCTCGATCTCGTCAGCCAGCGCCTGGTGCCGTCGGCGATGGAGCCGCGCTCGACCATTGCCGAGATCGACAAGACGTCCGGCCGCCTCCTGCTGCATGTGCAGTCGCAGACGCCTGCCTCGACCCGCGACGTGCTGGCCGAGGCCGTGCTGAAGCGTCCGAAGGACAGCGTTCGCGTGCTGGTCGGCGATATCGGCGGCGGCTTTGGCCAGAAGACCAACCTCTATCCCGAGGACGGCATCGTCGCCTATGCCGCAACCAAGCTGAACAGGAAGATCCGCTGGCGCGGCGACCGCACCGACGAATTCGTCGGTGGCACCCACGGCCGCGATCTTACCTCGACAGCTTCCTTCGCGCTCGACGAGAAGGGCAAGGTGCTGGCCTACCGCGTCAGCTCGATCGGCTGCACCGGCGCATATTCCTCAGGCGCGGCCAACATCATCCCGCTGGTGCTGGGGCCGTTCGTGCAGACCGGCGTCTACGATTTGCCGCTGGTACATTTCGAGGTGAAGTCGGTGATGACCCACACCGCGCCGGTCGGCGCTTATCGCGGTGCGGGCCGCCCGGAGGCCGTGTTCATCGTCGAGCGCCTGTTCGACGCGGCCGCGCGAAAAATCGGCATGGACCCGCGCGCGATCCGGAAAGCCAACTACATCAAGCCGGCGCAACTGCCCTACACCAACGCTGCAGGGCAGGTTTACGATTCCGGCGCCTTCGCGCACATGCTCGATCGTGCCGTGAAGCTTGCGGATTGGGACGGCTTTGCCGCGCGCAAGAAGGCGGCGAAGAAGAAGGGCCTGCTCTACGGCCGCGGGCTCACCTCCTATATCGAATGGACCGGCGGCCGCGCCCACACCGAGAAGGTCAGCCTGCATGCGACCGCGCAGGGCCGCGTCGTCCTGCATTCCGGCACCATGGCGATGGGGCAGGGGTTGCAGACCACCTACACCCAGATGATCTCCGACACGCTCGGCATCCCCATGGACAAGATCGACGTGGTCCAGGGCGACACCGATCTGGCGACGGGCTTCGGCAGCGTCGGCTCGCGTTCGCTGTTCGTCGGCGGCACGGCGGTCGCGGTCTCATCCAACGATCTGATCCAGAAGGCGCGCGAGAAGGCGGCGAACGTGCTGGAGACCTCGATCGAGGACATTGAATATCAGGGCGGCATGCTCACCGTGGTCGGCACCGACCGCCGCATCAGCCTGTTCGACATTGCCGAGAAAGAAGGCGGCGCAAAGCTCAGCGTCGATTCCGAAGGCGAGGTGGACGGTCCGAGCTGGCCGAACGGCACCCATATCTGCGAGGTCGAAATCGATCCCGAGACCGGCGTCTCCAAGGTCGTGCGCTACACCACGGTCGACGACGTCGGTGTCGCGGTGAACCCGATGCTGGTGACGGGACAGATCCATGGCGGTGTGGCGCAGGGTATCGGCCAGGCGCTGTATGAGGGGGTGTCCTATGATGCCGACGGCCAGCTGCTCACCGCGAGCTACCAGGACTATTGCATCCCGCGCGCCGACGACGTTCCGCCGATCGTGGTGACGCTCGACGATTCCGCGCCCTGTCGCACCAATCCGCTCGGCGCCAAGGGCTGCGGCGAATCCGGCGCCATCGGTGGCCCCCCTTGCGTCACCAACGGCGTGATGGATGCGCTCGCCGAGCTCGGCATCACCCAGCTCAACACGCCCCTGACGCCGCAGAAGATCTGGCAGGCGATCCGGGATGCGAAGGTGGGCGGTTAGCGGCCATTGTCGTGCTGGCTGTCGCCACAAATCCAACTCGTCGTCCCGGCCTTCGCCGGGACGACAGTGAGACCGGGACGACAGTGAGAATGTAGCGCCAGTGCCCCTCAGATCCCCAACATCATCTTCGCAATAATATCGCGCTGGATCTCCGAGGTGCCGCCGAAGATCGTATAGGCGCGGCCGTTGAGATATTCCGGCATCACCGTCAGCATCTCCTCCGGCATCGCCGGCTCGTGGTTGAGCTTGTAGAGCGGGCGCATCGGCTCGACCGCGAGGGCGTCATGGCCGATCACGTCGGCGCCGAGCCGGGTCACGGCCTGGCGGATCTCGCTGTTGCGCAGCTTCAGGATCGACGACACCGCACCGGGATTCTGTCCGGTCTGCAGCGCCGACAGCACGCGCAGCTCGGTCATCTCCAGCGCGTCGATGTCGACCTCGACTTCGGAGATGCGCGTCGCGATGTCGGGACTGTCGATCGCGCGGCCCGTCAGATCGGACTCGGCAAGCTCCGCGATCGCCTTCAGCCCCTCGCGCAGCTTCGCCGAGGCGATGCCGGAGCCGCGCTCGAACTCGAGCAGATACTTGCCGTAGGTCCAGCCCTTGCCTTCCTCGCCGACGCGGTTCGCCACGGGAACGCGCACGTCGTCGAAGAATACCTGGTTAACCTCGTGGTCGCCGCCGATGGTGAGGATAGGACGCGTCGTGATGCCCGGTGTCTTCATGTCGATCAGGATGAAGCTGATGCCGTCCTGCTGCCGTGGCCCGTCGCTGGTGCGCACCAGCGCGAACATGCGATTGGCGTGGTGGGCATGCGTGGTCCAGATCTTGGTGCCGTTGATGACGTAGTCGTCGCCATCGCGCACCGCGCGCGTCTTCAGCGAGGAGAGATCGGAGCCGGAGCCCGGCTCGGAATAGCCTTGGCACCAATAATCCTCACCGGACAGAATGCGCGGCAGGTAGAAGTTCTTCTGCTCCGCCGAGCCGAAGCCGATGATGACGGGCCCGACCATCTTCACGCCCATCACATTGACATTGGGCACGCCGGCCCGCGCGCTTTCAGTCTCGAAGATCCAGCGCTGCGCCGGGGTCCAATCCGGCCCGCCATGCTCGACCGGCCAGCCCGGCGCGCCCCAGCCTTGCTTGTGCAGCGTGCGCTGCCAGGCCATGCCGATATCGGGATCGGAGAACACCGACGGCGTCAGCGCCGTCGCGCGCTTCATCTCCTCGGTGAGGTTTCTGGCAATGAAGCCGCGCACCTCGTCCTGGAAGGCGCGCTCCTCGGCATTGAACGACAGGTCCATGATGCGCTCCTTGTATCAGGCCGGCACGCTGGCGCGGCCAAGCCGGGCGTGGCGGCCATAATGGTGGGCGCTGCCGCCGAACAGCGTGTCGAACGCGACCAGCCGCTTGAAATAGGCGCCGACCTCGAGCTCCTCGGTGACGCCCATGCCGCCGTGAAGCTGGATCGACTGCTCGCCGACGAAGCGCGCAGATCTGCCGATCTTCGCCTTCGCGCCCGACGCGGCCCGCGCGCGCTCGACCGGATCGGCGTCGAGCTTCAGCGCGGCGCGCAACGCCATCGAGCGCGCTTCGTCGACCTGCACCGCCATGTCGGCAAGGCGGTGGCGGATCACCTGGTTGGCGGCGAGCGGCCGGCCGAATTGCTTCCGGATTTTTGTGTACTCCAGCGTAGTATCCAGCAGTACCTGCATGATGCCGACGGCCTCGGCGCCAAGCGCAGCCATGGCGCGATCAACAGCCCATTCGATTGCCGGCAGCGCGTCATGCCCGTTGCCGAGCAAGGCATCCTCCGGCAGTTGCACGTCCGACAGCTCGATGTTGCAGGCCCGCCCGCCGCCGAGGCGCTCGTAGTCGGAGATCGCAACACTCGGAGTTGTCGCCTGCACCAGGAACAGGCCGATGCGGCCGGAGGAGCCCTGATGATCATGGATATGCGCGGAGACGATGATCTCGTCGGCGGCGTGGCCATCGAGCACGGCAATCTTGCGACCGGCCAGGCGCCAGCCTTGCGCCGTGCTGTGGGCGGTGGTTGCGACCTTGGCAAGATCGAACCGCGCCGCGCGCTCGGAATGCGCGAGCGCGAGCTTCAACGATCCGTCCGCGATCTTCGGCAGGATGGCCTGCTTCTGCGCCATGCTGCCGCATCGCTCGATCAACGCGGCGCCAAGCACGACCGACGCGATATACGGCTCCGACACAAGCCCGCGGCCGAAGGCTTCCATCAAAATGCCGATCTCGACCGCGCTGCCGCCGAGCCCGCCACACT
>NZ_JADPJF010000037.1:64726-67158 GCF_023073295.1 Bradyrhizobium sp. 23 | reverse complement strand
TCGGCAGCGCCAGCCAGCCCAGTTCTGCGAATTGTTTCCACACCGCCGGACTGAAGCCGAGCGGATCGTTCGCCATCTTGCGGCGGTGATCGGCATCGTAGCTTTCGGCCACGAAGCGCTCCGCGCTTTCGCGCAGCAGGCGTTGCTCGTCGCTGAGATTGAGATCCATCCGTCTACTCCGCGGCGGCCGGCGGCTTGCGGACGGAGGGGTGTAGGCCCGATGGATCGACGATCATGCCGAATTCCTGAAGATTATGCGCGTGACAGAGCTGATGCAGCGCAAAGGCCTGGTCGATTGCAGCCGGTTGGCCCATCACGTCAACCGAACGATTCACGGCTTCCTTGGTCAGCTTCAGCGCAAAGGACGGTTTTGACGCGATTTTGCGCGCCAGCGCCAGCACGGCGGATGACAGCTCTGCGCGCGGCACGACCCGGTTGACCATCCCGAGTTGATGCGCCTCCTGCGCGCTCCATGCGTCGGCCGTGAACAGAAATTCCTTGGCCTTGCGCGGGCCGAGCTCCCAGGGATGCACGAACCATTCGACGCCGCAGACACCCATGGTGACCACGGGATCGCAGAACTGCGCATCGCCACTCGCGATGATGAGATCGCAGGCCCAGGCCAGCATCAGGCCGCCGGCGATGCACTTGCCGTGAACCTCTGCAATGGTCGGCTTGGCGAGGTTGCGCCAGCGCCGGGTGATCTGGAGATAGATCTCCTGCTCGCGCGCGAAGCGGCCATGGGCGTTTGCTTCGGCGAAGCCGCCCCAATTTCCGATCGGCGGAAAATCCACGCCCGCTTCATTCTTGCTGCCGGGTCGCAGGTCATGGCCTGAGGAGAAGTGCGGACCATTGCCGGCGAGAATGATCACCTTGACCGCGTCGTCCTGCACCGCCTCGTCGAAGGCGGCGTTGAGATCGTAGGTCATTTGCAGGTTCTGCGCGTTGCGCGCGTCGGGCCGGTTCATCACGACCCGGGCAATCGCCGGCTCCGGCCTCTCCACGAGGATGGTCTCGAACGAGCTCATCGCGTTCCCCTGGCGTTCCCGACCTGGCATTATTGTTCCCTCAAGTTGACTATTACAGCCAGGATTAAGCAAGAGGCTTGCGTACATCGGCTGCTTTTCACAGGCCACGGCCGGGACGCAAGATGTCTGGCATCTCGCGCGCGCAATCTGGTAGCTTGCGCCCGATTCCACCGGGAGAAATTTGATGCGCAAGATCCTGACCGTGCTGGCGGCGCTGGCCTCGTTGAGCCTCACCAATTGCGGCTATAACGCGATCCAGAGCGAGGACGAGCAGATCAAGGCCAATTGGTCCGAGGTCGTGAACCAGTATCAGCGTCGCGCCGATCTCGTGCCCAACCTCGTCAACTCGGTGAAGGGTTTTGCGCAGCAGGAGAAGGACGTGCTGCTCGGCGTCACCAATGCCCGCGCCAAGGTCGGCAGCATCCAGGCGACGCCCGAGGTGCTGAACGATCCCGCCGCATTCCAGAAATTCCAGGCCGCCCAGGGCGAACTCTCCGGCGCGCTGTCGCGGCTGCTCGTGGTCACCGAGAACTACCCCCAGCTCAAGTCGGATGCGCTGTTCAAGGATTTGATGTCGCAGCTCGAAGGCACCGAGAACCGCATCACGGTGGCGCGCAACCGCTACATCAAGGCGGTGCAGGACTATAACGTCACCATCCGTTCGTTCCCGAGCAACGTCACGGCGATGATGTTCGGCTACAAGGAAAAGCCGAACTTCACGGTCGCGAACGAGAAGGAAATCTCGACCGCGCCGAAGGTCGATTTCAATCCGGCGCCCGCGCCGTCGAAGTAAGTGCCTTCGACCCCGATGCATGCCCCACCCACCACCGTCATTCCCCGCGAAAGCGGGGAATCCAGTACGCCGCGGCTTCACGGTTCAATCACTGCTGCCTCTGGAATACTGGATCGCCCGCCTTCGCGGGCGATGACAACGATGTTGTGGCGTGCCGTTTTGGGCTTCTCAGCATTCGTCCTCGTCTTCGCGCTCCTGTTCACCTTTGCGCTCCCCGCCTCAGCCGATGTCGCCGTGCCGCAACTGACCGGCCGCGTGGTCGATCAGACCGGCACGCTCTCCAGCGGCGACATCGCCGCGCTGTCGCAAAAGCTGCAGGACTTCGAGATGCGCAAGGGCAGCCAGATCGCCGTCCTGATCGTGCCGACGACGGACCCGGAGACCATCGAGCAATTCGCGATCCGCGTCGCGGAGGCCTGGAAGATCGGACGCAAGAAGGTCGACGACGGCGCCATCCTCGTTGTGGCCAAGAACGACCGGCATTTGCGCATCGAGGTCGGTTACGGCCTCGAGGGCGCGCTCACCGACGTCACGTCGCGGCGCATCATCGATGAAGCCATCACGCCGAAATTCAGGAGCGGCGATTTCGCCGGCGGCATCACGGCGGGCGT
>NZ_JADPJF010000037.1:64121-64653 GCF_023073295.1 Bradyrhizobium sp. 23 | reverse complement strand
ACCGCATGATCCGCGTCATCGACGGCGAGCCGCTGCCGACGCCCTCGCGCAGCGTGAATTTCGGCGATTGGAACGACGTCGAGCCGCTTTTCTACTTCCTGCTGTTCGGCCCGCTGGTCATCGGAGGCATCCTGCGCTCCATGTTCGGGCGGCTGTTCGGTTCGGGAATAACGGGAGCGATCGTTGGTGTCCTCGCCTGGTTCGTGATCGGCTCAGCGGTCATCGGACTGGGCGTCGGTGTGCTCGGCGCTGTCCTGACGTTTATCGCCGATCTGTTTGGGGCGGGATCGGGCACGGGGTCCTCGCGTCGTGGCTCGTGGTCGAGCGGCTCGTCATCCGGCGGCTGGAGCAGCGGGTCGTCGTCGAGCGGCGGCTTCAGCGGTGGTGGCGGCAGTTTTGGCGGCGGCGGCGCCTCGGGGAGCTGGTAGGTCATGAGCATCAGGCGCATCACCCGGCATCTGCTCCAGCACCATTGGCGTGCCAAGCAGGTGTTCCCGAAGGGCGTGCTCGGCCGCATCGAGCAGGCGATCAA
>NZ_JADPJF010000037.1:63121-64031 GCF_023073295.1 Bradyrhizobium sp. 23 | reverse complement strand
GCCAGCCATTCCGGCCAGCTCCGCTTCGTGGTGGAAGGCGCGCTCGACGGCGGCCCGCTGTTTCGCAACCAGCCGGCGCGCGAGCGCGCGCTTGACGTGTTCTCGCAACTGCGCATCTGGGACACCGCGCACAACAATGGTGTCCTGATCTATCTCCTGCTCGCCGACCGCGATGTCGAGATCATCGCCGACCGCGGTATCGATGCGAAGGTTGGTGGCGAGCGTTGGGAGAGCATCTGCCGCGCCATGGAAGTCGAGTTCAGGTCGGGGCAGTTCGAGCGCGGCGTGATCGGCGGCATCGAGGCGGTGTCCCGGGAGCTGACAAAGCACTTTCCGTCAAGCGGCCCGCACCCCAACGAGCTGCCGGATGCACCGGTGCTGATGTGACGGACAGTGATGTGGACAGAGCGGGCGTCATCCACTCCCGTCGTTGACCACGTGGGGGCGGCAGACCCTGTCCGTTGCGCGGCCGTTCATCTTCGCCCGGTTACAAATTGCTTCATACCCGCCACACCGGTTCCACGTTCCCGGCCCAATTCGGCCCCGGATGACTCCCTAAAATTTCGGTAAGCGGGTCCCGAAGTAAGGATTTCGCAAGCAATGAAAGTTACCAAAAGGTCAATCCAGAGTGGAGTATTTGAGCTGTGAGCGAACCAATGGCTGAGCAGGCTGCCCAAACGACCGGTGAGCAGACGAGCGTCGTCGAAGCCGCCGCGACCGCGCCGCAGGCCGTCGAGTCTGCGGGAATCGAGGCCCCTTCGATTGCCCCTGACCACGAGGCGCCGCCCAAGCCTGATCCGATCGAGATTGAGCCGCCGCGGATCGAGGTGCCGAAGTTCGAGGCCCAGGTTGAGCCCAAAGCCGAGACCAAGTCCGAGCCAAAGCCCGGCAAGCTCATCGTCATGGCACC
>NZ_JADPJF010000037.1:62235-62990 GCF_023073295.1 Bradyrhizobium sp. 23 | reverse complement strand
AGCCGCGCGAGAGCGGCGGCGCGCGCCGCCTGTCGGCGATGGCCGCGGTAGTGGCGATTGCAGCCAGTGTCGGCGCCATCAGCGGCGCGCTCGCGACCGCAGGGATGATGCACTTCGCAAGCTCCGCGCCGGCACAGGTTGCCGACACCAGCGCGCTGGAATCCTCGGTCGCCCGGATTGATGCCGATGTCGTCGCGCTCAAAGCCAACGTCGAGCATACCTCCAAGACCGGCCTCGGCCAGTTCAACCGGACCAACGACCGCCTCGACAAGCTCGAGAAGGCGCAGGCCGAGCCAATGGCCAAGATCGCAAAGCTGTCCGAGACGGTCGACAAGCTCCGCGCCACCCCGCCCGCGGCGCCCGTCCAGGCCGCAGCCGCCGTGCCCGCCAAGGAGACCACTGGTTCGATCGCACCGACCCAGGTTGCAACCGCCGCAGCTGCGCCGGCTCCCGTCGCACCCAAGACCGAGGTCGGCCGGTTGCCGACGGTCGAAGGCTGGGTGCTGCGCGACGTCTCCAACGGCGGCGCACTGGTCGAGGGCCGCGGTGGCCTCTACGAGGTGTATGCCGGTGACCCCATCCCAGGGGTTGGCCGTGTCGATGCGATCCGCCGTCAGGACGGCCGCTGGGTCGTCGTCACCAGCAAGGGGCTGATCGTCGCGCGCTGAGCGGCCCATATCCGATTTCCGAAAAGGCGCTTCACCACGATGTGAAGCGCCTTTTTGCTTGAATAGCCGTCCCTGCGCGGTGTTACC
>NZ_JADPJF010000037.1:33033-62160 GCF_023073295.1 Bradyrhizobium sp. 23 | reverse complement strand
GAGGCATGAGCCGCGCCTTGCGAATTCTCGTTGCCGCCGCCGTATTTTTCGGCGGCATCGTGTCGTTGTTGGCCGCGGAGAACGCGCAACTGGCACGCGGCACGGCGATCACCGATCCCGATCTCCTGCGCGAGCTCGACCAGCACGATGCGCTCACGATCTCGCGCCTGTTGTGGCCGGAGCGGAACGCGAACTTTCCGCTGACGACCGATCTGATGTTTTCGTGGTTGTCGCAGCTCAAGGAGATTCCTCCCGCGATCGAGGCGGAGATCGATCGCTACGTCGCCCAGCAGAAGGCGGCATATCCGACCGAGACCATCGGCGTCGGCGAGGGCTTCGACGTACAATTGTTCGATCGCGCCAATCTGAAATCCCGCGACACCCGTTTCGTGCTGGCCGGCATCGTCAACCGCATGGACCGGGCCTATGTCTCGGAAGACTCCTGCGGCGAGATCAGGCTGATCTATCGTCTTGTGCGTTTCGAGACCAAACCGGATGGCGGCAGGACAGCCACGCGGCTGCCGATGACGCTCAATCTGGTGATGAAGGCGCGCGACGTGCGCCAGATGGACGGGAACGGCAAGCCGATCACCTGCGCCGAGGTCGCGCGACGCTGGCTCGGCAATGGCGACTGGCAGGGGCTGATCGGCAGCGACTTCTTCCCTTACGATGCGATGCTCGATCGCATCGAGACCAACATTCAGATCTCAGTTGCGGCGAAATCGGCGCTGCACGATTTCCGCTCCGACTATCTGCTCAAGGTGTTCAAGTACGACGCCGCCTCGAAGACGTTCGAGGAATCGACGCTGGAGAACCAGATCGACCGCGACCGCATTCTCGCTGACAATGATCTCCGGCGCGACTTCAGGGATTGGCTGCTCGCGCCCGATCATCTTCGCGACTTCGATCGCGGTACGGTGCTGATCCCCGAGAAATTCCTGGCCAAGGCTGCAATCGTGCCGACGCCAGCCGGCCTCGATGCTTCTCCGTTGCAGCCGGAGTTCGGGATGGTGCAAGGGGAGCGCAACGGAGAGGGACAGGGCGAGCCGGTCTTCTCCGACAACGATGTGGTTGGTGCGTTGAAGCAAGCTGCTGCGCGCGGGGACATCCAGAACGTCCGCTCGGTCGCGGGCTTCCAGCGCCGCCTCAATGACGTCACCTGCGCCGGCTGCCACCAGACCCGCGGCATCGGCGGCTTTCACTTCCCGGGCGTTGATTGGCTTGCGGACAAGCCGTCCAACTTGACCATCGTGCCGGCCTCGCCGCATTTTCTTGGCGACCAGGTCCGCCGCCGTGACATCCTGACCGCGATGGCCGCAGGCAAACGTCCTGATTTCTCACGTGGATTTGCCAGCCGGCCGCAGACCCGCGGCAGCACTGAGCTGGCGGGGACCGAATATCAGGACGGCTGGGGCGCGCATTGTTCCCTGGAAAATGCGGGATCGCGATCGACCGACAGGAGTTTTACGTCATGGAGCTGTGCTAAAGGATTGACCTGTCAGGCTGCCGCGGCTTCGCGCCGCATCGGCATGTGCTTCATCAAGACGCGTTAGGCTGTCTCGAACCGGTTTGGATGACCCATGACGGACTCCAGCGAAGCCAACAAGGAGCGCAATCGCGAGATCGCGCAGAATGAAGAGGCCAAGCAGGTTACCGGCAGCATCCGCGTCAGCACCTGGGCGGTCGCGGTCGTCGTCATCATCGGCGGAATCCTGTTCACGCTCGGCTGGCTGGCGCTGAAGTAGCCGCGCCCTCACTTCGCGTAATTCGTCATCCGCTTGCCGGGCAGCAGCTCGTAGGCCGGCTGCCAGCCGGGCAGTGTGGCCATGCGGCCAAGCCAGGCGTGAATGGCGGGATAGCTTTCCGCGAAGTCGAAGCCGTGCTCGTCGCTCGGATAATGCAGATAGGCCATCATCGAGATATCGGCGACGGTCGGCCTGGTTCCGATCGCGAATTCGTTGTGCTGGAGATGACCGTCGAGAATGCCGAGAAAGTCTTCGAGCCGCCTGCGAAAATGTTTCAGCACCTGCGGATCGTTGCTTTGCGTGAAGGCGCGCATGAAGCGGTAGGTCGCCATGTAGCCGGTGAGCTTGTGGTTGTCCCAGAACAGCCAGCGCAGCAGCTCGAACTTTTCCTCCTCGGTCTCGGCGCCGAAACGCCCGTGCTGCTCGGCAACCTTGAGCAGGAGAGGCGCGGTCTGCGTCATCTTCACACCGTCGACTTCGAGCACGGGAATCTCACCCATCTCGTTCACGCTCTTGCGCCATTCCGGCGTGCGCGTGACGCCGCCGCCAAAATCGGTCCAGACCGGCTCGAACCTCTCGCCGCAAAGCGTCAGCATCAGCCCCAGCTTGTAGCTGTTGCCGGATTCGGGGAAGTAGTGCAGGCGGTAGCTGGGCATGGGACCTCGCGATGACTGTGATTGTTGAAGCGATCTACGTCGTCGTCCCGGCGAAGGCCGGGACCCATAACCACCGAACGCAGTTTGGCGAAGATTTGGAGTTATCAGCTTCGTTCGACCTCTTCCTCTCTGGGATATGGGTCCCGGCCTTCGCCGGGACGACAGCGTGGATGTATGACCGCTGTCGGCTCCTTACCCCACAGCCCCCTGCGACCGCAGCTGCTTGATCGCGGCGTCATCGTATCCCGCGCCGCGCAAAATTTCGTCACTGTGCTCGCCGACGTCGGGCGGCTTGCGCGGCTGCACTTTCTTGGCGCCGTCGATCCAGATCGGGCTGGAGATGGTGAGCATGGTGTCGTTTTCGAATGGCACTAGAACTTCGTTGTCAAGCATCTGCTTGTCGTTCGGGATGTCGTCCAGGATGCCGACGATGCCGAACACGAGACCGTTGCCGTCGAGGATCTTGCGCCATTCGGCGAGATCCTTGGTCGCAAAGGTCTCGTCAAAGATCTTGATCAGCTCGACGGAGCGGGCGTGGCGGTCGGGCTTGGTGGCAAAGCGCGGGTCGGTGATGAGATCTTCGCGGCCGAGACACCTGGCCAGCGTCGGAAACTGTTTCTCTTCGCTCAGCAGTGACAGGATCAGCCAGCGGCCGTCCTTGCACTGGTAGTGGTTGGCGACCGCGTTCAACGCGCGTTCGCGCGGCCGCCGCTCGGCGAACTTGGCGCCGCAGAGCTTTGCCTGCGCCAGCACGCTCGCAGCCCACACGCCGTTCGCCATCAGATTGGAGGCGACGTGCGAGCCCTTGCCGGTCTTCTCGCGCTGGTACAGCGCGGTGACGATCGCGCCGTAGAATGCCATGGCGCAGGGATGGTCGCCCATGCCGGCGACCGAGCGGGCTGGCGTCGTGTCGGTGTCGGCGCGGACGAGGTCCATCAGGCCGGAGCGCGCCCAATAGGCGTTGCTGTCGAAGCCGGGCTTGTTGGCCTCTTCGCCTTTCTCGCCATAACCGGTGAACGAGGCGTAGATCAGGCGATCATTGAGATGGGCGAGATGGTCATAGGTGATGCCGAGCTTGGTGCGCACCGGCGGCGGCATGTTGGTGATGAAGACGTCGGCCTCTTCGACCAGCTTGTAGAGCACGGCCTGCGCCTCGGGCTTTGCGAGGTCGAGCGCGATGCTCTTCTTGTTGCGGGCCTCCAGCAGCCAGGCGAAATTGTGCTCGCTGGTCGGATAGCCCGGAATGTTGGGCAGATTGCGGTAGGGATCGCCGGCGCCGGGCGGCTCGATCTTGACGACTTCGGCGCCGAAATCCGACAGCACGGTCGCGGCCGCTGGTGCTGCGATGAAACTCGCGCAATCCAGCACCTTGAGCCCTGCAAAAATGCCCTTTTCCATTGCGGCGTTGCTCCCTCACTCGTGTTGTATCCCGCGCGCTGGAATTGGCGAGGGCCACGTCACGGCAGCATTAGACCGATGTTTCGGCGGGATGCAACGCTCCTCGCCGCGCCTCACTCATCCCCTGCGAGCAGGGCAGCATTGCCGCCGGCTGCTGCGGTGTTGATCGTCACGGTCTGCTCGGTCGCAAAGCGCGCGAGGTAGTGCGGGCCGCCGGCTTTCGGGCCGGTTCCGGACAGGCCGTTGCCGCCGAACGGCTGCACGCCAACCACGGCACCGATCATGTTGCGGTTGACGTAGATGTTGCCGATCTGGACGCGGTCGACGATCGCCTCGATCGTATCGTCAATGCGGGAGTGGATGCCGAGCGTCAGCCCGTAGCCGGTGCGCTCGATCGCTTGCAGGACGCGTTCGAGATTTTCCGCACGATAGCGCACGACGTGGAGGATCGGGCCGAACACCTCCTCGGTGAGCTGGCCGGCATCCCCAAGCTCGAAGATGTGCGGCGCCACGAAGCAGCCCTCCGGCGCGGTGCCGGCAAAGTGCAGCCGCGCCTCTCTCTTCATGCGTGCGATGTGCGCATCGAGGCGCTGCTTGGCCTCGACATCGATCACCGGCCCGATATGGGTCGCGACGTCGCTTGGATCGCCGATCTTCAACTCGCGCGCCGCGCCCGCGATCATCTCGATCATGCGGTCGGCTACGTCCTCCTGCACGAACAGCAGCCGCAGCGCCGAGCAGCGCTGGCCGGCGGAACGAAACGCCGAGGTGACGACGTCGTCCGCGACCTGCTCTGGCAACGCGGTCGCATCCGCGATCATGGTGTTGATGCCGCCGGTCTCCGCGATCAGCGGCACGATCGGCCCGTCCTTGGCTGCCAGCGCCCGGTTGATGCTGCGCGCGACCTCGGTCGATCCGGTGAAGACGATTCCACCGATATCGGGGTGCGCGGCCAGTGCGGCGCCGATGCGGCCGTCGCCAGTGACGAGGTGCAATGCGCTTGCGGGGATGCCGGCCTCGTGCAGCAGCCGCACCGCCTCGACCGCGATGCGCGGGGTCTGCTCTGCGGGCTTGGCCACCACGCTGTTGCCGGCCATCAGCGCCGCCGTGACCTGGCCGAGGAAGATCGCCAGCGGAAAATTCCATGGCGAGATTGCCACGAAGACGCCGCGGCCGCGCATGGCCAGCGCATTGCTCTCGCCGGTCGGGCCCGGCATCGCCACATCGTTGCCGAACAGCTTGCGACCCTGCGCGGCATAATAGCGGCAGAAGTCGGTGGCCTCGCGCAGCTCCGACAGCGCATCGTCGAGCGTCTTGCCGCCCTCGCGTTGCAGCAGCGCTATGAAATGGGGCGCGCGGTTCTCCAGAAGATGCGCGGCCTGCTCCAGCGCCGCCGCGCGCGTGGCTGCGGGTGTCCGGCTCCAGGCGGCAAAGCCGGCGCGCGCCGCAGCCACTGCCGCATTGGCCTGATCCGGCGTTGCGTCCGCGATCGGCTTGAGGTCGATCGTCTCGGCTTTGACCTCCGTCAGCAACCGGTCGAGCGCGGCGCGCGCGCCGAATTCGACGCCGCGCGAATTGCGCCGCTCGGGCGCGAACAGGTCGCCCGGCAACGGAATCTTGGGATGGGCCGCGTGCTGCGGCCGGACGATGGCATCCGCCGGGCGCTGCAACAGCGCCGTAACCGGCACGCGATAATCGGACGCTTGCGCCACGAAGGAGGAGTTGGCGCCGTTCTCCAACAGTCGCCGCACCAGATAGGCGAGCAGGTCGCGATGGCTGCCGACCGGGGCGTAGGTGCGGTAGGCGATGTCCGGGTGATCCTTGGCGAGCTGCTCGTAGAGCGCCTCGCCCATGCCGTGCAGGCGCTGGAATTCGAAGCCGCCGTTCGCACCGGCAAGCTCCAGCACGGTCGCGACGCTCAGCGCGTTATGGGTGGCGAATTGCGGGAAGATGCGTGGCCGCAGACTCAACAGCTTTTGAGCGCAGGCGACGTAGTTCAGATCCGTCATCGCCTTGCGGGTGAACACGGGATAGCCGTCGAGCCCGCGCTCCTGCGCGCGCTTGATCTCGGTGTCCCAATAGGCGCCCTTGACCAGCCGCACCATCAGCTTGCGGTCGTGCGCCCGGGCGAGCGCATCGACATAGTCGATCACGTCGCCGGCGCGCTTCTGATAGGCCTGGATCGCGAGGCCAAATCCGTCCCAACCGGCAAGCGAGGGATCGGCGAGCGTTGCCGCAATCACGTCGAGGGACAATTCCAGCCGGTCGGCTTCCTCGGCGTCGACGGTGAAGTTGAGATCATGGACCTTGGCGCGCTGCGCCAGGTCCAGCAGTTGCGGCACCAGCTCGGCCATCACACCGTCGCGGCTGATTGCCTCGAAGCGCGGATGCAGCGCCGACAGCTTGACGGAGATGCCGGGCCGATCGGGCAGGGGATGGCTGCCCGCCGCCTTGCCGATAGTCAGAATCGCGCTGGCATAGGCGTCGAAATATCGCCTTGCGTCGGTGGCGGTGCGGGCGCCTTCGCCGAGCATGTCGAAGGAATAGCGCTGCCTCTCGCCGGAGCGCGGCCGGGCCCGCTCCAAGGCCTGCGCGATGGTCTCCCCCAGCACGAAATGATTTCCCATCAGCCGCATCGCCTGGCGCGTGGCGGTGCGCACGGCGGGTGCGCCCAGCCGCTTCACCAGCCGGCCGATGGTGCCATCGGGCGTCTCGCCGGGCTGGATCACCCGCGCCGAGAGGCCCAATGCCCAGGCCGAGGCGTTGACCAGGAAGGCGGTGGACTTGGTCTCGTGGTGGATGAAGTCGCCCTCGCCGAGCTTGTCCTCGATGAACTGGTCGGCGGTGCGCGCGTCCGGCACGCGCAACAGGGCCTCGGCCAGCACCATCAAGGCCAGCCCTTCCTTGGTCGAGAGCGCAAATTCCCGCAGCATATCCTCGACTCCACCAAGCCGGTCGTCGCGCTTGCGGATGGCTTCGATCAGCCGCGTCGCGGTGCGATCGATCCGCGCCTCCTGCGGCGGGCCGAGATGCACAGATGGCAAAAGGCGCGCGGCGATATCGGCGTCATCGGGCGCGTAGGCGGCGGAGAAGGGAGGCGGAATGTTCGGCATGGCGTGTCCTGTGGCTTCAATTCAGGATAATGCCCACGCTACCTTAGCTCGATAGACAATTTAGCTCATTCGGCTTAGAAAATGAAGTCGCCCAGTCATTTGACCTTACGGAATATGGAATTAGATCGAACCGACCGGAAGATCCTCTCGATTTTGCAGCAGGACGGGCGAATCGCCAATGTCGAGCTCGCGGAGCGCATTGGGCTGTCGCCGACCTCGATCGGCGAACGGCTGAAGCGTTTGCAGCGAGAGGGCTTTATCGAGGGCTATGGCGCGCGGCTAAACCCGCACCGGCTCGGCCTCGGCCTCCTGGTGTTTGTCGAAGTGCTGCTCGACAAGACCACGCCCGACAATTTCGAGCGTTTTGCCCGCGCGGTGAAGCTGGCGCCCGAGGTGCTGGAGTGTCACATGGTCGCCGGCGGCTTCGACTATCTTGTGAAGGCGCGGCTGGCAGACATGGCTGCGTATCGGCGCTTCCTCGGCGAGACCTTGCTGTCGATGCCCGGCGTGCGCGAAACGCGAACCTATGCGGTGATGGAGGAGATCAAGCGCGACGCACCATTGCCGGTGGACTAACGAAGTGCCGTCGCGATTGTCATTGCTGTGGCGTCCAATGGGCGGTCTTCGCGGGCAAATAGTTCTCCCTGTGCAATCGCAACGCCTGTCGTCGAGTGCACTGACCGTTTCTAAAATTTCTTGGCCCGGCTCCCGGATCGATCCGGGAGTTAGCAAAAGCCGGCGGGCTTATACTTTGAGGTTCTCTGCGGAGCTTTTGCCTCGGTTTGCGATCTCTTCATATTCAACCGTCTGTCCTTCGTTCAGGGACGACAGACCGGCTTTCTGCACTGCCGAGATATGCACGAACACATCCTTGCCGCCCGACGCAGGCTGGATAAATCCATAACCCTTCGTCGGGTTGAACCACTTGACCGTACCTTTAGCCATCACGACTTCTCCGCGGGTCTTCCTCCGAGATCTCGAACCGCCAGTCCCCGCCAACCGGCCGGTTCGGTCCTAATACGATACGCGGAATGTGGCTGGCTTGGTAGCTCAAACCACATCGGCATTTCGGCGAATTCCGCTCAACTTCGCGGCGTTTTTGCCGGATTTGCCCTTTTCGCGGTCACTTGGTCGGCGCGCCGCGCGCCATCCGTCAATAAGTCGCGGCCAGATAATCGACGATCTTGCTGACATCGGCATCGTCGATGGGGGCGCCATAGACCTTGATCATCTTGGTCACCTCGGCCTGCCAGAAACCTTTCTTGTCCTTCATCGGCGGCTGCGTGTTGATGTAGTCGGCGGAGTGGCAGGCGCTGCAATTGCCCTGCACGACTTCGAGATTGGGCCCGAGCTTGAACGCCGCGACCTCATCGGGGGTCTTGTAATTGACCGGTGCTGCAAGTGCCGAACCCACCACGGCGGCGAGGGCGAGCGTGATGGCGAGGAAAACGGTGCGCTGCATGATCATTCCCCTCAAGCCACGGTAACGCGGACGGTTTCGACGACGTTGCGCAAGTAACCCGCCGGATTCCAGCGCGGCGTATCCGGCTGGGTTTCGCCGCCATTGCCGGTGGCGCGCACCTTGAGCTCGTGGGAGCCCGCCGCGAGCTTCACCGGCAGCGTCCATTCACGGAATGAGTATTTGCCGAGATCCTTGCCGAGCCTGGCGTTGGTCCAGGTCTTCCCGCCGTCGGTGGAGACCGCGACCTCCTTGATACCCTTGCCGCCGTCGAAGGCGATGCCGCGCAGCGTCGTGCCGCCTGCTTTCAGCTTGGCTCCGTCCGGGACGCTGGTGATGAAGGAACGGATGGTGAAGCGGTTGATCGGGATCGTCGCCTTCGGCGCGGTGCCCGGCTCGACCGCATTGTTCGGCGTGTCCGGAATGCGATAGGCCGACTTCATCCAGAACCCGTCATAGACATTGTCGACGACGGTGATCTCGTTGAGGTGCTTGACCCAATAGGTGCCGAAATAGCCGGGCACGATCAGGCGCAGCGGAAAGCCGTTGAGGAACGGCAGGTCTTCGCCGTTCATGCCATAGGCCAGCATCACCTCACCGTCGTTGGCGTGATCGATATCGAGCGCCTTGACGAAATCGGGCGTTTTGTCGCTGACCGGACCGTCCATGCCGTTGAAGGTGACCTGCTTGGCGCCGCTCTGCACGCCCGCCATCGCCAGCACGGCCTTCAGCGGCACGCCGCGCCAGCGCGCATTGCCCATCGCGCCGTTGGCGAGCTGACCGCCGGCCACGCGCGGATCCAGGAAGCCGCGGCTGTTGCCGGAGCACTGGTTGACGGCGACGATCTCGGTCGCCTTCATCTTCCTTATATCCTTCAGCGACAGCTTGAGCGGCTTGTCGACCTTGCCCTTGACCTCGAGCGTGAACTTGTCGGGGTCGAGACTGTAGGGCAGGTCGGAAAGGTGATAGCGCACGAAGAACGCGTTATTCGGCGTGATCGGGCCGTCGTTGAACACCGCGAACGGCGTCTCGAGCTGCGGCGGGCGGCTGGTCAGGCCGATCATCGGCCGCTTCTGCGGATATTTCACCAAAGGCCGTTCGCCATTGGCAAAGGGCAGGGCGACGGTGTCGAGTGCCAGCGCTTTGGTCGAGTTCAGTGCAGTCGCAACAGCGGCAAGGCCCGCTCCTTTGAGCAGGTCGCGTCGATCGAACATGTGGTCTCCTCCCGGAGCTTTTCGTTGGATCACGGTCATCACCGCGATCTCTCACTCATCTGTCGCAACGACTCAGATGAAGTCAATTCGTGCTTTCGCAGCAGGCCCATGCCGCTGCGTTGCAGCAAGCCGGTGTTACGCCGCGACGCGTTCGCCGGGATCGACGAGCGCCGACAGCTCCCTCGCGTCCGCAACCACACGCACGGCCATCGGTTCGTCGCGGCCGCGGATCGCGACCTCCTGCTGCGGCAGCGCATCGTCGGCAAGGCCGGCGGTCCGGCGGACTTCCTCCGAGACGATCGCTTCGCAGGCCAGCGTCTTGGTCATGTCCTGGAGGCGGGCCGCGACGTTGACAGCATCGCCCAGCGCCGTGAAGACGATGTGATCGCGATACCCGATGTCACCGATGATGACCTCGCCGCCATGGATGCCGATGCCGAAGCGGATCGGCTGGCGTAGATCGTGGGACAGGAGCTCGTTGAGCTCATCGATATGCCTGGCGATGCCGGCGGCGGCCTTCAGCGCCTGCCGGCAGGCGGTTTGCGGATCGGCGCTCAGTCCGAACAGCGCCAGCATGCCGTCGCCGACAAATTGGTTCGGCTGGCCGCCATTCTCGATCACAGCCTGCGAGACGGCGCCGAGGAAGCGGTTGACGATGAACACGGTGTCGAACGGCAGCCGCTTCTCGGCCAGCTGCGTCGAGCCGCGCATATCCACGAACAGGCTGACGAGATAGCGCTCCTGGCCGATTCTGGCAGGCGTCGAGGCCTGTGTGTTCGCCGAAAGCGTATGCGCGGTGAAGAGCTGGAAGAAGGAGAGATCCGACGTCGGCCGCAGCTGGCAGGCCAGCCTGATCGAGGGGTCACTGGTGCCGACACGGGTGAGCACGAACGCCTCGCGCTGCGACGGCTCGGGCAGGGCGCCATGATCGCCGATGATGCGGATGCGGCAGGTCGAGCAGCGGGCGCGGCCGCCGCAGACGCTGGCATGCGGCACATTGTGGCGCAGGCTCGCTTCCAGCACGGAGAGGCCCTTGGGGACGCGCACCGTCTTGCCGTTGCCGTAGGACAGCGCGATCATGCCGCCGCGCCGCTCGCACAGGGCGCGCGCGCCACGCGCCAGCAGCGCCAAAGCGAGCAGTCCGAGATAGCCGGCGGTGAGGCCGCCGGTGATGCGGTCGAGCATCGCGGCCTCTGCCGTGGTGCCCAGCTGGCGGCGCGTGAGATTGTGCGTCCGCCATTCCCCGTCGTCGGCCTCGACCTCGACGCTGCGGCCACCCTGGTAGACACCCAGCAGCGACAGCGTCGGGATCAGCACGGCAGCCGCGAGCAGATAGGGCGCCGCGCGCGTGAAGAACGGTTTGAGGCGAAGCCAGAAATAGATGCCGATGCAGCCGTGCACCCAGGCGATGAGAAGCAGGATCGTCATGGTCCAGATACGGTTCGACGCGACGAAGAACAGATAGAGTTCCTGCGGATAGAGTTTTTGGTGTCCGTAAAGCGTCTGACCGAGCCGCACCCCGATCACATGCGCCATGACCAGCGCGGGGATGCTCAAGCCCAGCACGAGCTGCAGCGGCTCGACCGTCCGCCAACGGAACTGCCGGCGCTGATACAACGCGTAGATGCCGAGCCCCATATGCGTGAGCGCCGCCGTGTAGAACACGATCGCAACCGGCAGGAACTGCCAGAACAGCATGTGGTAGTAGACCCCGATCTCCATGGCATCGACCGAGATGTTGCCGAGCGCATGGTTGAGGAAATGGCTGACCACATAGGCGAACAGGATGACACCGCAAACCAGCCGCACCTGGCGTACGCTGATGGCGCGGGAAAGATCGGAAAATCGTGTGGATGCGGTTGCGGCCATGATTCTGTTGTATCAGTTCATGAAGGAGAACAGCCAGCGTCGCGTTTAATTCCGGGGGTGGATAGCGCGCCCGATCACATGCGCGGCAAGCGGCCGCAATCTCCGTGTCGTCCTGGACAAGCACCCCCGGGGGCGCACGCGGATCCGGGACGACGGTACCCAACATTGACTCCCCCTCCCAGGTTGGCGAAAAGCGCCGCCGTGAGGACAGCTCCCGACATCACGATGCTCCCCGCCGGCGCGGCGCGCCGGCCGCTCGTCATGGCCGCGGCGATCATCGCCGCGATGACGCTGCTGCGCATCGTCTACGCCTCGGTCATCGAGCTGCGCACGGACGAGGCCTATTACTGGACCTGGTCGCAGGAGACGGCGCTCAGCTTCCTGGATCATCCCCCCGGCATCGCCTGGCTGATCCGGTTCGGTACTGCGATCTTCGGCGACACCACACTCGGTGTGCGCTTCGGCGGCATCGTCGCGATGCTGGTGACGCAGCTCCTGCTCGCGGACATCGTCCGCCGCCTCACTCATGATGTGCGCGCCGTCGTGCTCGCGGTGCTGATGCCGGAGGCCGCGCTCTATTACGGACTGCTGATGGCCAAGGTCGCGCCCGATGTCGCCATGATCCCGTTTGCGGTGGCAATGATGTGGTGCCTGGTGCGGCTCGCGCAGGGCGGCGACGGCCGCTGGTGGCTCGCGGCCGGCCTGTTCGCCGGGCTCGCGATGCTGTCGAAATTTACCGTGATCATGTTCGCACCGGCGGTTGCCGCCTTTCTGCTGGTGCCGGATTGGCGCTGGCGCTGGTTGCGCAGCCCCTATCCTTATCTCGCGGTCCTGATCGCAATCGCCGTGTTCTCGCCGGTCCTGATCTGGAACGTGCAGCACGACTGGGCCGCGATTCGCTTCCAGGGTGTGCGCGCCACCACCAGCTACGGCATCTCGCTCCGCACATTCGGCGACTACATCGGCCTGCAATTCGGACTGGTCGGCTTCGTCATGCTGCCGGTGGTACTGACGGGGGTGGTGCTGACGGCGTGGCGCGGCTATAGCACGCGCGAGCCGGTCGCGATTTTGCTGTCGACCGCGGTCCTGGTGCC
Source organism: Bradyrhizobium sp. 23 (assembly GCF_023073295.1). Taxonomy (NCBI): domain Bacteria; kingdom Pseudomonadati; phylum Pseudomonadota; class Alphaproteobacteria; order Hyphomicrobiales; family Nitrobacteraceae; genus Bradyrhizobium; species Bradyrhizobium sp. 23. The sequence goes on along the minus strand of NZ_JADPJF010000037.1, from coordinate 49,612 downwards.
GTTTCTCTATTTCCTGGCGAAATCGCTGACCCTCCGCGTCGGCGACACCTGGCCGATGTTCATGTGGCCGGTCGGTTTCGCCGCCGCCGCTGTCAACCTCACCATGCTGTCGCGTGAAAAATGGTCGGCGCGGATGATCAGATCGTCGCTGTTCTGGGTCAACACGGCGGTGGTCTCCGGCACCGCCTTTGTCGTCATCGTGTTCCTCTACTACGTCGCCGCGCCCTGGAATTTACTTGGCAAGATCGATCCGATCGGTGCCGAGTCCGGTTACGAGCAGGTCGCCGCGCGCGCACAGGCCGCATTGGACGAGACTGGCGCGACCTGGATCGCCACCACGGACTACCGCACCTATGCCATGATGCGCTGGCTGTTCAGGGGCCGGGTGCCGGTGATCGAGATCAACGAGCGCGGCCGCTTCCAGGACTTTCGCGATCCGGGCATGGACCGGATCAAGGGCCACGTCGGCATCTATGTCGGGCGCGAGCCGGACAATCGCTCATCACTGTGGGAGAACATCCCCGCCAAGCGCGAGCCGCTCGGTCAGGTCGAGCGCCGCTGGCGCGGTCTCGTGATGGACACGTACACGCTGGAAAAGCTCACCGGCTGGACCCCAGAGCTGTCGCCGCCGAAAGACTCGCCGCTGTTCCGGTGGCGCGTGCTGGCGGGCGAGTTTGAGCGGCGTACGCTCGCCTAGCAAGGCGGCCTTCTTCCTTCTCCCCTTGCGGGAGAAGGTGGCGCGAAGCGCCGGATGAGGGGTCTCTATCCGCTAAGACGACTGCGAGAGGCGCGCGCGGAGAGAACCTCTCACCCGTCTCGCCGCTCTGCGGCGAGCCACCCTCTCCCGCAAGGGGAGAGGGGAAAACGAGTCCGCCGCGCAAGATGGCGTTCTACTCTTCCTCGTCCTTCTTCCGCAGCAGATCCGTCGCGAGGTCCGACAGCTTCGGCGGCGGCAGTGCGGCGAACGGCAACGGCCGTGTGACGTCGATTGCGGCGAGGCCGAGCCGCGCCGTCAGTAATCCATTCAGCATGCCTTCGCCCAGCCGCTGCGACAGCTTCGCCGCAATGCCGTGGCCGAGCATCTGCTGCACCAGGCTGTCGCTCGCCGCCATGCCGCCGGTGATGGCGAGATGGGCGATGACATGGCGGAGCAGGCGGATCATGCCCAGCGCGCCAGGCCGGCCGCCATAGAGGAAAGCGAGCTGGCGGATCAGGCGCAGCGACACGATGAACACAAACATCACGTCGATCGCCGCTCGCGGGCTCACCGCCGTGACGATTGAGACTTTTTGCGCGGCTGACGACACCAGCCGCCGCGCCTCGATGTCCAGCGGCGACATCAATTCGCGCTCGGCGAGCCGGATCATGTCGGCGCCGTCGATGATCTCGCCGGCGTGGCTCTCCAGGGCGGCACGGGCGCGCGCGAGCTGCGGGTTCTGATGCGCTATCTTGAGCAGATCCTGCACGATGATGCGGCTCTCCTTGCGATCGTCGCTGGCAAGAACAGCGGCTGCGCGCTGATGCAGCTTTTCGATGGTTGCTAGCCGCGCCAGCCCGAAAGCCTCGCGTCCGGTCACCACCGCGAGCGCAAGCGCGGTGATGAAGGCAAGGGCCACTCCGACGAAGCCGAGGCTGTCGCTGCGCGCAAACAGATCCTCGATCAGACGGACGACGCCGAGTCCGACCCCGAGCAGCGTCAGCCCGGCAACGCCGGACCAGAACATTGGGCCCCAGGGAAAGCCGCGCCGCGCCGGAAGCGTCGCTGCGATTGGCACCGGCAAATTCGCCGGATCGGGCTCCGGCGTGATCTGGATGGTGGTACGGCCGAGCCGGGTCGTCTCGTCGGCCTCGGTGACGACGACGCCGGGGTCGTCGAGCCGGAACGTCGCCGGTCGCCGTGGCTTCGATCGGTCGTTCATGACAATTTGTCTCCGATCAGGAACTGCAAGGCACGGTCGAGGCGGATGTGAGGCAGCGCCGGGTGGTCGGCCCCCTCACGTTCGAGCTTCGGCGGACGGAAGCGCAGGAAGCGAAAATCGCTCTTCCCGGCGGCCTCGGTCGAGAGGCCGCGGAATGCGTCGGTGCCGTTGAACAACGGCTCGGGATCCAAGGGCAGGTCGCCCGGAAAGGTTGCCACCTCGGTGCTGCCGTCGAAGAATTCGCCGCCGGCGCTTTCTCCCGCGGCGGGCGTTCCCAAGATCGACGGCAATTTGTCACGGCCATGCGCGACCTGCGCCTCGCGCGTGGCGCGGACGGCGGCGAGCGCGACGACGTCGATCGCCGCACCGGTATTTTCCGCGCGCGCAACGGCGCGGGTGACCGCGCGGCGCAGCACGGCCTCGAGCCGGTCATGGCTGGAATGATGCAGATGATCCGCCTTGGTCGCCGCGAACAGCACGCGGTCGATCCGCGGCCGGAACAGGCCGGAGAGGAATGTGCTGCGGCCGATGTTGAAGCAGTCGAGAATGCCCGCGAGTGCGGCTTCGAGATCGTGCAGCGCTTCGGGGCCGGCGTTGAACGCGGCGAGCGCGTCGGCCAGTACGATCTGGCGATCGAGCCGAGCAAAATGATCGCGGAAGAACGGCCGCACCACGACGTCCTTGTAGGCCTCATAGCGGCGCACCATCATCGCCCACAGCGATCCCTCCGGCGCCTGGCCACCCGCGGGTACGTCGAGCGGCGCAAAGGTCAGCGCCGGTGTGTCGGCGAGATTGCCCGGCATCAGGAAGCGGCCGGGCGGCAGCAGGCTCATCGCAAACCGCTCGTCGCGGCAGCCTTGCAAATAGCCCCTGAAGAGCTTTGCGGCCGTCAGCGTCGCCTGCTCGTCCTCGCGCGCCTCGGGCTTGAGCGTTGCGAGATGCGCGTGCCAATCCGCGGCAAGATGGACGCGCGGCGCCTCGCGTGACAAGGCGAGACTTTCGGCCGACCATTGCTCAAAACTCTTCTGAAGCAGCGGCAGGTCGAGCAGCCACTCGCCGGGATAGTCGACGATGTCGAGCGTCAGCGTGCGGTCGGCGCCGTTCTGGCGCTGGTAGTCGATGACGAGCCTGAGCTCGCTGATGTCGACAGTCGAGTTCGGCCAGCGCCGCTCCTCGATCAGCGCGCGCAGATGGCTCTCATAGGCAAAGCGCGGCACCGCGTCGTCCGGCTGCGGCGCCAGATGCGCCCGCGCGATCCGCCCGGATGAATAGGCCTCGAACACCGGAAACCGGCCGCCACGGGTGAGGCCGTGGATCAGCGCGGTAATGAACACCGTCTTGCCGGCCCGGGACAGGCCGGTAACCCCCAATCGTACCGTCGGATTGAAGAAATGCTCGCCGTAGTCGATCAGCGCCCGAGCCGACAGGCGCGCCTCCTCGATCATATCCTGGAAACTAAATGCCATATGAACGTTGGGAATCCCGGGCGAGGGCGGATAGGCAAAAAGGACTAATCACAAAAGTGGCAACTGCCTGAGGAAAATCAAGCTTCATACTTCCACCGTCTTTGTCGGCAAATCAGCCGTTTGAACGACGCGCCGATCCCGAAACACCCATACAAGAGGGTATTAACTCACCTTGCGGATTGCCATGACCGTCTTCCAATTGAAACAGCTCGCATCCTCCTCCGTCCACGCAGCCGCCGACGCGGTCGGCTGGCATTACGACCGCGCCGAGTTGATCGCCGACGGCGTGATCCACGCGATCGGCGTGCTCTGCGGCATCATTGCCGCGACCGTGCTGGTGGTGCTGACGGTGCTCTTTGCCGACGCGACCGACATCGTCGGCGTCTCGATCTACGTCGCCGGCCTGCTTTCGATGCTGGTGTTGTCGGCGACCTATAATCTGTGGCCAGTCTCGCCGGCCAAATGGCTGCTGCGGCGCTTCGACCATTCGGCGATCTATCTCCTGATCGCGGCGACCTACACGCCGTTCATCCTGGAGGTGAAGGACAGTGGGTTCGCGCTGGTGCTGCTCGCCGGCGTCTGGTGCGTGGCGCTCCTCGGCATCGTGCTGAAACTTCTCTACCCCGGCCGGTTCGACCGCGTTGCGGTCGGGATCTACCTAGCGATGGGCTGGAGCGGCATCATGCTCTACGATTCCGTGGTCAAGGCGCTGCCTGCGCTGGTGCTGGGCTTCGTCCTTGCGGGTGGACTGCTCTACAGCTTCGGCGTGATCTTTCATGCCTGGCGGCGGCTGCGCTTCCAGAATGCGATCTGGCACGGCTTTGTCTTGGCCGGCGCGGCGTGCCATTATACCGCGGTGCTCGACCTCGTGTTGAGCTGAGCAAGCTCCGCGAAGCGCAATAAGCCAAAACGGTACAAGACAAGAGGAGACGTCGCATGCAGGTGACCGGCAAGGTCGTGGTCGTCACGGGCGGCGCCAACGGCATCGGCAAGGCGCTGTGCGAAGCCTTTCACAAGGCGGGTGCGGCCAAGGTCGTCGTCGCCGACATGGACGCGGACAACGCGCGGGCGGTCGCGGCCACGGTGGATGGCGCGGCCTTCAAATGCGATGTCGCGCAGGAAAAGGATATTTCCCACGTCATCGAGGAGACCGAGCGTCAGTTCGGCCCGATCGAATTGTTCTGCTCCAATGCCGGCATCGGCGGCGGCTTCGACCCGATGTCGGTCAATGCCGGCGGCGCCTCGGATGAGCCCTGGCAGCGCAGCTGGGCGATCCACGTCATGGCGCATGTCTATGCGGCGCGGCATCTGATCCCGCGCATGAAGGCGCGCGGCGGCGGCTATTTCCTTAACACGATCTCGGCCGCCGGCCTGCTGTCGCAGGTCGGCAGCCCGGCTTACTCCACCACCAAGCATGCCGCGGTCGGCTTTGCCGAAAATCTCGCGATCTCGCACAAGGCGCACAACATCCGTGTCTCGATCCTCTGCCCGCAGGGCGTGGACACCAACATGCTGCGTTCGATCCCCAAAGGCCCGCAATCCGGCGACGGCGACCTCTCGCCCGAGCAGGTCGCCAAGGACGTGCTCGCCGGTCTCGATCAGGAGACGTTCCTGATCCTGCCGCACCCGCAGGTGCTCGGCTACATGCGCAAGAAGACCGAGAATTACGACCGTTGGATCGGCGGCATGGCCAAGATCCAGGCTAAGATGCGGGAAGATTTCGGGACGTAGGAAGGGGCCTGCCACGACCTCCGGTGTCGTCCTGGCTTTCGCCAGGACGACGGTCGGCCCTCAATGCTTCTGCCCGTACAGCACCGGCACCGCCGAATCCACGACCACCTCCACCAGGCTCGTCCCTTCGAATGCCATCCCGCGCTTGAGCGCCTCGCCCAGTTCGGCCGCCTTGCTCACCCGCACCGCATGGCAGCCCATGCCCTCGGCCAGCCGCACGAAATCGATCCCCGGCAACTCGAGTCCCGGCACGTTCCTCACCTGCATCACCTGGCTGAACGAGCGCATCGCGCCGTAGCCGGAATTGTTGATGACGATGATGGTGAGCGGCAGCTTGCGCTGCGCGGCGGTCCACAGCGCCTGGATCGAATACATCGCCGAGCCGTCACCGATCAGGCACACCGTGCGGCTCGTCGGCTTGCCGAGCGCCATGCCGACCGCGGCCGGCAGCGAGTAGCCGAGGCCTCCGCTCGCCATGGTGTAAAAACTGTCCTGGCCGCGCATCGGCATGAACTTTTGCATGGCCGGCCGGTGCGAGGGGATTTCCTCGACCAGCGACGCGCCGTCCGGCATCGCCTGCGACAGCGAATGCAGCAGGAATTCGACCGGCAACGGATCGCCGGCTAGCAGGGCCGGCGGCAGCGTTCGCCCCTTCGGTGCCGCGCGCTTGCTCTCCGGCAAGAGGTCGAGCAGCATTGCGAGCGCCGGCTTCATCGTCGCGATGATGCTGGTGCCGACCGGCGTCACCGCCGCGGCATCCGGGTCATCGGTGATCTGGAAGATCGTCGCGCCGCCGTCGAAGATCGCGGCATGGCCCTCGACGTGGAAGGTGAACACCGGCGCGCCGATCACGACGACGAGGTCGTGCTCGCGCAGCGCGTCCGACAATTGCGCCGGCGAGGCATGCAGGAAACCCGCGAATTGGGGATGACGTTCCGGGAACGAGCAGCGCGCCGAAAACGGGCTGACCCAGACGCTGGCCCTGGCCTTCTCGGCCACGCGCACCATCAGGTCGACCGCGCCGGCGCGATCGACGCCGGGGCCGACGACGAGGGCAGGGTGCTTGGCTGAATTGAATGCGGTGACCAGCGCCTTCATCGCGTCAGCTTCGGGCCCGATCTCGCGGCTGACCTTGCGTGCTTCGATGGGAGCGGCCGCATGCGCCCAGTCGTCGACCGGGATCGAGACGAAGGTCGGCCCGCATGGCGGCTGCATCGCGGTGTAATAGGCGCGCGCGATGGCGGCCGGAACGTCCTCGGGCCGCGCCGGCTCCACGCTGTACTTCACATAAGGCCGCGGGAATTCGGACGCACGCTCGGCATAGAGGAACGCCTGCAAGGGGAGGATCGAGCGTGCCTGCTGGCCCGCGGTGATCACCAGCGGCGTCTGGTTGCGATGCGCGGTATAGATGTTGCCGAGCGCGTTGCCGACGCCGGCGGCCGAATGCAGATTGACGAAGCCGGCATTGCGCGTCGCCTGCGCATAGCCGTCGGCCATGCCGACGGCGGAGGCTTCCTGAAGCGCGAGCACGTAGTCGATGTCGTCGGGCCAGTCGCTCAGGAACGGCAGCTCGGTCGAGCCGGGATTGCCGAATACCTTCTTGATGCCGAAGGAGCGTAGCAGGTCGAGCGTCGCCTGCTTGACGGTGACGGATTTGGTTGTGGCTTTGCCGTTCTTCACCATGGTTGCCGTTCCCTGTTGTCCATCGGCGCTGCTACCTCACCCGTCATTGCGAGCGCAGCGAAGCAATCCAGAATGCCGCCGCGGCGACAGTCTGGATTGCTTCGTCGCTTCGCTCCTCGCAATTACGAGGAGAGACCATCACCACACCGCGGTCCCCTTCATCGTCGGCTGCCCCTCCGCGTTCGCGGTCCACAGCTCCATGCCATCAGCGGTCTCGTTGGCGTTGATGGAGAACTCCGAGCCCTCGAACAGCGGCTGGAGGCCGCGATAGGTGAACTTCTTCGGCGGCTTGCCGCCGCGCAGCTTCGCCGCCATCTCGATGATGAAGGTTGCCTGCAACGGCCCGTGGAAGATCAGGCCCGGATATCCCTCGACCTTGGTGACGTAGTCGCGGTCGTAATGGATGCGGTGGCCGTTGAAGGTCAGCGCGGAATAACGAAACAGCAGCACGGGATCGGAGACATGCGTCTGGCGATGCTGCGCCTTCGGCGGCGGAGGCGGCGCCTTTGCCGGCGCGGACGTCGTCGTCATCTCGCGATAGACGATGTCCTGCCGCTCGCGGATGGCGATGCCGCGCGGCGAGGAGATGCTGTGCTCGACCGAGACGAAGCACAGCGTGCCGGTCGAGCCGGTCTTCACCTGTACGTCCGCGATGCGCGAGCTCCGCGTCGATTCGTCGCCGACGCGCAGCGGCTGCAGGAACTCGATCTCGCCGCCGGCCCACATCCGGCGCGGCAGCGGCACCGGAGGCAGGAAGCCGCCGCGGGTGGGGTGGCCGTCGGGGCCGAGCATCGACATCGGAAACACCGGCTGCGCCAGGCACCAATGCACCGTGAACGGCGCCGCGTCGCCCGGCTTGGGCGCGCCGACCTCCTGGAACAGCGTCGCACGCAGGCCCTTCACGAGCTGCGCGGTGACGGTGTCGGTGGCCTCTTCGCTGCGGCCGATCCATTGCCTGAGATGATCGATGTCGAGCTTCTCGGTCATGACGCCTCGCTCTTGTTATTTCTTGGATTGGGGATTTTCGCCGATCGCCGGTACAGCACCATAGCTGCGCGTCTCGCCGACAATGATCGGCGCCGGCGCGGGATAGCTGACGCGTCCCTGCGGCGTGTCCACCTCGATGCGGCGCAGATGCGGATGCTTGGTGAGGTCCGCCATGGTGTTGACCTCGGCAAAGGCGATGTCGGCCTCGGACAGCCGCTTCAATAGCTCATCGCGCGTCATCTTGCCGAAGGCATCCGCGACCGTCTTGTCGGTGAAGTCGCGGTTGCGCACGCGCTCGACCATGTTGGCCACGCGCGGATCGGCGGGCAGATCGGGCTGGTCCAGCACTTTTGCGCAAAGCGTCTTCCACTCGCGCTCGCTTTGGATCGAAATCAGGATGTCCTTGCCGTCGCTAGACGTGAACACGCCATAGGGCGCGATCGAGGGATGGCGCAGCCCCATGCGCTTGGGCGGATTACCGGCTTCGGAATTGAGCAGCGGCACGGTGCACCAGTCCGCCATCACGTCGAACATAGAGATGCGGATGTCGGCGCCCTTGCCGGTGCGTCCGCGCCCGATCAGCGCCTCCAGGATCGCCGCATGCGCGGTGGCACCGGTCGCGACGTCGACGATGGACATGCCGACGCGCGAGGCGCCGTCGGGATTGCCGGTGATCGAGGCAAGGCCGCTCTCGGCCTGGATCAGGAGATCATAGGCCTTGCGGTGCGCATAGGGGCCGTCGTCGCCATAGCCGGTGATCGTGCATGAAATCAGCCTGGGATAATCCTTCAAGAGCCGCTCCCGCGAAAAGCCGAGCTTGTCCATCGAGCCGGGCTTGAGATTCTGGATCAGCACGTCGGCGCTCGCGATCAGTCGCTCCAGTTCGGCGCAGCCTTCCCTGGTGGCGAGATCGACCACCGCCGATTGCTTGCCGCGGTTGAGCCACACGAAGTAGCTGCTCTGGCCCTTGGCCGCCGCGTCATAGCCGCGGGCAAAATCGCCCTCGGGCCGCTCGATCTTGATGACTTCCGCGCCGGCATCCGCCAGCCGCGACGAGCAGAACGGTGCCGCCACCGCCTGCTCGACCGCAATCACCCTGATCCCGTCAAGTGCTCCCATGATGGCTGCCTCAGTACGAGCGGGGCATGCCGAGGACGTGCTCGGCGATGAAGGACAGCACGAGGTTGGTCGAGATCGGCGCGACCTGATAGAGCCGCGTCTCACGGAATTTGCGCTCGACGTCGTACTCCTCGGCGAAGCCGAAGCCGCCATGGGTCTGGACGCAGGCATTCGCCGCTTCCCACGACGCATCGGCTGCGAGCATCTTGGCCATGTTGGCCTCCGCGCCGCAGTCGAGCCCGGCCTCGTATTTGCGCGTCGCTTCCTTCACCATCAGTTCGGCCGCGCGCATCGCGGCGTAGGCCTTGGCGATCGGGAACTGGATGCCTTGGTTCTGGCCGATCGGCCGGCCGAAAACGCTGCGCTCCTTGGCGTAGCTGGTGGCCTTGGCGATGAACCATTTGGCGTCGCCGACGCATTCGGCAGCAATCAAAATGCGCTCGGCATTCATGCCGGAGAGGATGTAGCGAAAGCCCTTGCCCTCTTCGCCGATCAGATTTTCCGCCGGCACCTTCATGTCGGTAAAGAACACTTCGGTGGTGGCATGGTTCATCATGGTGCGGATCGGGCGGATCTCGAGGCCCTTGTTCTTGGCCTCGCGCATGTCGACGATGAACACCGAAAGTCCATCCGTGCGCTTCTTGACCTGGTCCTTCGGCGTGGTGCGCGCCAGCAGGAGCATCAGGTCGGAATGTTCGGCGCGGCTGGTCCAGATCTTCTGGCCGTTGACGACGTAGCCGGCGTTGCCGTCCTTGCGCGCGAAGGTCTTCAGCGAAGTGGTGTCGGTGCCGCTGGTCGGCTCGGTGACGCCGAAGGCCTGCAGCCGTAATTCGCCGCTCGCGACCTTCGGCAGATATTTTGCCTTCTGCTCGTCATTGCCGTGCCGCAGCACGGTGCCCATCGTGTACATCTGGGCGTGGCAGCCGCCGCCGTTGCAGCCCGCGCGCTGGATCTCTTCGAGGATCGCCGCGGCCGCTGAAAGCTTCAAGCCCGCGCCGCCATATTCCTCGGGGATCAGCACCGAGAGATAGCCGGCCTCGGTCAGCGCGTCGACGAAGGCCTTCGGGTAGGCCATCTCACGGTCGAGCTTGCGCCAGTATTCGCCGGGAAACTGCGCGCAGAGCTTTGCGACGGCTTCGCGGATGTCGGCGTGATCTTCGGTGTGGTGTTCTTCACTCATGGGGTTTCCCGTATGTGCGGCAGTTAAGATAACGCCGGCCGATCCTCTGGCGTTGTGAAAACACTGCCAGCCCCCTATGCTCATTTGCTATAGCGTATGGAGTAGCCTTCCAGGATTGGCAAGCATGGATTTCCGTCAGCTCAGGACCTTCAGTTGCGTGGCGGAGCTCGGCAGCCTCTCCAAGGCGTCCGATACGTTGCGCGTGGCGCAGCCGGCGCTCTCCAGGCAGATCAAGCTCCTGGAACACGAGCTGCGCACGGAATTGTTCACCCGCAACGGCCGCGGCATGGTGCTCACGGATGCCGGCCGCCTCTTGCTGGCGCGCACCTCCGGTATCGTGCGGCAGATCGACCAGATCCGCGACGACATCCAGTCGTCCAAGGGGCCGCCATCGGGCCAGGTCGTGCTCGGCCTGGTCCCGACCGTGAGCTGCGTGCTGTCGGCGCGCTTCGCGCGGCGCTGCGTCGAAAAATTTCCCGGCATTTCGCTGCGCATCGTCGAGAGCTACAGCGGCCATCTCGTCGAATGGCTGCATCGCGGCGAGATGGATCTCGCCATCCTCTACGGCCGCTCCGCCGATCTGCATCTCAACGTGGAGAGCTTGGGGCGCGACAACATCGTCGCGGTTGGTCCGCGCGGTTGTGGCCTCGCGCGCAAGAAGAGCGTCGATGTCGGCTGGCTGCTGCGGCAACGGCTGGTGCTGCCCAGTCATTCCCACGGTCTCCGTGCGCTGATCGAGCATGCGGCGGCCCAGCGCAAGATCAAGCTCAACGTCCAGCTCGAGGCGGATTCGTTCCGCGTGCTCACGAGCCTCGTCGAGGAAGGCCTCGGCTTCGCGCTGCTGCCGCCCTCGTCGGTCCACGGCGAGGTCGCGGACGGGCGGCTGGAAACGGCTGTCGTCTCGAAGCCGATGACGCGCGAACTCATATTCGCCTCTCCGATCGACCGTCCGGTCTCGACGGCCTCGCTTGCCGTCACCGCCCTCCTGCGCGAGGAAGTCGCCGCCTGCCGCAAGGACGGCGTGTGGGACATCAAGTTGAGTTAGATGTGGCGGTGCGGTTTAGGACAGAAGGCCGTATGCGACCCATCGCATGTTGCGCGAGCTGTCATGCCGGAATTTTATAGCTGGGGTGGAGTCGCCCGCTCTCAATCCACCCCCGCGTGTCATTGCCCGCGAAGGTGGGCAAATCCAGTATTCCAGAGCCCGCAGTGCTTGAGCCGAGAAGCCGCGGCATACTGGATGCCCCGCTTGCCGCCTACGCTAAAGCTTCGGCGCCCCTGGACCTCAGCCCGGCGAAGCCTTGGCGTAGCCGGGTCGCGGAGCATGACAGCTGAGGTTGAGAAACACCTGCCGTATAGCGAGCACTCTACCCCGGAATCCTCACCGGCAGCGACTCGTACCCCTTGATGAAGCTCGAATAGATCCGCTTGGGCTCGCCGACTACCTCGATGCGGTCGAAGCGCTTCAGCATCTCTTCCCAGACGATCTTGAGCTGGAGTTCGGCGAGGCGCATGCCGACGCAGCGGTGGATGCCGAAGCCGAAGGAGAGATGGGTCCGCGGCCGCGGGCGGTCGATGATGAACTCGTTCGGCTTTTCGAACATCTCCTCGTCGCGATTGCCGGAGACGTACCACATCACGACGCGGTCGCCCTTCTTGATGTGCTTGCCGCCAACTTCAGTGTCCTGCAGCGCGGTGCGCCGCATATGCGCGAGCGGGGTCTGCCAGCGGATCACTTCGGGCACCATGGAATCGATCAGTTCCGGGTTGGCGCGCAGCCTGTCGTACTGCTCCGGATTCTCGTTCAATGCCAGCACCGAGCCGGTCATGGTGTTGCGCGTGGTGTCGTTGCCGCCGACGATGAGCAGGATGATGTTGCCCATGAGATTATCGGGGTCCATGAAGCGCGTGGCGTCGTTGTGCGCCATCAGCGACAGCAGGTCGTTGCGCGGCGCGGAGTTGACGCGCTCGTTCCAGAGCTTGGACATGTAGGCGTAGCATTCGTCCATCTCGCGGCGGCGCTCTTCGGCCGAGGCCACGATGCCGCTCTTGGGCAGCGCGGTCGCGACATCGGACCAGCGCGTCAGCTTGCGCCGTTCTTCCCAGGGGAAGTCGAACAGGGTGGCTAGCATCTGCGTCGTCAGCTCGATCGAGACGCGCTCGACGAAATTGAAGGTCTCGTTGCGCGGCAGATTGTCGAGCACGGTCTGCGAGCGCTGGCGGATCAGTTTTGCCAGTTCGTCCAGATGCGTCGGCGTGAACATCGGCGACACCGTCTTGCGCTGCGACGAATGACGCGGCTGGTCCATGGCGATGAAGCTCGGCCAGTCATAGCCTTCCGGCACGTCGCGGATCCCGATGCCGCCGAGCGTTGAATCCGAGGAGAACAGGCCGTGATTGGTGTCGACATGCATGATGTCGTTGTACTTCACCACCGACCAATACGGCTCGATCGGCGCATTGGTGCAGTAATGCACCGGCTCTTCCTTGCGCAGCCGCTCGAACCACGGCCACAGGGTGTCGTCCTGGAACAGCCTGGGCGCGCCCGGGTGGAATTGCGCCAGCGGCGTCGCATAGGCCTCCTCGCGCGCCCTGCGCATGCGTTCGGCCTTGTCCACTTGAACCGGCGCTTGGATGTTCATGGTGGTTTGCTCCAGTTGCTTGCTTGACCTCTCCCGCGTGCGGGAGAGGGGGCACAGCTTCCTTGTGGACGTGTCGAACTCATCTTTGCGAATCTAAGCCGCGATCTTCACCGGCAAGGTTTCAAGACCCTTCACGAAACTCGAATAGACCCGCTTGGGTTCGCCGACCACCTCGATATGGTCGAATCGCTTGAGGATCTCTTCCCAGATAATCTTGAGCTGGAGTTCGGCAAGCCGCAAGCCGACGCAGCGGTGGATGCCGAAGCCGAACGAGAGATGCGTGCGCGGCCGCGCGCGGTCAATGATGAATTCGTAAGGCTTTTCGATCGCATCGGCGTCGCGGTTGCCCGAGACGTACCACATCACGACCTTGTCACCTTTCTTGATCTGCTTGCCGCGGAACTCGAAGTCCGCAAGCGCTGTGCGCCGCATATGGGCCAGCGGCGTCTGCCAGCGGATCACTTCCGGCACGAAGCTGTCGAGAAGCGCTGGGTTTTCGCGCAGCTTGCGATATTGCTCCGGGTGCTGGCTCAGCGCGTGGAGCGAGCCCGACATGGTGTTGCGGGTGGTGTCGTTGCCGCCGACGATCAGAAGGATGAGATTGCCGAGGAAGTTCTTCGCGTCCATGTCGCGCGTCGCGGCGCCATGCGCCATCATCGACAACAGGTCGCTCTTCGGCGGCTGTTCGATGCGTTCCTTCCACAGTCGCGTGAAATAGCCCGCGCATTCCGTCAGCTCGGCCTGACGCTCGTCTTCGGTGGCGACGAGGCCGTCGGGGCCGGGAATGGTGGTCGCGATGTCCGACCAGCGCGTCAGCTTGCGGCGATCCTCCCAGGGAAAGTCGAACAGCACCGCGAGCATCTGCGTGGTGAGCTCGATCGAGACATGGTCGACCCAGTCGAACACCTCGCCGCGGGGCAGATTGTCCAGGCACTCGGCCGAGCGCTGGCGGATGCTGAGCGCGAGATTGTCCAGATGCGTCGGCGTGAACATCGGCGCCACGGTCTTGCGCTGCGCCGCATGGCGCGGCGGGTCCATCGAGATGAAGCTCTCGCGGCGCAGTTCCGGATCGATGTCGCGGATGGTGATGCCGCCGAGCGAGGAGGCCGAGGAGAATACCGAATGATTGGTCTCGATCTCCATGATGTCGTTGTAGCGCGTCACCGACCAATACGGCCCGAACATCGAGTCCTTGCAATAGTGCACGGGATCTTCGCGGCGCAGGCGATCGAAATAGGGCCAGAACGTATCGGTCCTGAACAGCTCTGGGTCGCCCGGATCGAACTGCTCCAGCGGCAGTGACGTAGCGCGTGCGCGTAACGCGTCGAGCTTCGCCGCGTTTTCGATGGTCCCATGCATGACCGCTCTCCCTGACATCAACCGCGCGTTCTCGTTGAATTCTGCGCTGCGGTATTTGATTTGCAATTACAGCCGGTTGTCTGCGCCGGAGCAAGGGCGAGTTTTGCCACATGGGTGTGATGTAGCCCGGATGGAGCGGAGCGAAATCCGGGATTCGGTCCGCCACTGCCGCTGTCCCGGATTGCACTGCGCTCCATCCGGACTACGAGGCCATTGATCCAACAACGTGATCTCGCGCACGCCCTCGGCCGTGGAATCGTGCCAGAAATCGACCGGAATCGAGCTAAATCGAACCCGCCCATCTTGGGGATCGACTAATCTCTGATCTATAAGTTTGATCGAACCAGGTCCGCACCCCGAGGTTGCCGCCGTGAACGACATGCAATGGGCCCCCATCGGCTCCGAACCCTTACCCCCGCCGCTGCCGCCCACGCGGGTCGATTTCACCGGCAACCGTACCGAGTTTCGCAAATTGGTCACCAAGGGTGCCCTGCTCGAGCTCGTCACCTTCGGCTTCTACCGGTTCTGGCTCGTCACCGACATCCGCCGTCATCTGTGGGCGAACACCGCGGTTGATGGCGACGCCGCCGAATATACCGGGCGGGCCAAGGAGCTGCTGGTCGGCTTCCTGTTCGCGCTCGCGATCCTGGTGCCGATCTACCTCGCTTACTTCCTTGTCGGTATCGAGTTCGAACGCTGGCAGGGCTTTGCCTCGACGCCGCTGTTCATCAGCTTCTACGCCTTTGGTCAGTTTGCGATCTTTCGCGCGCGGCGCTATCGCCTGACGCGCACGGTCTGGCGCGGCGTGCGGTTCTGGATGGACGGATCGGGCTGGGCCTATTCGTTCCGCGCCATGCTGTGGGGCTTGCTCGTGTTCCTGACGCTCGGGCTCGCATTGCCGTGGCGCGAGGCCTCGCTCGAACGCTACAAGATGCGGCACACCCATTACGGCGATTTACGCGGCGATTTCGAAGGCGACGGCTGGACATTCTTCAAGCGCGGCTGGTGGCTGTGGCTGCTGAGCCCGATCGCGATGGTGATCTTCCCGCTCGCGCCGTTCTTCTATGCCGAGTTCAAGGCGCGCGAGTGGCGCTGGTGGCTCGACGGTATCCGCATCGGCGACGTCAGCGTGTCCTCGCAATTGCCGCACAACGCATTCTACGCGTTGTACTGGAAAGTGATCGGCTGGTGGATGCTGCTCTCGGCCATCTTCGCCGCCTATATCGGCGGAGCGACCATGCTCGTCGTCAAGCTGAGCGGTCTTTCGGTCGAGCAGGCGTTGGTGCGGGGCAATGCCGCCAAGAGCATCCCGACGCTGGTGATGATGGTGATCGGCTACTTCGCACTCGCTCTCGCCCTCAACATCGTCATGCGGGTCTATCTCCAGCGCGATCTCTGGGCCAAGGTGCTGGAAACTGTCGAGGTGCACAACATCGGAGCCGCGGCGGATGTGCGCGGCAGCGCCGAGCTCGCCAGCGCGCTCGGCGAAGGCTTTGCCGATGGACTCGATGTCGCGGGATTCTGAGCTGTGAGTGAGTTGTCCACAGAGGTCCCGGCGCAATCCGCAAAGCCGACGATCTTCTTCGACGGCGTGTCGAGCCGCAGGCGGCAGGTGGCGCTGACGCTCGGTGACGCGCTCGAGATCCTCGAAGAGGGTGCGACGCCCGTTCGCTGGGCCTATGCCGACATCCGCTGCGCCGATAGCCCGCCCGGCATCTTGCGGCTCGCCTGCGCTTCCGCTCCGCCGCTGGCCCGGCTGGAAATCCGCGACGCTCTGCTCGCGTCAGACGTGACCGCGCGCTGCATGCGGCTCGACGAGCACCAGACCTCGCGCCGCGGGGTCGCAAAAATCGTCGGCTGGTCGATGGCTGCCGCCGTCTCCATTGTCTGCGTCGTGCTGTTCGGCGTGCCGCTCGCTGCCGACCGCCTCGCGCCGCTGGTGCCGAAACCGATCGAGCGGCGCATTGGAGATGCGGCGGAGGTTCAGGTGAAGACGATCTTCGGGCGCAGCGAGTGCCAGGATGGGGCGGGGAAAGCCGCCTTCGTCAAGCTCGTCAATCGGCTGCGCGATGCCGCCGGCCTCGACGACGATTCCATGACCGCGGGCGTGCTGCCGACCCCGGTGCCGAACGCGTTCGCGCTGCCGGGCGGCAAGGTGTTCGTGCTGAAGGGCCTGCTCGACAAGGCCGAAAATGCCGACGAGATCGCCGGCATCCTCGCCCACGAGCTCGGTCATCTCAAGCATTACGACAACATGCGCGGCCTGATCTACAACGGCGGCACCTCGTTCCTGATCGGCCTGTTGTTCGGCGACGTCACTGGCTCGAGCGCCGTGATCTTCGCCTCGCGCAGCGTGGTTGAGGCTTCCTATTCGCGCGAGGCCGAGACCGCTGCGGATACGTTTGCCATCGAGATCATGCACAAGCTCGGCCGTTCGCCTAAGCCTGCAGCCGAATTGATGTTCCGCATCACCGGCAAGGAAGGCGGCGGCCT
>NZ_JADPJF010000037.1:0-32887 GCF_023073295.1 Bradyrhizobium sp. 23 | reverse complement strand
CCAGCGGCCCGCCGCTGCTCACGGATGCGGAGTGGCAGGCGCTGAAGGGGATCTGCGGCAGCGGCAAGGTGTGACGGCCCGCCCTCAGCGCATCACTTCGCGGGCGCAGCAGGTGGATTCGATCCGGTGGTGACGCTCGGCGCGTTGTTCGGATTGGAGGTCGTGGTCTGCGGGCCGACGTCGCGTCCATTGTAGAAGAAGACGGCAGCGACCACGGCGATCACGAAGATCGCGCCGATCGCCCAGCCCACCGGGCTGTTGCGGCGTGCTCTGTCTGCCCTGCGGTCATCCTGATAGGTCATCGTGCTCTCCATCGTAGAGCAGGAAAACCTTGCGCGAGCGAACCTGTTCCTAACGTGACGCGGTTTGCAAGCCGGCGCCTATCTCGTCCCGTAGGCGCGGTCGCCGGCGTCGCCGAGGCCCGGCAGGATAAAGCCGTTCTCGTCGAGACCTTCATCGACTGCGGCCGTCCAGATCGGCACGTCAGGATGCAGTCCGCGCAGCCGTTCGAGCCCTTCGGGGGCGGCGATCAGGCAGGCGAGGCGAATATCCTTGGCGCCGCGCTCCTTCAGCCGGTCGATTGCGGCCACAGCCGTGTTGGCGGTCGCAACCACGGGCGTCACCACGATCGCCAGGCGCTCGCTGAGATCGGACGGCGATTTGAAGAAGTACTCGACCGCGGCAAAGCTGTGCGGCTCGCGGTAGAGGCCAATATGGGCGACGCGCGCGGTCGGCACCAAATCCATCATGCCGTCGACGAAAGTGGTGCCGGCGCGCAGCATCGGCACGAACACCAGCTTCTTGCCCGCGATCTTGGCCGAATGCATCGTCGCCAGCGGCGTTTCGATAACGGTATCGGCGAGCGGCAGGTCGCGCGTCACCTCGTAGCACAGCAGCATGCCGATCTCCTTGATCAGCTCCCGAAACGATTTGGTCGAGATCGATTTGTCCCGCACCAGGGTCAGCTTGTGCTGCACCAACGGATGATCGACGATCGTGACGCCTTGCATGATCGGATGCCTTTCTTCCTTCTCCCCTTGTGGGAGAAGGTGGCGCGAAGCGCCGGATGAAGGATCTGTTTCCGCGAACTCGAACGAGAGACTAGAACACCGTACCGTCGCTGATCACCTTGAGCGGCGGCGAACCATCGGGCCGGCGCGCGAAGGCGATGGCGCGGCCCGCGGCCCAGGTGCCGCCTTCGAGAATGCTGGCGAGCGGCAATGTCTCAGGAGTGCGCCCGAGTTTGGCGCGGACCAGTTCGGCGAGCCGGTCCAGCAGCGCCACGGTCAGCGCGCGCCACTCGACGACGAGCAGGGAATCCACCGCATGCGCGCGCTCGGCATCGGCGGCGTCGCGCAGGCGCAGCACCTCGTGATCGACGAACAGCCCGCCATTGCGATATTCGGCAAGCCCGGTCAGGCCGTCGATGTCGGTGACGTCGAATCCGGCGCGCTGCAGCGGCTCGATCAACGAATAGCTCAGCCATTGCGACAGCTTGTGCAGGGGCACAAGGCCCGCGGTAGCGTCATCGGCCTTGATCGCCGGGTGGCGCCAGCAATCGCCGAGCGGAATCCCGGCAAGCTCCAGCCGCGACGGCCAGATCGGTCCGAGCTGATTCAGCACCGCCGAGAGAATCGCGGGCGCGGGAACCGCGCCGCCCTTCGCCTGCGCCGCGATGTGATCGAACAGCCCGCCCGGCCGCGGGGTGTCGTGCGCGCCGAACACGTCCGCCCGCTCCGCCACCAGCTTGCCCAAGCGGCGCAGCAGATCGGTCCGCCCCTCGACCCCGAGCAGCGGATTGGCATCGCTCACCTGAAAGGCCGAAGTGAGCGCGGCGAGTGGCAGTCGCGCGAGCACGTCGGCATCGGTCCTGAAGGGCGCGCGGGGATCGTGGGAAAAAAGGCCGCTTGCGAACATGTCGAGGCTCGCAATCGCGAGTCCCTCGGATCGGCCGATGCTCTGTCCCGTCACCGCGTCGCGGTATCGCCACGCGGCACCCGCGCCGGCGTCGAGCAGCACGCTGACGATGGCAAGGTCGAACTCCGCGCGCGCCCGTGCCGCGCGGTCGGGCCATGACGTCGCGTCCGCGAGCCGCGCCCAACGGTCGACGCCATCAAGCACGAAATGCCGCCAGCGCGCATGGAACGGAATCTCCAGCGTCGGATAGGCCTCGCGCGTCACGGCGAGAACGGCGTCGGCAACGCCATCCATGCGATCGAGATCGATGGTGAAATGCGTCAGCCCGCCGTTCAGACCGATCCCAAACATCTCGCCGGCACGCGCGCGAACCGCTGCTGCGCTAAGCAGCGAACGGGCCTGCAATTCCAAAGCGTCTGCCATCAATCGATCAGTATTTTTCCAGCGAACGCCCGACCACGCCGTCGACGTCCTTCTCCGGCGCAATGTCGGTGGAGTAATAGCCGGCGGCCTTCTTCGCGGCGATCTCGACATAGGCGTCGGCGGGAATGAGCTCGGGCGGGATCGGCACGCGCTCGACGATGTCGATGCCCTGCGAGGTCAAAGCGTCATGCTTCATGTCGCTCATCGAGAGGAAGCGGTCGATGCGCTTCAGGCCCAGCCAGTGGATGGTGTCGGGCATCAATTGCTGGAAGCGCGCGTCCTGGACGCCGGCGACGCATTCGGTGCGCTCGAAATAGGCGGCGGCCGCATCGCCGTCCTCCTGGCGCTTGCGCGCATTGTAGACCAGGAACTTCGTGACCTCGCCGAGCGCGCGGCCTTCCTTGCGGTTGTAGATCACGAGCCCGAGTCCGCCCTCCTGCGCGCCGCGCGCGGATTCCTCGATGCCGTGAATGAGGTAGGGCCGGCAGGTGCAGATATCGGAGCCGAACACGTCGGAGCCGTTGCACTCGTCATGCACGCGGCAGGTGATCTTGGTGCGATGGTCCGGCAGCTTGGTGACGTCGCCGAACATGTAGACGGTGGTGCCGCCGATCGGCGGCAGAAACACCTTCATGTCCGGCCGGGTCACGAGCTCAGGGAACATGCCGGCGGTCTGCTCGAACAGCGTGCGCCGCAGCTCGGTCTCGTTGGTCGCAAAGCGCTCCGCAAGGCCTGGCAGATACCAGACCGGATCAATCGCGATCTTCACCACCGACACGCTGCCATTGGCGTGCACGACGTCGCCGTCGGCGCGCAGGCGCTTGGCGGCGAGCGCCTCGCGGATCTCCGGCAGGTCCAGCCGCGCGCGCGTCACCGCGATGCTCGGCCTGATGTCGATGCCCTCGGCGATGTCCTTGCCGAAATTCTCGGCGACGAGATGCCCCCAGGGATCGAGCGCGACGATCTTGGCGGGATCGCTCCATTGCGGGAACGGCCCGATGGTCGCCGCGGGAAACGTGTTGGTGAGGTCGGGCCTACGAATCGGATCGAGCGCGCCGGCGGACACCGCGAGCGCGCGGTACATCGCATAGGAGCCGCCATGGCTGCCGATCACGTTGCGATCTCCCGCGCGCGACACCGTGCCGATGATCGGACCGCGGGTGCGTGCGTCGGCGGCGCCCCAGTGGATCGGGAAGGCGGCTGTCCTGCCCGGCTCCGGATGGGAGGTGAGGCGGATGTGGTCGGTACGGTTCGCGCGGCTCATGACCAAACTCCTAAAAAGCCAACGGCCCGCCGCTCGGACGGGCCTTGGCTCGTCGCGCTGCCGATGCGGAACACCGGCGGCGCGAGCTCAATCCAACATATTGTAGCGGGCAGTCGCGACAGACAAGTTAATCGTGCTGCGCGGGGGCGGGGCGGTTCGCGGCCAAATTCCTGTCGTCCCGCGACCCGGCAGCGCTTGCCCGAGTCCCACGCTACCGCACTGGCGGAGCTCTCCGCCACCGCAGTAAGATGATGAAGTAATTATGGTTTTCACGTTTTCAAGAGGCGCCACACGGTTGGCGTGCCGGGCGTCGAGTTTCCGGACAAAACGTGTCATCAAACCAAAACGTACAGATCGCCTTTGCCGCATCGCCTTCCTTGGAGACCGCCATGCCCGCCCCCGCCTACATCGACCCCCGCAACGGTAAGCTCTATCCGCTGGACCAGCCGCGCTGGTGCTCGGACGAGCGCACGCCGCTGCTGGTGACGCCCGGGGCAGGGATGTCGCGGGAGGAGATCGAGCCGCGCACGCGTTCGCTCTGGCGCTACCGGGCGGCGCTGCCGGTCGAGATCAAGACTCCGATCACGCTCGGCGAAGGCTGCACGCCACTGGTGCAGCAGGCCTGGGGCGAGCTGCGCCCGTTCTTCAAGCTCGAATGGTTCAACCCGACCGGCAGTTTCAAGGACCGGGGCTCCGCCGTGATGCTGTCCTTCCTTCGGCAGATCGGCGTCGACGCCATTCTGGAGGACTCGTCCGGCAATGGCGGCTCGTCGATGGCGGGTCTCGGCGCCGCCGGCGGCATGCGCGTGAAGATTCTCGCGCCGGCCTCGACATCGCCGGCCAAGATCGCGCAGGTCCGCGCCTATGGCGCGGCGGTGCAGCTGGTCGAGGGCCCGCGCGAGGAATCGGAGGCCGAGGCAATCCGGCAGTCGAGCCAGACCTTCTATGCCAGCCACAATTGGCAACCGTTCTTCCTCGAAGGCACCAAGTCGCTCGCCTATGAGATATGGGAGGACCTCGGCTTCCGCGTCCCCGACAACGTCATCGTGCCCGTCGGCGCCGGCAGCAGCCTTTTGGGTTGCGCCCTTGGTTTCCGTGAGCTGTTGAAAGCCGGCCAGATCACCAGGCTGCCGCGCCTGTTCGCGGCGCAGCCGCTCAACTGCTCGCCGATCGATGCAAGCTTCAAGGCCGGCGTCGACACCCCTGTCGCGCGCGAGGTGAACAAGACCATCGCCGAAGGCACCGCGATCAAGCATCCGCTGCGCCTGCGCGAGATCATCGGCGCGTTGCGCGAGAGCGGTGGCGGCACTGTCGCGCTGACCGAGGACGAGATCGTCGCCGCGCTGCGGCGTCTTGCGCGGCAGGGCCTGTTCGCCGAGCCGACCAGCGCAAGTGCTGCCGCCGCGCTGGAGAAACTATCCGTCACCGGTAGCATCAAGGCGACCGAGACCACGGTCGCGGTCCTCACCGGCACCGGCCTCAAGGCCGCGACCATCGTTGCCGATCTCGTGCAATAGGACCGCCAGGGAGGCGAAGCCGTCGCCGTCATGGGCTTGCGTTGAACCTTTGGCATCCGTCGTCAGCCTCATGAAAAACTGACATTGAGCGAAGGGAGAGTTCCATGGCCGACCAAGACCCGTTTGCTGGTTTCAAGGCAGTCCAGAAGGAAGCCTGGTCGCTGTTCACGCCGATGGAAGTGTTCACCACGCCCTCGGCCGCCAAGCTCGTGAGCTTCGCCGGGGTCGCGACCGGCCAAATGCTGCTCGACGTCGGATGCGGCACCGGCGTTGCCGCGATCACGGCGGCGCGCCGCGGTGCGAAGGTCAGGGGTCTCGACCTGTCGCCGGTCCTGCTCGAGCGCGCCCGCGAGCACGCGCAGCTGGCGAATCTCGATGTCGACTTCGCCGAAGGCGACGCCGAAAGCCTGCCCTATGGCGACAACGAGTTCGACGTGGTGCTCAGCCAGTTCGGCCACATGTTCGCGCCGCGTCCCAAGGTCGCCATCGGCGAGATGCTGCGCGTGCTGAAGCCCGGCGGCACCATCGCCTTCTCCACCTGGCCGCCGCATCTCTATGTCGGCCGGATGTTCGCGCTGATCGGCCGCCATCTGCCGCCGCCCGAGGGCGTGGCCTCACCGGTGTCGTGGGGCGATCCGAAGATCGTCGCCGAACGTCTCGCAGGGAAAGCGAAGGATATCACCTTCGAGATGGACATCATGACGCCGTCCGCACTCAGCCCGCAGCATTTCCGCCGCACCATGGAAACGACGATCGGGCCTTTGATCAAGCTCGTCGCCCAGTACAAGGACGAGCCGGACAGGCTGCGGAGTTTTCGCAGCGAGTTCGAGGCGCTGATCTCCGAATATTACGACGGAAGCAACAACGTGATGCGCCAGCAATTTTTGATGTCGAAGGCGAAGAAGGCGTAAAGCCGCGCCACGGTGCTTTCCTTCTCCCCTTGCGATCTCACTCCTTCAGATCGTTCACGCGCCTTACCCAAATGCGTACATCGGTGAGCACGTCGGGCAGCGCCGCCTTGACCTCAGCCACGGTCATGCCGGCCTTGATGCGGGGATCGTAGAGCAGGTTGAGGATGTACTGGTCATAGACGTCGAAATAGCCCATCGAGACGTTGTCGTTGAACATGGTCCAGGGCACGCTGGCGGTGTCGTTGATCGGGCCGAGCGATTGCAGCAGCTCCTCATAGGCGCAGTCGAGGAAGGTGAAATCGCCGTTGTCGACGGTGAGGATGACGTCGGAATGCTCGATCTCGAAATTGTCGTTCTTGCGGAAGCCGGACAGGCATTGCGGATCGAGCGAGGTGCGGATCTCGCGGGCCTTCTCCGCACCGTAGAAGCTCGAGATGGTGCGGAACAGATCGCGGTCGCGCACGAGCTTCACGCGCACATTCGCCGCTTCGCTGGAGTCGATCATGGCGATGTCGAGATGCTGCACGCGCTTGCCGATGTCGGCTACGACTTTCGCGAGCTGCGCCTTGCGGTCGGCGCGATCGCTCTCGGCGAACACGCGCACCGGTCCGTCGAACTTGCGGATGCGATCGACACGGCCGGCAAGGTGGTATTCGGCGCCGAACGCCGTCTTCAGAAAGCCGTCGACGATCTCGCCGTCGGTAAAGCTCTTCTTCTCGGCGCGCTGGCGCGAAGCGATCGCGGGCAATTCGCCCGCGACGGCGATGGTAGCGGTGTCAGGCGCGAACGCGACGGTGGCGAGCGCCAGCAGCACGATGCGAAAGCCGGACGGAGACGGGGCCAATGCGCTCATTGCCAGGCGACGCTGCCGTATTCGGAACCGACGCACAAGGCCGCATATCCACGCGCCGCCGATTCTTGCTAGTTGTTCAGCACGACCACCGTGGTGCCGACCCCGACGCGGCCGTAGAGGTCGGTGACGTCGTCATTGGTCATGCGGAAGCAGCCCGAGGACACCGCCTGGCCGATCGTCTCCGGCTCGTTGGAGCCGTGGATGCGATAGAGTGTCGAGCCCAGATACATCGCGCGCGCACCGAGCGGATTTTCGACGCCGCCCTTCATGTGACGCGGCAGGTCCGGCCGGCGCGCCAGCATCTGTGACGGCGGCGTCCAGTCCGGCCATTCCTTCTTGGCGGTGATCCGGTGCACGCCGCCCCAGCGGAAGCCGTCGCGGCCGACACCGATGCCGTAGCGCAGGGCCTGGCCGTTCTGGAGCACCAGATAGAGCCGGCGCTCCGAGGTGTTCACCACGATCGTGCCCGGGGCGTAGTTGCCGTTATACATGACGGTGGTGCGGGGAACTGGGCTCGAGCCGCCGCGGAAGAAATTCGGGCCGCCGCCCATGATGTCGCGCGAGTCGAACTCCTCGGCGAAGGCGCCGCCGGCGGTCGCCGACAGCAGTGCGATGGCGGCAATCGGCGCGGCAAAATACCGGATCATTGTTCCCCCAGCAAAAAATCGATTCAACTGAAGTTACAGGCCATATTTGCGGGCTTTCCGCAAGCCACGGCCTCGTGAGACGGGGCATCCTTAACGGTTGGCGTTACCAAACCGGCAACCGCGCCAATTTGCCGGAAAGTATTAGCCAAACCAGCGCATCGCCGCGCGGGGCAGGGCGGCGACGCCGGCTATTGCTTTGACGAGACGAGCGAACAATGATTGATCGGATGGATTGTTGGAACATTGCCGGTTGCGGGAGCTGACGGATGAACGGTGCGGAAAGTCTGGTGCGGACGATGGTCAAGGGCGGGGTCGACGTCTGCTTCTCCAACCCCGGCACCTCCGAGATGCATTTTGTCGCAGCGCTCGACCGCGTGCCCGGCATGCGTTGCGTGCTCGGCCTGTTCGAAGGCGTGGTGACCGGCGCCGCCGACGGCTATTTCCGCATGAAGGGCACGCCGGCCTCGACGCTGCTGCATCTCGGCCCCGGTCTTGCCAACGGCCTTGCCAATCTGCACAACGCCAAGAAGGCGAATTCCGGCATCGTCAACATCGTCGGCCAGCACGCCGTCTACCACATCGACTACAACGCGCCGCTGACCTCCGACATCGAGGGCCTGGCCCGGCCGATGTCGTCCTGGGTCCGCACTTCGCCGGACTCCAAATCGGTCGCCGCCGACGGTGCCGCGGCGATCGCCGCCGCCAAGAGCGCGCCGCCGCAGATCGCGACCCTGATCCTGCCCGCCGACACCGCCTGGAACGAAGCGGACGGCATCGCCGAGGTTCCGGCCGAGCAGCAGCGCGCGAGCTATTCGCCGCAGGCGGTCGAGCAGGCCGCAAAGATCCTGCACGGCGACGGCGAGGGCACGCTGCTGCTGATGACCGGCAGTGCGCTGAGCGAGCAGGGCCTGGCGCTGGCCGAGCGCATCGCCGCCAAGACCGGTTGCACCGTGATGGGCCCGACCTTCCGTCCCAGGATGGCGCGCGGCCGCGGCCGCTTCTCGATCGACCGCATCCATTACGTGATCGACAACGCGCTGCAGATGCTGGCCAGGTTCCGCCATATCGTGCTGGTCGAGTCCGACGATCCCGTGGCGTTCTTTGCCTATCCGAACAAGCCGAGCATCCTCAAGCCCGAGGGCTGCGAGGTGCATCGCATGACCTCCTGGGGGGAGAATTCGGTCGCTGCACTGGAAGCGCTCGCCGGCGCGGTGAAGGCCAGCGCGAAGGACGTCAAGCCGCAGGCCGCGGCTGAGCTGCTCAAGCCGACCGGCGCACTGACCCACGCCTCGATCGCGCAATCGATCGCCTATGCGATTCCGGAGAACGCGATCCTGGTCGACGAATCCCTCACCACCGGCCGCGCCTTCTTCCCGCCGACAGCGGCGGCTGCTCCGCACGACTGGCTCCAGAACATGGGCGGCTCGATCGGCTTCTCGACGCCGCTCTCGATCGGTGCCGCGATCGCCTGCCCGGACCGCAAGGTGATCTGCATGGTCGGCGACGGCAGCGCGATGTACACGATCCAGTCGCTGTGGACGCAGGCGAGAGAAAACCTCAACATCGTCACCATCGTGTTCGCCAACCGCATCTACCAGATCCTGCGCGGCGAGTTCGACAATGTCGGCGCCGGCGAGCCCGGACAGCGCGCCAACGACATGCTGCGGCTCGACCGGCCGACGCTGGATTTCGTGGCACTGGCCAAGGGCATGGGCGTGCCCGGCCGCGCCGTCACCAACGCGGACGAGTTCAACAAGGCGCTGGCCGAGGCCGTCGCCGAGCCCGGACCGCGGCTGATCGAAGTCCAGATGTAGGGCACCGCATCAGGAGCGCCGAGGGCCGGGGGCAAGATGCAGACCGAGCTGAACAAGGTGATCGCGGCACTCCGGGACTTCTACGCACACGAAACATTCCTGTTCGAGAAGGACATCGGCGAGCGTGCCATCACGCACCGCTTCGCCGTGCATCTGGAGAAGCAGTTCTGCGGCTGGTCGGTCGATTGCAACTACGACCGGCTAGGCGAGCGTACGCTGCATCTGCCGCACGGCACCATCATCTCGACCGACGATCATCTGGGCAAGTCGATCTACCCTGACGTCGTGGTGCATCAGCGCGAGATCCCGAACAATTTGCTCACCATGGAGATCCGCAAGGCCAGCAATCACACCGCGCTCGACCACGACCAGCACAAGCTGATGGCGTTGACCGATGCGCATGTCTGGTTCGCCTTTTGGATCGGCGTGCTGCTGGTGCTGGACAAGGACAACGTGACGATCTCGGAAGTCTATGTCAGCGGCGTCCTCGATCAGCCGCTGTCGCGCTGGTTCGCCACGCGGCTGGAGGAGGTCGGCCTCGGGATGGCGCGTTAAGGCGTGTGCCGAATTGTCGCCTTTAATTCAGCTATTCCCTTGAGTCATAGCCCAAGCGCGATCTCGGCCCATTTCAGCATGCGGTCGCTATTGAGGAACGCCAGCACCGCCGGCTCGAGCGACGCGGTGGCGCCCGGTGCGAGCAAAGCCGTCGCGGCCACCATGTCGCAGCGTTGATTGAAGGCGAGTGAGAGCGCGGCCTTGGCGTTCCCCTCGACGCGATATGCCCGGCTGCGGCCGCGCATTGGACCGACAAGGATCTCTCGGCCGGCGGCCGTCGGCGTTGCCTTCCCAATCAGCGCCAGGTCGCCCATCTGCTCGAGGTCGCCGTCATCGGCAATGCCGGTGGCGCAATTGCAAAAGCCGAGCTTGGCGCGAACGTAGAGCTGGACTTCGCCGCCGCAATCCGCGGCCTTGCAGCGGAACGCTTTTCCTTTCCCCCAGGGATCCGCACCGAAAGGCCAGTCGATTTCCGTCCACACTGGGCGAACCTCGCCGGAGGTCGCTGTTGCGCGTGCCGGTTCACCGGATCGCAATATCCAGAGCGCTGTGGCTGAGCAGAACAGTGCGATGGCTGCGCTGGTTGCAACGAGCTTGCTTGTCAGGCGCATGGAAGTTGCCGCGACATCTTTGCTAATTCTGAGCCATCAACTTTCGTGCGGCCGCGAGGTCCTCTCGCGATGAGTCGCCATTTCTCGCGGTTTCGACGACTTTCGCGTAGTACTGGCGGGCCTTCACAGGATCCCCCGCTTTCTCGGCCGCGTGAGCGGCGCCGATCGTCGCGCCAAATCGGTTCGGCTCCTTGCGCATGGTGCTTTCGAACGCGACCAATGCCTCCGTCGCCATGCCGCGTTCGAGCAGCATGGTCCCGTAAAGCTCGCGTGCGGGGGCAAGTGGACCCGGCGTCACGATGGATTTTTCGGTCTTGTCTTCGGCATCGGCGGCAAGGCGCATCGCTTCCAACGCATCCGCCTGCTTCCCCAGGGCGTTGAGCTGCCAGGCTGTAGCGACCTGCCGCTGAATGTCCACGATTTCGGCCCAATAGGCGTCCTTGTCCTGCTGCAGCTTGTCCCGCAACTCCGCCAGCTTGGCGATGTCCGCCGTTGCCGCGTCTGCATTGCCGGAGCGCGCGGCGCCAAGGGCGCGGGCGAAATAGGTGATCGCATCGACATAGGCAAACCGGCTCGGCTCGACCTTCAGCGCGGCGGCGCCCTGCCAATCACCGCGCTCGACCATATAGCGCGCTTGGCTGGCTGCTATCGCGTAGGGACCGGCGCGGACAGCCGGCACATAGCCAGTGGTCGCAATCATGTCCGCGATGACCTCGCTGGCTCGGCTGTCCTGCGCAAGCTGGAGCAGCGCGTAGACCATATAATCGTCGGCATGCAGCTGCTCGCTGGGGTCTTTGCCCTCCTTGGCAGCCTTCGCGGAACGGCTATTGGCGTCGATGGATTCGTTCCAGTAGCCGACGCGCGTGAAGATGTGCGACGGCATATGCAAGGCGTGCGGTGCCGCCGGCGCGATCTCGGAATAACGCTTAGCAGCGTCGAGTCCTTGCTCTGCGATCGCCGGATAGTCATAGAGATGGATCAGGTAATGTGCGACGCCGGGATGCCGCGGCTGGCGCTTGAAGATCGGCTCCAGGATAGCGGCGCCCTTGAGCTGGTTGGCATAGGACTTGTCGTTTGGTGACGCCGTGACGTTCAGCGTAATGGCGTAGGCGATCTGCGCCTCGTCATCATCGGGATAGCGCGCGGCGACGGCTTCGGTTGCCCTGAGATAGGCCTGCGCACGCTGTCCAAACGTCGTCTTTTCGTCGCCCGAATAGAAGGCCAGCAGCGCATCGATATAGTCGCGTTCGCGTTCGCTCTTGGCGCCGAGTGCCTTCGCCTTCTGCAGCGCGGCGAGCCCTCCGGTGAGGTTTTCCTTCGGCGCGGCAAAATGCGGATTGTACAGCAGGCTCAGCGCAATGCCCCAATAGGCGATCGCGCATTCCGGATCGGCCTGCAGCGTCTCCTCGAAAATTTCCTTTGCGGGCCGGTACCAGAACGAGTGCTGATAACGCATCCCGCGATCAAAGCGGCGCTGCGCCACCTCGTTGCAGGAAGTCTGGAAGTGCACCTTGCCAAATTGCTCATCGGCCCCGTCTTCCGCGCGTGCGGCGGGCGTGCCGGAAATCGAGCCTAAGGTAGCGAGGGCGAGAAGAGAGACGGTTCTCAAGGCGAGCGCGCGCATCGGCCCCTCCGTTTCTGTTCAGAATAAATCTGGTCAGATGGCGCCGATAAAACCGAGGGCGCCGAAGTTCGTACTGCTGAGATCGGCAATGGCAATTGCGTTGTTGAAGGATTTCTCCATTCGCGATGCGAGTCAACAGGAAGCGGACGGATTTGCGTTAGGGAAGCACGCCTGCCAGGATCCATCCGCCCGCGCGTCGAGGCGAGTGGGTCACAAGGCCGCTCGCACGACGAGCGGCCTTGCATCATCGACCGTCATCCCCTCAATGCAGCGGATCGCCCTGGCCGAGCGCGTAGGCGACGAGGTCCTTCAGCGCGAAGCTGGAGCCGGTCACCGGCGTCCATTGCGGGTCGAGCGACAGCACGGAGGAATTATCTCCGAACATCATGCCGAGGAAGACTTCGGCGACGATGCGACCGCCCACCGGTCCGAGCTGCGGTGTCTTGACCGTGGCGGGCCCACCAGTCGCGGAGATTGGCACGTCGGTCATGTTTTGCCGCGCCTCGGCCAGGATGTAAGCCCACAGCGGACAGTTGCCGGCGAACGCGCCGTTCGCGATGCTCGCGATCTTGACTTGCGGATCGCCCGTCCCGGGCTCGTCGACGGCCTTGCCGATGATGATCTCGTCGTCGCTCAGCGGCGTCAGGTTCATCGCCCTGGCGACGGCCTGGCCCGACGGCAGTCCGAGCCGCCAGCTGCGCTCGAGATTGCGCAGCGCCAGCGACGCCGGATTGGACGCGACTTCCGGCGGCAGCTTGCGCAGCGGGTCCACCAGCGAGGCATCGATGCGATAGGCAAACTGCAGCCGCCTCTTGTTGTCGGGATTGGTGTCGACGTCCTCGACCCCGTAGGGGCGCGTGTCGAGATCGATGAAGCGGCCCCAGTCCATGGCGCGTCCCGGTCCCATGGCGCGGAAGCCGGTCAGTGCGTTGTGGTCGGGATTGTTGGGATCGGGGAAGATCTGCAGCAGCATGTTGGCCGCGTCGTTCAGCCGGTATCCAGGGCGGATCATGGAGTGCCCGAGCCGGTAGGCCGCGACCGAGAACTCGACCGGCATGAACGGATAGGTCTTCCAATGGTAGTAAGCGAGCTTGCTGCGATCGTAGTGACCCGCGGTCTTCAGCTGGTCCAGCACGCTGGCGTGGACGATGCGCGGCAGGAAGTCGTTCAGCACCACATACTGATAGTGGAATCGAACGCGCTGCTGCACGTCTTCGAACGACAGGCTGTCATTGTCGTCGACCATGCGGTTGTGAAAGCGCAGCATCAAGGCCTGGAATTGCGAGACGATGCTGTTCTCGTCGTTGCGGGGTCGCCGATCAGCGCGCGGCCCTTGAAGCGCGGCAAATCGACCGCATCGGGCACGCCCGCGCCGGTGACCTTTTCGCCGAGGCGGAACTTGATGCCGTCATACATGTAGGGCTGGTCGTTCGGACCGCGGCCGTAGACATTGTCCATGTCGAGCGACGGCGTGCGGAAATCGACGAGACCGTCGGGGTCCTGCTGCTTGGTCAGCGAGCTGACCGGATCGAAGGTGATGTCGTGGTCGATGAACTGGCCGAAATAAGTGTAGAGCGAGGGAATGCCGCTCTCTTCCGCGTCCGGTCCGTCCTTCGGCCCGTCGAAGCCGGCGACCATCTTGTCGGCGAGCGCCGACAGGTTTGCGATCGTGTTGGAATCGTTCGGGCCGAATTTGGCCGGTGCGAGCTTGCGGAACATGCGGCCGAAGCGGCCTTGCGAAAGCGGCGAACGCGTTGCGTTCAGACCGCGCGGAACAATTGCGTGGCGGCTGCTCATTGAAACACCTTCCTGAAAAGTCGAATGGAAAGATCGGGCTAAGGTTTCTCGCGCTGGAGTTTGCAGCCTAGGCGCGATCACGCCTGCCACGAGCGAGATGGATCACAATTGCCCGGTATCGAAATTTTCGGAAGGTGCGCCTTTGGCCCGCAAGCCACGGCTGCGCATCGTGAATTTCTCGGTGCTGATGACGGATAACATTCTCGTCATCGACGGACGCAAGCGGCTTCGCACAGTTTCAATTCGCCGGCACGTCGGCGAAGCGGGTCGTCTTCACGCAAAAATTGTGGCGGCGCGCGCGTCATACGCGCACGCCGCCAATTCGTCAGTAGTCGCGCTGCTGCGAGAACGCGTAGCGCGGGTTGATGCCGCAATAGGACGACGTGCCGGAGGCGGTAGCGAGGCACTGCTGATAGCTGGCGAACTGGCAATTGCCGGGATAGCCCCACGAGCGGCCCTGGATGCAATATCGATCGTTCGCAGGATGTGCCTGGGCTGCCGGGGATGCTACGGCGAGCAGGGCCGCGAGCGATGCGAGAGTGAGGATCGTGCGACGCATGTCAGTCTCCTTCGAGAGCGAGTGGGTGGGAATGTCAGCGAGCCTGGCTCGTCTGTTGCGCAGTCATGCCTGTATTGGTGTCGCCAGAATGCTTTGCGTTCGCGACAAGGCGCATCATGACGCAGCCTGCTGCCGGCAATGTGATCTCGGCCACAGTTCACCATGGGGTTCGAGCCCATCGTGAACGGACTTGCACGCGTCGATCCCGCAGAAATACGCTTGCCTTATTCGGATCAGGTATTTTGGAGGTTCTAATGCAGAAATCATACTTGCTGGCTGCGACAGCAGCGCTGGCGCTTCTCATGCAGACACCGCTCGCGTTGGCGCAGGGCGCACCAGCCGCCGCCGGAACCGCGGCGCCTGCGGCGACAACCGCCGCGCCGGCAGCGACGCCGGCAGCGCCGGGCGCAACCAACGACACCTCCAGCCAGCCGACCGACTCCAAGAAGAGTGCGTCGAAGAAGCCGGCGAAGAAGAAGATGACGCGGCAGCAGGAGATCGATCACTCGGTCGACAGCGGCACGGTGCCCGCGCGCTACCGCAGCTCGGTGCCGAAGCAATACCAACAATACATTCCGTTCGATAAGCAGTGACGGATCGCACGGCAGCGCGGCGTGATCGGGCATCGCCCCGCCAATGCCATCACGTGAAATAGGATCTTGGCCGGACGGAATCCGGCCATACATCCCCAGTGGCGGTCCGCGCGAGCGGTGCTAGAGTAGGTCGAAGCCTGGGGGGAGTAATGAGTGACGACGTGAAGGATGCTGGCCTCGTGGCCATGATCAGCAGCATCCTGGGAGGCAACAGGCGCGCCGCAGAAAGCATTGCGCCGCCGCCGCTCATCGAGGTTCCGCCGCCGACCGCGCCGACGAACGGATTTGAGCTGGTCGAGCCGCCCGCCGCCGATACGCCGCCGGCCAACCTCGAGGGCAAGCCCGAAACAAATTCCGAGAACGCGCCCGATGCGGCGCTGGCCCCCGCGAAGCCAGTCGAGCCGCCAGCGAAGATCGCCACGACACCTGATGGCAAGCAGTTGCTGCCTGCTGAAGCGATCGCCGATCTCGTCCTGGGTGAGTTGCGCAAGCTCGAGAATTTTCCGGCGACCGGCGCCTCCGTCACGGTCTACGGCTACAGGCACTGGAACGCGATGATCACCTTCGCGCCGTTCTCGACCACGTTCCGGGATGCCACGCGGTTCCGGCAGGCCATGCCGGACATCGTTTTCAAGCTGCGCCGTTTCGTCGTACTTGAGATATGATCCGGGATGATCGCCAGCTTCTGCCCGCCGCGATTGCTTGCGGCGCGAAGGCGCGGGCCGTGAGCCCGAACAGTTCGACAGGATTTTCGACTTGAGCGTTGCCTTTACCAAGGAAGAGAGCGCGGAAACCGCCGCCGAGACGCTGTTGCCGGATCGGCCGATCTCGCCGCATCCAAACCTCGTGACGGAAGCAGGCTTGCAGGCATTGCAAAAGCAGCTTCAGGACGCGCGCGAGGCCTATGAAGCCGCGCAAGCCATCGAGGACGTCAACGAAAAGCGCCGGCAGTCGGCGGTGCCCTTGCGTGACGCCCGCTATCTCACCGAACGGCTGCGCACGGCGCAGGTCATTCCCGCCCCGGCCTCGACCGATGTCGTCGCCTTCGGCAGCACGGTGACCTTCAGCCGCGCCGATGGCCGCGTGCAAACCTATCGCATCGTCGGCGAGGACGAAGCCGATCCCAAGGCCGGCACGATCTCATTCGTGGCACCGGTGGCGAAGTCGTTGATGGGGAAGGCGGTCGGGGATGTCGTGGGGTCCGGTGCGCAGGAGATCGAGATTTTGTCGATTGGGTAGGGGGCGTTTATCGATGGTTTCCGCTGTGTCCGCGCAACAAGGCGCGATAGCTGGATGAGGCGGTTTCTATCGGGAGCATTGCCGTTTTACGCGCTGGCCGGGTTGGCCATGTGCATGTACCTCGTCCTGTACAGGACAAACCTCTTCGACCTGAACGCCATCGTCCAGGATGCGACCGGTTCGGCGTGGTTTCCGGCTTTCATATTCGTCTGCGTGCTGCTGGAGGCGGTCTTCCCGTATTTTGGCTATTTCCCCGGAACCGCTCTCATCTTGATGTCCGTGGCGCTCAATCCGAAGCCCGCGGACGTCTCCGTTTTCATCGTGGCATGGCTGGCCATCATCCTGGGCGCCGTCCTGAGTTACGGACAGGCTCGTTTTTTCAGACCGCTGTTGCAGCGAGTTGCCTCAAAGGCGGCACTGAACCGGTGTGAGTCCCTCCTCGACGCCTACGGTCCTTACGCGCGCATTGCGCTGTTCGTTCATCCTAACGCCTGCGCGATGTATTTCACGGCACTCGGACTCCTCGGCCGCAAGCTGACGCGCGAGCTCGCCTATCTCGGCGTGGGTGCAGCAGCCTCCGTGGGCATTCTGTTCGTCGTGGTGACCAGACTTGTGTCGTCCGTAGGCACCACGGACGATGGAGAATTGCAGCTGCTGCTGGCCGCAGCGCTGGTTATTATCGGCACCCTGGTCGGTTTGTACGCAGCCTGGCGACCGGCGCGGGTTGCGTGAAGCTTGATGCGATCGCGCTTCAGGTCCCCGCGATGATGCCATCATGCCGGTGTTTTGCCCGACGAGTCAAATTCTATTTCGGAAAAGTCGCAATCCCGTAACTCATTGATCCGACTGAGGTCGGCTACTGTGCATGGGGTTGTTTTCGCTGTTTTTGATTTGGACGGGTGAAGACAGCCGCCGAGCGTCGGTTATCTTCCGCAGCAAATTATGGTTCAGGAAGGTGAATGGTGGGCGCACAAGGGATCGAACCTTGGACCTCTCCCGTGTGAACCACAACTGGTGGACTGTAGCCAACCTAATCCAGCCATAGTTTTATTGCAAAAGTCCTTGTAAGGTAAGGACTTGTGGCCATATTGGACCATCCGTGGCCTCGGTTGGCCTTACCACATGGTGTATGTCCCTGCTGTGCCCTTCGGAGGATTTCCCTTAGGGCACATTAACTGGGAACGCGAAGGCAATGGCTTGTGGTCCATTTCTTCTAGGATCGCCGCGACCCGTCTCAGGGCGCAAGGAGCGAGAGCACAAACGATGGAAAAGAGTAAAGAATCTCTCAGAGCTGAAGGAACGACGAACTACCTGAGACTCACTGACGCGGCCATCCGTGCGGCGACGCTGCCGCCGGGCAAATCGCAGCACTATCTGCACGACACAGAGCAGCCGGGGCTCGCGATCAGGATGCGCGCGACGGGTGGCAGGACCTGGGTCTTCATGTTCACAAAGCCTGGGACGAAAGGCACCCAACGCAAGACGCTGGGTGCATGGCCCAAATTCAATGAGAAGGCCGCGCGCAGGGCCGCCACCGTCGTCGCTGGGGAGGTGGTCATTGGGATCGATCCCAATGAGGGCAAGCGCGAGGCGAAGCGGCAAGCGCTGGCCGAGCGGCAGTGCACGACACTGGCGACCTTGATCGTTGAAGATGGCCCCTACGAAATGTCCCTGACCGGGCGCCAGGTCGTCAACTGGAAACCGTCTATGTCGGCACTCCGACGCGGTCTGAAAGATCATTTCGACCTCGCCATCGCCGAGCTCACGCGACGGCAAATCATGGCGGCGGTGGACAGGATCGGCAAGACCGGCAAGCGCGGCGCAGCAAAGGACTTGCGCAAGCACACGCACACGTTCCTCGAATGGTGCGTCGGCGAAGGCTACGTCGAGCACAACGTGCTCGCCGGCTATCGCGTGCCCAAGGAGACGCGCGCGCAGCGGGTCGGGCGCCGAACGAAGGGCCGGGCGCTGCCCGACGAGGAGATCATCAAAGTCTGGCACGCATCCGGCAAGCTTGGGACTTTTGGGCTATTGACACGAATGTGCCTGCTTGGCGGCCCGCGCCGCAGCGAGCCAGCCATGATCGAGTGGCAAAATCACGTCATGGATGACCGCATCACTTTCGAGGCAGCATGGACCAAGATGGGCGTTTACCACGACGTGCCGCGTACCCACCTCGTTGACGAGGTGCTTACGGCCGCAAAACATTTCCAGCGTGCGACGTCGGACTATGTCTTCCCGTCACCGAAGACCGGCGGCCAGATGTCGGGCTTCACAAACTTGGTCGACCGCCTGGTCAAGGAAGCGGGTGTCGCCAAGTTCACAATGCATGACTTAAGGCGCAGCTTGCGAACCATCATGTCACGCTGCGGCTATGACAACGAAATCCAGCGGTTGTGTGTCGGGCAAAAGCCGCGCGGGATCGATCAGGTCTACAATCATGACGAACAGTGGATCATCCGCAAGATGGCGTTCGAAGCTGCTCATGACTACATCGCGGAGTTGGTCGGCGCTAAACGGGGAGGCAAGGTCGTGCGCCTGCAGCGGACGAATCCGCTCGATCCCATCAAGGCCGAATTGCTTGGCCGTCTTCGCGAGCATTATGCGGCTGCGACGACTTAGTTGTCTCATCGCGTCCGGCCAGATAGTCGCGCACCGCATCAACTCGGTAAAGCGGGCGGCCATCGATGTAGCGCCATTTCAGCGGGTGGTTCGGATTGCGCCGCCATAGCTCCAGGGCTCCAGGCGTGCGCCGGATCACGGCGGCCGTTTCTAATGCCGTTAAGTTTGAGCTGCCCGGCAGCGAATCGATATCGAACGTCGCGGGCGGCGGCATGCCGCGATTCTTCCGAGGTCGCTTCATGGTGCGGAGCGTCTCCTTCAAGTGGCCCATCGTCAACTCTCACGATTGAAGCGAGCGAGGCTCTTGTGTATTCGCCTGGTCGCTTCTTGGGCGGGGACGTCAAGAGAATCAACGCAGTCGTCGAACTTTCCCTGTCGAGTGCCGCCGATTTGACCATCATGCTCCGGTTGATGTTGCATAGGAACACGTTTAATTGCGCGTCGTAGGATTGGATATCAACGCGAATAGAAGAAAAGTTGCTGGTACTAGCCGAGACCACTCCGCTCGCATTGCGGCCCTGCGAGTGGCCACGTCAGCGGCCCGGTCACGCCCGCAGGCTATTGGCCGTCATGGGAAGCATGTCGAAGAATGAAAAACGAATTGATAGGTAGTTCGACGCTTCGTAGCTACATCGAGGCGGGCCGGCGGACATCGGAATTGATTTGGCAATATGGACTTGCTTGGCGCCAAAGGCGCCTCACGGAAACGACTCGGCACGACGCCACTAGGACGGCGCGTCATGGAAGAACTTCGATGATCCATCTACCGACCGCTTTCAACTGGCGTTCCATAAAAGCGACGCACCGCGTTCCAGGATCGGGTTCGTTCGCTGGCGGCCATTCCTATGCGCCCAATGCACGCGAGCGCCATGGGAATCTGTGTCAACCTGGCGATAAGATCTGGCTCCTTCATCGCGTCAGGCGCATTAGCCCCAAGGGCCATTCTGGCAGCAGAGTCAACAGTTCAGACGACATTGCCGCTGGAACAAGATATGTTTAAGGATCATTGTCATAAGAAGATCTGTTTACGTTTCGCTTGACTGCGATGTGTGATCTGTTTACATATCATTTGGGTGTTAATGATCCGAGAACATATCATGGCTTCGGCTCCAAACCCGCTGCTCGAGGAACTTGGCCTGCACTTTCGCAGAGCGCGAAGGGCTGCTGGCCTCTCCCAGGAGCAAGTCGCCCTCCGGGCGAACATTAGCAGGCCCCGCTATCGCGACATTGAAACGGGGGTCGCTGCAGCGCGCGCAACGACACTCGTCAACGTTGCCCGCGCCCTTGGCATGGAAATGATGCTGATTCCGCAAGCGATGGTACCGGCTATTCAATCAATGCTGCAGCCAGCTACGGGCGATGATGACCATCCTGCGTTCACGTCAGATGTTGAGGAGGAGCATGAATAAGCCTGTCCTCGCGGCTGAACGTATCCAATCGCTCGACATCTCATTAAACGATCTTGCCGTCGGCACGCTCGTGCGAACGCCGGGCGACTACAGCGCATTCAATCTCTTGCCCGCGTATCGGAGCTTGAACGACCCTCCGATCTTCAGCCTGTCGCTTCGCTCGGCAGATGGCAGCCTCCGCCGGGATCCCAAACCCATACGCGGCGCGCTGCCGCCGTTCTTCGCGAACTTGCTGCCCGAAGAGAAACTGCGCGAAGCAATGGAAAAGCACCACGCAGCGTCAGTAAGACCTGGAAACGACTTCGATCTCTTGGCAGCACTGGGGACAAATCTACCGGGAGCGGTACGAGCGTTGCCGAGCGACGGCGTTCCCGTTCCGGCCGGGCCAGAATCAGAAGGCAAGAAGAAGGCGCGCTTTTCGCTCGCCGGTGTCCAGATGAAGCTCTCCGTCATCAAAAATACCGGAAAAGAAGGGGGGATCACGCTCGCCGTCGACGATGAGCAAGGGCAGTATATCGCGAAATTTCCCTCCCTCACCCACATTGGGCTTTCGGAAAACGAATTCGCGATCCTAGCCTTAGCGGAAGCGCTAGGGATGGAAGTGCCTGCACGTGAGCTCGTCGAAAAGACGGATTTCGCCGGCATTCCGGAAGAGTTTAACACCATGTCCACGGGCAAAGTGCTTCTTGTCCGTCGCTTCGATCGCGGTGCCGATGCAGCGCGCGTGCATATGGAGGACTTTGCACAGGTCTTCGGCCGCTATCCGTCCGAGAAATATACCGGTGCGGCGTATCACAATATCGCGGCCGCGCTGAACAGCGGTGTCTCGTTCGATTCCGCGATCGAATTTGTCCGTCGTCTTGCGCTCACCGCGATCACGGGCAATGGCGACATGCATCTCAAGAATTGGTCGTTACTGTATCCTGGAGACGGACGGAGGCCTACGTTGGCGCCAATCTACGACGTGCTCTCAACAATTTCGTATATCCCGAAAGATGGTCTGGCATTGAGCCTTGCGGGCGAAAAGTCATTTAAGGCCCTGACTCCAGAGCGCTGGCGCAATTTCGCGAACCGCAGCCGTCTTCCAGAGGGGGCAGTGGTGACGGCTGTAGCTGAGACCGCGGCGGCCGTGCGCGACAGATGGTCAGTTCTTCCAGAACGCGACGTCGTGCCTGGGCAGGTTCTCGAACGGATCGATGCACATATCGACGAAATGGTACCCATCCTTGACCCTTAGACGCGGCACTGATTGCAGCACGACCTGGGCTGATCAAGAACCAAGAATATATGAGGATTGCTGGATGCGAAACAATTCAGCTTCACATGGATTGTGGGCTCTCACCGCGCCACCGGCGCCAGACACTGTTCCCCTCGCCAGTGACACCGCAGCGGATGTGATCGTGATTGGCGCTGGATATACCGGGCTGTCGTCTGCACTTCATCTCGCCGAAGGAGGGGCGCGCGTCGCGCTGTTGGAGGCGTCCGAAATTGGGTTCGGCGGTTCGGGCCGGAACGTCGGTCTGGTTAACGCGGGCATGTGGGTGATGCCTGACACCCTTCCGGATACGCTCGGCGTCCCGTTCGGCGAACGGTTGATTGAACAACTCGGCCGTGGACCGCAAAAGGTGTTCGACCTCATCCAAAAGCATGGCATCGAATGTGAAGTGGAACGTGCCGGTACCCTGCATTGTGCCGTCGGACGTAAGGGCTTGCAAGAGATCGAGGCCCGCGCCGAACAGTGGCAGAAGCGTGGCGCCCCTGTCGTAGTGCTAAATGCAGATGAGACACGCAGGAAAGTCGGCGGTGGCGAATACAGCGGAGCGCTGCTCGATAAGCGCGCCGGGACGATACAGCCGCTGGCCTATGTGCACGGTCTAGCGAGAGCCGCGCTTGCAGCGGGGGCTAGGATATTCACACAGAGCGAGGCTGTTACTGCGCAACACAACGGCCTGCGCTGGAGGATTAGCACAGAAAGCGGATCGGTAGATGCGGAATGGGTGATCGTTGCGACGGATGCCTATGGTAAAGGACTTTGGTCGCAGGTACGGCAGGAGCAGATCCATCTGCCCTACTTCAACTTTGCTACAGGTTCTCTGCCGGATGGTCTGAGGAAGTCGATCCTGCCTGAACGGCAGGGAGCGTGGGACACTCGAGAGGTCCTCTCTTCATTTCGCTTGGATCGCTCCGGGCGCCTCGTGTTTGGCAGTGTTGGTGCCCTTGAGGGTATTGGCGCATCCGTTCACCGGGCATGGGCTCAGAGATCGTTGCGTAAGCTGTTTCCGGGACTTCAGCATGTCGAGTTTGAAACCGGCTGGTTCGGCATGATTGGAATGACCTCGAACAACCTGCCGCGCTTTCACGAGCTCGACCGCAACGTCGTTGCTTTCAGCGGTTACAACGGTCGCGGCATCGCACCTGGCACAGTCTTTGGCAGTGTGTTGGCTTCGTACGTTCTGGGTCAGATCGCGGAGAACGATCTTCCGCTGCCGGTCACTGCCGTTGAACGGCGACGCTTTCGTGCCGCGCGGGAAGCCTTCTACATCGCGGGGTCCCAACTTGTTCACCTATTGGAGACCCGGTTCTGATTACTCAAACGAGTTCGCCAAGTATGGGACTGTCATCGGCATGCTCATGACTCAACTTCGCGCTCCGACGGCCATTGACCTCGATCTGTTGCTACGAGGCGAGATTTTTTTGTGTTCTGTACGTTCAGTCGAGCTTCACACGCGAATTTAAACGCTGGCGACGGCCTCTCTTTGGCGGCGGTATAGACCGTGCTGTCATCGGAGCGACGGGTGCTAAACTCGTCCGAACTTCGAATGAAAACGAGGAAATCATGTCGCGTTATTTCTCCGCCCCAGAGGTAGATGCCGGCCTCGACTATCCCAGGTTGATCGATGCCCTAAGCGAAGCCGTCCGGCGCGGCGGAGAAGCGATGCCAGTGCGGCAGAGCTATAATGTTGGTACCGCTGCAAGCCCAGGTCGTCTCCTGACAATGTCGGCTTGGGAGCGGGGCAAGGCACTCCGCGTGAAGCTGGTGACCGTGTTTCCGAAGAGCGGGCATGCGGTCTCCCTGCCTTTCCTCGCTTTACATGCTGTTCGACGGCAACCGGCCGGCCGCGCGCAAATTTCGATGGCGAAAAACTCACTAATCGGCGTACAGCCGCCGCCTCCGCGCTCGCATCACGACATCTCTCACGCCCCGACAGTCGCACGCTGCTGCTGATTGTAACCGGCCTGCTCGCCTCCTATTTGGCCGTTGCCCATCGCGCAGTTAGGCCGATTGAAGCCGTGCTGGTCTGGGGATGCAATGCGCAACCTGTCTAAGCTCTCGCGGACACGCTTGAGCATCAGGGTCTCAAGGCGAAACCGGCTGCTGATCTGACGGACGCTCTCTCGGTGGCGGACATCGTTAGCTGCGCCACCACGTCACGTGAGCCGCTGATCGTAGGCCAGCACCTCAGGCCAGGAACACATCTCGATCTCGTCGGCGCATTCACACCAGAAATGCGTGAGACCGACGACGATGCTGTTTGCCGCAGCCGCGTGTTCGTAGATACTATGCGGGTGCCCCCAAAGAAGCCGGTGATCTGCTCCAGCCGATTGCGGGTGGCCGGTGGGACGCCTCAATGATTTGTGGGGATCTTCATGAGTTAACCAATGGTTTGAAGTCTGGCCGCCTTTCGCAGCAAGAGATCACTCTCTTCAAGTCTGTTGGGGCCGCAATCGAAGATCTTGCGGCTGCGAATCTTCTTACATGAGAAATACAATGGTTTTGAAAAAACACGAGATCGCGTATTAACACTGATGTGCGCCTTCATGCGAGGTTGCCGACTCTGAAGTGTTTCGCCGAAGTCAGATCGAGGCATGTAAGCGCGAAGAATGCTGACGCCCTAGGCGAATCACTGTTGACGCATCATGTAGCTGATAGCGCGAATCATCCTG
The DNA here is from genome assembly GCF_023073295.1 of Bradyrhizobium sp. 23. Lineage (NCBI taxonomy): Bacteria > Pseudomonadati > Pseudomonadota > Alphaproteobacteria > Hyphomicrobiales > Nitrobacteraceae > Bradyrhizobium > Bradyrhizobium sp. 23. The sequence goes on along the minus strand of NZ_JADPJF010000037.1, from coordinate 8,587 downwards.
TACGCAGATTTTCTGCGGATACCTCGCCTGAGCTGCCAGTCTTGATCTCGAACCTGATCAAGGCCCCCTCTGCAAGACGGTGTAGCCGGCCTTCTCGACCGCCCTATGTGCACGAAAACGTCGGCTCCGCCATCATCCAGCTTGATAAATCCATAGCCTGGGTCGCGTTTAACCACCTTACGATGCCAGTCGTCACTAAGTATCTCCAATTCCAAATGACGGGATCTACCTAATGGCTAGAGAGGGATCAAGTCCGTACTCGTTGCCAACGTGCGATCTTGTCGCCGCGCAACATGAACCGGCAATAGCAAGCAGCTTCGCGGAACGGTTAGACTGAGCGCGCCCTTGGCTACTTCCGGCGGCGAAGCCTGCGAATCGCGCTGTGTGAGAATTCTGGGTATCGAGAGCTGAAAATTCACGTCGTCAACCAAACTCAGGCAACGCGACCGCCGCAGATGTTAGCGGCATCTGCCGGAGCCCGCGCTCGGCTTCAAAACAAGGACCTGAAAAGTAACGGTAGTGCACGGATCGTCCCGCGATTCGGACGCAAATTCAGAATGTCCTTTCGGATTTCGGGAGAGGCCCTTTGATGTTTTTCCCGGGCCGTTCGGCACGACTTGCCGGCTGTCCAGCATCGAAGCTGATCCTGGACAGGCCAGTGCTCCACGAAGGCGAGCCCACATTTCCCGAAGAGACGCAGCCAAAAACTCGCGAGAGTGAGTTTCCAATCAAAGGTCACGACAGAGCAAGAAGATTGAAAACTACCATACGCGCGTGAATGTATCGGCACCCTTCAACTTGCCGGGCTTGCCGTTCTTGTCAACGTAGAACAGCGTCCATGAGGTCGGCATTTGAGACCCGTTGAGCTTTCCAACCCACCGGGTGAAGGAATTGCACTGGGCAAAGGTAACAACAAAATACAAGCCAGCAGGGCTAACGGCTCCCGATGCAGGATATGGAATGCCCTGGCACGCAAACCCTTGAGCATGGTTTGTGAAAGTCCCTTGTATTGCCCCGCTATTGGCGGACCAAACAAAAAGTTCTGAACCTCGTTCATTCTTCCAGTACGAGGGGGCAGGAAGCCCCTGTGCGATGGCCTCGGCGGAAAGGAAGAAGGAATGGGCGAGCAGCAAGAGTCCCAGAAGTCTCTTCATATTGAAGCCCCAAAAGAGGTCACTTAAAGGTCGCAACGTGGATCATCTAGCGTGATACAACTTGAGGTCATATTCACTGCCATTATCTCGCGTTCGGCATAGGAATGCGGCGCATATACCCGAAACCACGCTGGATCGCGGCGTAGCCGACGCTGTCCAGCCCTCGGCGCTTCTCATCCTCGAATCGGTTCGCCTGGGCGGCCGAGCGCCGAGCCGGTGCTCGGTTATTTTGATGTGCCACGCCTGTGGTCGTCGGAGGAGATGCGGAGAGTAGAGGTCATTGTCCACGAGCTGTATCGGATCGGGCAATCCGCGCCAGGACTCCGACGCGATCGAATGAGCTGCGCCGGGCAATGGGGAACCCACGGCCGTCGACAGCGCGGGCGGACCCAGGCCGATCGAGCAGAAAGACGGCGCCTAACAAGGACAAACGCTGCTAATCGCCATGGTTGCAATGGTAAAGTTCCCGCTGACTGGGGGCAACATGGTTAAGGCATTTCGCAATGCGGTCATGGCACTTACTTTTGTGGGAGTTGCCGGCTGCAACATGTTTTGGAATTTCATGAATGACTATATGGTCTGCGGCCTTGCGCTGGCGGCTTCAGTGACAACCGGCTTTTGCGTTGAGCGCATCTTCATCGAGCGGTCCCGTCGGGAGATGATCCGCCTCTACGGCGCGGACTGGCATTCGGCGGAGAACCGACAGCTCGACTCATGAACGCAAACCCGTCGCCCGCCGTCATTTTCATCATTGGCATTCGACCCGAGGAGCCTGGCCCGATGATTAAACCGGTCCATCCATTCCGGTTCGCTCGCATCGAGCGCCTGCGAGAGCTGCTTGAACGAGACTACCGAATGGCAGTTGACCCGAATACGGGCGTGAGCACCACGAAGCTGGTGAGACCCGATCCGCAGCTGCTTGATGCAGGTTTGGTACTCGATCGTGATCCAGAAGGGTGCGAGCTGGGTCCTTGGTTGAGAGCCTGCGAGCGCTACGGCACGCAACCGGTCGATACGCCCGAGTAGCATCACGATCTGGAAGGGCGACCACCACAAGCTGGTAGGGGGCGATTAGACGCGCCCGTGCATCCACCATCCCGCATCACCAAGAGCGGACTTTTGGATTCCATACGCAACAGAATGTTGCGGTTGAATCGAGGTGGATTTGTATGCCGGCTGGCAAGGCTCACGTCGCGAGCCCACGACACTCCAGAGCGTCTTCGCCTATCCGCCGCTGGCGCACCGTATCAGCTCTCGTTTTGAATGCAACGCTGGCTCGGCCAGACGTGAGTTTGTGCGTGCGTTCGAGGCCTATCGGTCGCGAAACCTTCACGTCCTTATCAGCTACAGTGACACGATTCATTCCGATCGCGGATCTCGCGAAGCTCAATGAGAAAGTCCTCGCGGATGATACGGTTTTATCTGAGCGCATTCCACGTCATTCCCAAGGAGCGAGATTGGGCATTCGGCTAGTCAGGGGGCAAGTGATTGAATTTGTGCTCGTTGCGCGTCCGTAGAGCTTCACTGGATTGTCCGGTCTCACAACCTCATTTGCTCAGCGGGGGTCATTCCTGGCCAAATGAGCCGCTTCTCGTAGAAGATCACTGCATATCCGTGCAACATCCCTTCCCTGCGGCGAACATAGCCAGCGCTCTCATAAAGTCTTTGGGCCCCTACTTGGATCGTTGTTGTATCGAGCATTATCCACTTGAAACCGAGAGCAACAGCTCGCGACTCCAATTCACGAAGAACCCTCCTTCCAAACCCTCGTCGCTGAAAGACGGGGTCGACCCGCATACGTTTTAGTTCTGCGACATCATCATCAAAAGGTTTCAGCCCACCCATGGCAGCGAACCGGGGACCAATATGCGCAACTACGAAGTCACCGCCCGAGGCGATGTATACTTCCCCGATATTGCGTAAATCATCCTCCCAAGCCCCTTCCGGGCCACACACACCAACATCCTGCGATGCGCTTCTGTGCAGATGCCATGCATCATCGCTATCCCCGGACTCGAACCGACGAAGGATCAGTTCGTCTTGAGACATCGACTATTACCTCTCGACCGGTGGCGGACGTCTGCGCCTTTGTTTTTAGCCACGCAGAGACCACCGTCGGCTTACGGGCGCGCCTCTGTCAACAGCCGCTGAGAAAGGACAGCCTCAACACTTTCCGATACCTCAACTCCGACAACTGGACGACCCGGCTCAACCGTATATTTTAAGGCCGTACTACGATGCATCCGGGTAAACCGATCCAGTGCACAAACACAGGACGTGCGCAGCGTTCCGATTTCGCCGCCGTGATGCTCCACGACTGGCGAAATGGTCGCAACCCTGGGAAAGTCCGCTTTCCCCTTTAGCCAACGTGGCTTGAGCGGTGCACTCCCTTTGCCTGACGACAGCCAGCGGAATACCTCGTGAATGCATCTCTGCGGATAATATTCGGACAGCCGGTACAGATCCCTATAAAATTGCGGTTTGTGGTGGAAGAGTTCTTCACCGACCAGTAGCACCGAGACCGCCACGATACCGGCCGAGAAGCGGCCGCTTGGACCAAGCGTATTCTTATAAGGATTCTTTCCGTAAAACACACGAAATTGGCCAAATAAGTCCGGCGACATATGTTCATAAAAGCGCGTCAGAACATTGTTTGCTGACTCAAGGCGCTCCAGGCATGTCGCAAGACATTGCCCCGCATCCACGTCGGCCACATCACGCAACTTGAGCAGAGCGTCCATTGCTGACTGCAATTCGCTCTCGATGATCTGGTGGCCCAAGCAAAAATCTCGCTCCTCGACGCCGGCCGCGCCGAGGCAGTATACGCGTGGATCGTTCTGCAGCGGATTCGTAAGGATCATATCTTCATAGGAGAGGACCTCAATGCCAGGCCGCCGTTGACAAGTCGAGCGCGCAAGGCGGATCAGTACATCTCCCACCGTCAGCTCGGCGTCCACGGGATGAAGGCCGGCAAACGCAGACATCTGATAAGCACAATTTACGAGATATTGGATGTCTGTCTTAGCGATCTCGAATTCCGACTGCGGCAGACTTAGCAGCTGCGCTTCATAGTCCGCCTCCGCAATCATCGCGTTGATATTACGCCCAAGAGCCTTAACCGCTTCATCTGGTCGTTCACTGCATTTGATCTCCGCAATGCAGTGCGGCAGTTGATCGGCGACAAAATTGCTGACAAGCCCAAGCGGGCGTTCTCGGTGCCGGCGATCAATGCTATCGGACAGATGCGAAAATATGTCCTCCGCCTGGCAGGGCGAGCCTTGCGGGGTGGAAACGGAAAAAGGAGCGACCATAAATGAGCGCGCACGCGACTTCATCGAAACGCAACTTGCATTTCGGCACTTGACCCGTATCGTGCGGCCGGTGAGTAATCGTGCTTTTCGAGCAGATCAGTTCGTTTGTCTATTATCCTGCTGTCGTTGTACGCGACCCGCTCGAGTATATTGTTCGAGAAGAATAGCAGCGATACGGCGCCCGAATTGATAGTGCCGGCGGCAGTTAGCGAAAGCAGGCCGTTCGAAATGCAGATGAGTCCTGCCTCATTCAAGAGTTCAAGCTCGCGGCCAAAGCATTTCTCAATGGAAACCCCAAACTCCCGCTCGAAGCGGGAGAGCAACACCCCACTGCTACGCAGGGCAAACATTACCGTTCTGCGCATGAGATCATCTTGCGACAGGACAACACCCTTCCACACAGGCTTCTCGCCCGCCTCAACCCTATATAGGTAGCGATCTAAATCTGCCTCGTTATAGAACTGGCACTGGCTCATGTAACCAAACCCGGCAACCCCAAACGGGACCAGATTATTGTCGTTCCAGGAATCGTATTTGCGGCTCTGTTGAATTGAGTGCGGCTGCGACTGCTTACTCCAATAGAAAATCGGCCCATGGCGATAGCCGAGTTTCGTGAGGATGTGCTCGGCCATAAAATGCATGATAATGCGCTCCTTAGCCCCGGCAAATTGATATCGTCCCCTAGCCAAATGGCGGGCTACGGGGTCTGTAGATTTAAACATCAATGGGAATACATTGAACTTCTCTATTCCCATATCCAGTAAGCCGATAAGTGAGTCGTACCAGCTCCGGAGCGTTTGCTGCGGCAACCCATACATGAGATCAAGCGACAGATTCTGAACGCCCATCTCATTCAGTAACTTTACTAGTTGTACTACCTCGTCCACGTGGTGCCCGCGGTTCAATATGCGTAAAATGCGCGGATCTAGACTCTGAACGCCCAATACGAAGCGGTTTACGCCGGCTCTAAGCAGTGTGGATATGCGATGTGCAGCGTCCGCTTGCTTTGCAAGAGAGGGATGCAATTCGAAACTCACTTCCGACTTAGACAGGTCAAAGCGCCGGCTAATCATGCCAAATAGCGTTTCGAGTTGACGGTTGGTTAAGAACGAGGGAGTGCCGCCTCCAAAAAAAGCAGTCTCAACAGCTCTGCCACCGAGCGCTGCGTCCGACCAACTCATCTCTTTATCTAAAGCCGCCAGATAGCGCTCCACTCGCCCGGAAGATGGATTGATTTCCTTGGCGAAGTGGCAAAAGGTACAATACTGATCGCAGAAGGGGATGTGAAAATAGAGATCAATTGACGACGAAACCTGAAGCAACAACTTTTCGGCATTCAGGTCGCCCATTGCCTTGAGAGGCGGATATGTGCCGACAAGATAATCGTTGTGCATGTCAAGGTGCAAATTCCGTGACCTCAACATGTCAAGGTTAATGTCGTACGAGCGGTCGATCGCGAATTCCAAGGCCTCGGAATAGGACGGCGCACGCATTTTTTTAAACTCCTCTAGCTTTCTTGTGAAGGCAAGGCCCGATGGCAGCTTCGTTGCTCGTGTCACATCGCGCTCTTAAGCTCGGGCTCGATACTGAAGTCGTGCAATTCGATCAGACGCGGATTTGTCGGCTCCTACTCGACGCAACCACCGTAGAGCAGACCGAGTGTCGCCATCCGCTCGGGGACACGCGGGATGATTATGGTTCGGCGAGGAAGACAGATGCCGTGGCCGAATGTCCTTCGGGCGTTGCGAAACGGCACCGAGAAAGACTTCAGGGGCTGAGGAGTGCGAATACTGCTGGAGAAAATGGTGCTCCACCTTCGAGTGTGACCCGCGCCGGGTCGGGCGCCGAGCTCGATCTGCTCCAGCGTGCCATTGAACAACTTCTGTCCGCTCCCCTCTTCGACAGGAAGCGCCCATTGCTCGAGACCAAGCTTGATTTGGTTTCCTCCCGGTCCGACGCCAACATTCGCGTGCCGCTGCATGCATTCGACACAGAGCCGCCCAAACGTGTCACACTGGTTCGGATTTGCTCGGGAGTAAGCGCGCTCAATGCTAGTCGTGTCTGGTGGTCTTGAGAGTTACCCGACGCGAAGAACGACAGCGGCACCCGCGAGGGACGCGGCAAAGCTTTAGGCGGGACCGCACTCAATAGCGCAGGTCCAAGGCATTGAGTCGAGCAAGTTTCATTTGAACTCCTGGGCCGGCGAATGCGAGATCGTCATGGTCGTGCGGATGCATTTACGGTGTCCCAGCAATACACGTGCCACTAAAGACATTTGCGAGCCTGGCTTGAAGAGGGCAAAACCATGTGCTTCGTGTCCACCGACGGAATACTCGCGCCTCAGTGTCTGGTCCCGGACATTAACGTCTTCAGCCGGACACGGCTGAACACGACAACGCGGAATGTTGAATGACGTTGGCGGCCTCTCATGCCGAACTCGAACATCTGCTCCAACGGCCACCTTACGACCGAATCGCCCGGCTCATAAGGCAGCGTCCCGGCACGTGACGGATATGCAAATGAACTCGTCGCTTTCTTGCGGCGCGGTGAGCGACTTCGATCTATTGGCAGCGCTCGGCGCGGACTTGCCAGGCGCGGTGCGTGTCGTACCGAGCGACGAGCTCGGGCGCAGAGCATCGGCGCGGCCGACTCTTCGGTCAAGGTACCGTGGATCATTCTGCCCGGTTTCATTGATCTCCATGACCATCTCACCTGGAATATCCAGCCGCGATGACTGACCGGCCGGAGTTTAACAATTGCTAAGAATGGTAGGATTCGCGGAATAGGACTGCTTGCTGAACAATCCGCACTGCCGGGCAATCCCGACTTTGGCCTGCGAAGCGGAGATGTACGCGGAGATCAAGGCGCTTGCCAGTGGGGCGACCTCGGTCCTCGGGGATTGCTGAGCAGCGATAAGAGCTCTGCAGACCATCCGTGCGTGCGGGACTTGCCCGAAATCTGGATAGGGGGGTGCCGGCTTCTCGCAAAGCAACCGGTCTCCGACCGGCCTTGCGCCGGGCAGCCTCAACCTGCACGCACCAAACCCATTGGCACTTGCTGCGGAACGCGCCTCTGTGCAAGACAATTCGTCCCAGAACGGCAGTAAGGAAACCGCACTGTGACAGCTTCTCTTGATGGCGAAATTCGCGACGGCGGCCATCATATGCAGGTCCGCGTCTATTTCGAAGATACTGACTCCGGTCAGATTGTTTATCACGCAAATTTTTTGCGCTTCATGGAACGCGGTAGAACGAATTACTTGCGCCTGCTCGGAACCACTCAGCAAGCGCTACTCAGAGAAGCCAAGAAAGATGCGCCCGGCTTTGCCTTCGTTGTCCGCTCCATGACGATCGATTTTCTAAAACCGGCGGTCTTGGATGACCTGCTTGACGTCGTCACAGTCCCGCAAGAGGTGAGGGGAGCGTCGATTGCGTTGCTGCAGGAATGCAGGCGCGGAGACGATCTCCTAGTCACGGCGCGTGTACGCGTGGCGTTTATTTCAGCCGGAAAGGCGCAGCGCATCCCGAAGTCGCTGCGGCTCGCTATGGAAGGGCTTCGATAGATCTGCCGCTTAGTTCAAGCTTTTAGCTTCCAGCGCCCCACTGAAATCAAGTCATTAAGCTTCTGTTGCGACCTAGTCAAACGAGTGTTCGGGGTAATCGGCATCCAATCGGGGCTCTGACGCATATTCGATGATCGTGATTGTTTTTATGGCGCGCCAATCAGCCTAGCCTGAAGAAGATCGAGCTTAGCGCGCCCGTACATCTGCCGTTCGACCAGCTTGAGCTTGGCGATGTGAGCTTTCACTTGGCCATTGGACCATGGTTGCGTAATAGCGGCGTGCACCGCGCCCTTATCGTTGGCGATCCCATTCGCGAACGACGCAATGAGGCTCCGCTTGGATTCATCAATCCGAGGTTCGAGCTCCATCTCGGCCTCCTTCGGATGATCGCCTGGAGAGCTTGGGCATCGGCCAGCATAGGAAAGTTTTGTTCGATGACGGCAAGCGTGACGGTCTCGGCCTTAGTTAGGTGGTCGGCTTAGCACTACTTTGGCAGATTGTTGATTTTGCCGCGATTTATAGGATTCCCGAATCAATTGTTCAATGATTCATGGGTGGTC
>NZ_JADPJF010000111.1:0-3184 GCF_023073295.1 Bradyrhizobium sp. 23 | reverse complement strand
CTGAACTTCCGTCTCTGCATGACCCACCTCTGGCTCGATAAAACACCCAATCTCGGTGTCCATCAAACCGGCAGCAGCTCAGGCCGAGGGTCTAACCGTAGGCGTCGGTGGCTGAGAGACAATTCCGCGCTCCCGCCTGCATGTTAGGAGCGCAAAATGGCCGAAGAATTCAGCGCCGAGACACGTGCCTGCTCGAGCGAGCCAACGAACCATCGCTCAAAGTCGTCACTTAGCCACGGAACATCGCCCACTCGTCCCTGAGTGCGAACTAAATCTCCGACACAGGCTGCTCAACATAGTCACCCTGCATACTGATGACCGGAGATTGCCGGGTCCGCGCACCTGACGACGCTTGAGGGCTTCGGTCCGCTGCCCCTGAGGGAGTTCCGAAAAGTGCGAAGCCGGACGAAACTTATTGTCGCACTTTGTGACCGGACTTATTAACATGGTTCAATTGATTTAATAATATTTAAGGTATTTAATCTCTGCGCCAGCTCCGGAGAGACCCCATGCCCGACGAAGACGATGACCGCCGCGAATTTCTGAAGACCTGCGGAAAGTTCGCGGTGGTGACACCTCCAGCCATAACGCTGCTGCTCTCCACCTCCCTCACGTCCGATGCAATTGCTAAATCGGGTGCGAGCGCGGTCCATCACCACGGCAACAATGGCTGGGGTAACGGCGGCGGCGATGGTAGTCCCAACGGCAAGGACGACAGAGGCCGCTGAACATTTGTAGGCGGAACGGCAGTTTGGAACGACTCGTCAGTTACCAAGTTTTCCCAATGCCCATCCCCAAGTGGGTGATTCAGTCGGGCCCCAGCTCTTCCCCCATTGCCCCCCGGGAGCTGGGGCCCATTTTGTTGCGCCTTCCGGCGCCGGTTTCGGAGCTTCGACAACATTCAGTCATGAAGCAACAAGGAGGGATCCGCATGCCGATCCAAGTCGTGATGGACAGTACCGGCGACAGCCGTCACTTTTTCGACGCCAACGATGCACGAGAAGTAGCCAAGGCGGAGCAGCGATTCCGCGAGCTGAGGAACGTCGGCTTCACCGCCGCGGTCCGGACCGGTTCAAATCAGGTGTCGCAGATCCGATCGTTCGACCCCACTGCGGAAGAAACTCTCTTCTTCCCCAGGCTGGTCGGCGGCTGAATCGCTGAGCCGTGTGGCTGTTCAGGCCGTCCCGGCCGGGTGAACGCTCACGGATGAGGGCTGCAAAGGCGCTGTTCATTAGACACGGCGCCGAGAGCACTCCCGAAGGACGCGCGCTGCTGCTGCTGCGGCATTGCCTCTCGCCCCTCCAGCGGCGGCAATTCACGCAAACAGGCTATTTCGATGTGGTCGGCGGCGATACGGGCAACCGCTATAGGATCTATGCGGGAGCGGCTGCGAATGTCTGCGAGATCGGCGAAAACGGTCGCCCAAAGATCGGCTTGTGCTTCCTGCCCGTTGGCGATCTTCCGATTGGCGACGTCATGCTGGCCCAGAAGATCGCGCTCGAAACGTGCGAGGCCAGCGCGCTCGCAGTAGCCCGAAAGTTCACTCCCAGCGGTTTCTTGTTCAGCCGGTCCCGCCCGCTTCGCTAGCCGCGGTGTTGCGTCAGTCAAGTTTGGGCGTCGGTGACGTCTCCCATTGGCCCATCTGCGACCTCGAAGGCCTTCAGGTCTGCGGCCGATGTTGGCGGTAAACCGGACATCTGGCGGGCGGCCGCTTAATGATGGGGTGGACGCCCCGCCGACGGCATCGATGTGCCAAAGTGGAGGTGTTGAACACCACTTAAGGGAGGCGTCCGTGTCAGATGTTATCACAGTCGGTCTGGATATCGCCAAGCACGTTTTTCACGTTCACGGGGCAGATGAGCGTGGTCGAGCGGTGTTCAGCAAGAAGATTGGCCGAGCAAAGCTGTTAGATTTCTTCGCTGCGCAGCCGAGGTGCATGGTAGCCTTAGAAGCATGTGGCGGCGCCCATCACTGGGCCAGGCAGCTCGCACAGCTCGGCCATGAGGTTCGGCTGATTCCGCCTGCTTACGTAAAGCCGTTTGTAAAGCGGCAGAAGAATGATGCGATTGATGCCGAGGCGATCTGCGAAGCTGCGCAGCGGCCGAGCATGCGGTTTGTGGCCGTGAAGAGCGAAGGGCAACAGGCTGCGGGTCTGGTGTTCGGAACCCGGGACCTATTGGTGCGACAACGGACCCAGCTCATCAACGCGATCCGAGGACACCTCACGGAATACGGTTGGATAGCGCCCAAAGGGCCATCGCATGTAACGAAGCTTGTCGACTCAATCGAGGAAGAAACAATAGCCAGCTCACTTCCTGCAGCCGCGCGTCCCATGTTCCAGGTGATGCTAGACCTGCTCGCCGAGCTGAATGGCAAGGTCACCGATCTCGACAAGGAGATCGCGCGACGCGCTCGCGAGGACGAGATATCGCGCAGACTAATGACCATCCCTGGTATCGGCCCGATCTCTGCCACCGCAATCGCCGCCCTGGCACCGCCGATCGAGACCTTCGCCAAAGGCCGCGACTTTGCCGCTTGGTTAGGTCTCACACCCCTTCAAAAATCGACGGGCGGAAAGCAGAAGCTTGGCGCGACATCCAAGATGGGGGAGCGCACGCTCAGGCGTCTCCTCATCATCGGAAGCAGCGCTGTCGTGCAGCAGGCCAGCAAACGCGGGGCGCCAAAGGGGTCTTGGCTTGAACGGATGTTGACTCGCAAACCGCGCATGTTGGTAACGGTCGCGCTTGCGAACAAGATGGCTCGGATCGTCTGGGCGTTGCTTGTAAAGCGTGAAAATTATAGGGCTCCGGTCTTAGCCAAGGCGTGATCCTGGCGGACCTGAGGTCGTCAGAGATGTAGTCGGTCGAAGGAGGGTATGGCGCAACAGTCGGCGAGACGAGGTCGGAAGAACCAGGTGTACTCATCGTGCCTAGAGCACGCCTTTATGATTTGGTTCCGGCCTGCGAACTCCCATACGGGCCCGCAGCTTCATCGCTGCACCATCAGAGGCCGGACAGATGGCAGCATTCGACTATGTGCCGATCTTCTTCAAAAATCGCTTGCATCTCGGGGGGCGTCCACAGATGAGTACACGCCCTAGCACTACTTTGGCAGATTGTTGATTTTGCCGCGATTTATAGGATTCCCGAATCAATTTTTCAATGATTCATGGGTGGTCGGCTCT
>NZ_JADPJF010000057.1:0-919 GCF_023073295.1 Bradyrhizobium sp. 23 | reverse complement strand
AGCCCACACGATCCGCGCGTTCTTGTTGGCAAGAGCCACGGCCGCGACATTGGGATGGCGCCGTTGCCGCATCTTGCCGAGCCATAGGCTTCGCGGATCCTGCTTGCCATTAGCACGGCTTAAAGCGGCGCGAGCTCCGTGAATCATCAGCGTCCGCAGGTATCGATCCCCCCGTTTGCTGATGCCGAACAAGCGGGCCCGCCCTCCACTGGATCGCTGCTTGGGTACCAGACCAAGCCAAGCCGCGAACTGTCGGCCGTTCTTGAAACAGCTTCTATCGCCCACGGCGGCGACCAAGGCTGTTGCTGTCACAGGTCCGACGCCTTCGATTTTGCCGAGCCGCTGGCACTGCTCACTCGTACGGAAGATTTCCCTTATCCGCCGGTCATAGGCTGCAATGCGGGTATCAAGCTCGGACAGCTCCTCTTGCAGTTCCCTCATGAGCGCTCGGAGCATCTCGCTGAGGTCGTCATTGATGTTTCCTACGATGACCGCGAGGCCACGCCGCAGCTGCGCGATGTCACGGGCAATGACAATCCCATGCTCGGACAGAAGACCGCGAATTTGATTGACGAGCCTGACTCGATCGGCGACCAGGCGCCGGCGAATGCGGTGGACGGCCTGTACCGCCAGCTGATCGGTTGATTTCGGTGGCACGAAGCGCATGGACGGACGACCGACCGCTTCGCAGATGGCTTCCGCATCGTTCTGGTCGTTTTTGTTCGACTTGACGTATGGTGTCACGAACTGAGGGCTGATTAGTCGGACCTGATGGCCAAGCTCCGTGAGCACGCGAGCCCAATAGTGTGCCCCGTTGGAAGCCTCCATGCCGACCAGGCAGGCCGGTAAATTGGCGAAAAAGCCGGCCACCGCATCGCGACGTAACCTCTTTCGCACAACGACTTTCCCGTGGTTGTCG
>NZ_JADPJF010000032.1:168661-169774 GCF_023073295.1 Bradyrhizobium sp. 23 | reverse complement strand
CGATCGGTTACCTCAGCCCTGTTGAGTTCGAGCGCAAGGTGGGATTAGCTTAACCCGGTGTCCATCATACCGGCAGCAGCTCACATACATGCGCCTCTCGCTCGTTGCGAGAGTTCTACAGATCCCGCTCCCACGTTTCCCCAATCAGATCCTGCCCGAAGCTGTGATGCGGCTCGCTCTTCACGAGCTTGAAGCCTGCGCTTTGATAGATGCCACGCGCGGCGACCAGGATGCTTTGCGTCCACAGCGTCATCTTGCTGTAGCCCCTCTCGCGCGCACCCTGGATGCATTGGTCGACCAGCGCGCGGCCGACACCGAGTCCCCGCGCTTTCTTTTCCACCTGCAACAGGCGCAGCTTGGCGATCTGGTCCGTGGCCTTGACCAGAAAGATAGAGCCGACCGGCTCTCCGCCCACTTCCGCAATCCAGCAGTGCTCGCGGGCGGCGTCATAGTTCTTGATGAACTGTGCGCAGATCTCGGCGACCAGGGCCTCGTAGCTGATATCCCAGTTGTAGTCGGCCGCATAGGCGGCGGCCTGCCGGGAGATGACCCAGCCCATGTCGCCGACGCGATGGCTGCGCAGCATGAAAGCCGCGGGGTGGCTTCGATGCTCCAGCACGGCCTCGATGGTCGCCATAGCCTGCGTGAGCCGCGTTGCATCGCTGGTCGAAAGCTGAGCCAGCATTGCGGCGACCTCATTTTGCGAGCCCAGGTTCAGCTTGGCAAAGGCCTGGCGCCCCTTGGCGGTGAGGCTGAGCTGGTATTGCCTGCGATCCGCGGGCAGGGCCCTGCGGGTGATCAGGCCCTTTTCGTCGAAGCTTTGCACGATCCGGCTGAGATAGCCGGGGTCGAGGCCAAGCTCGTTGCCGATCTCCTTGGCGGCAAGGTCGTCCCGTTGCGCGAGCTCGTAGAGCACGCGGGCCTCGCTGAGCGAGAACGGGCTCTTGCCAAGGTGCTGGTCGAGCACGCCAAGCTTGCGGGTGTAGAAGCGGTTGAAGGCGCGGACCGCTGCGATGTGGTCGTCGGTAGGATTGAACGACATGGGTCACCTCCGATATTTGCCATTGTCAAATAATTATTTGACCTTGGCAAGTATCGAAGTGCCTCAGCCGA
>NZ_JADPJF010000032.1:163835-168534 GCF_023073295.1 Bradyrhizobium sp. 23 | reverse complement strand
GGAGCAGCCGTGCCTCGGAGTGGCGGGCTTGGGGCGGGTAGCCGCCAATGCGGTCGTAGTGATCACGCGCGATCAAAAGTCCCTGATCGCCGAAGGGACCGACGAGCTTGCGCATCAGGGCCCGGAGGATGTGGCGGAAGCCGGCATCGGCGTAGGGCGAGCGCGCATAGCGGAAGACGGCCGCACGATCCCGGCCGCTGGTCGAGACGGACTGGATGAACTGGGTGGTTTCCTCGATCCAGCCGGTTTCCAGCACGGCGCCCGCGGGCAGGAACATCAGCCAGGACGAACGGGCCTGGAGTGCGCCGGCGGCGAGCGCGGCGCCTTGAGTGGATCCTTCGAAGCCGATGAAACGGCAGCCCGCGACGTCGGCAACGCGCTCGATGACGCCATTGCGGGTGCCGTCGACCAGGAGCACTTCCCGGATGACGCCTGCGGCGGCACCGGGTACCAGCGCGGCCAGAGTTGCGACGGCCGTCTGCTCGACGCCTTCGGTCGGAATGATGACACTCAGCATGATGGAAGCTTCACTGTCCACACTTCGGGAGAAGCGTAGCTCATTATGAGGGCGTCATAAAACATGGCGCTGCCGAGTGCAACTTTCCGGCCGCGCCTCGGCAGACGATGGTAAACCGCTGCAGCCCTCGCATCCAAATATGTCCCGTACGGGGCGGCGATATTGCCGAATGTGTCGCCCCAGCCTGTCCTGTCCGTATTAATCCGGAGGTGAGCCGCAATATTGCGCGGCGCGCCGGCCGTTCGCAATCATGCAAGAGGAGGATGCGATAGCGGACGAGCGCGAGGACGGGAAAACGTGCAACCACGCTGCTGACGAGGGCTTCGAATGAACGCCGGTCAACTCGCTGTTCGCAGCACCGCCGCACAATGTCGTGCGATCATCAGTTCCTCATTCGTTGGAATGACGAAGACATCGACTGCGCTATCGCCATCGTTGATGCGCTCGCGCGCCGCATCATTCGCAGCGGCATCGATGCGCACGCCGAGCCAGTCGAGACGCTCACCGATCGCGCTGCGGATTTCGCTGGCATGCTCGCCGATGCCGCCGGTGAAGACCAGGCAGTCTAGCCCTGCAAGCGTTGTCGCCATCGCCGCCACCTCCTGCGCGGCGCGGAAGGTGAAGAGCTCGACCGCCTCCCGCGCCGCAGCTTCGCGGCTCGCAAGCAGCATGCGCATATCCGACGCGATGCCGGAGACGCCGAGCAGGCCCGATTCGTGGTAGAGCAGGTGCTGGACATCTTCGACCGACATCTTCTCGTGCTGTTGCAGATAGAGCAGCACGCCCGGGTCGAGCCTGCCGCAGCGCGTGCCCATCACCAGCCCGTCGAGCGGCGTCAGTCCCATCGTGGTGTCGATGCTGCGGCCGTCGCGCAAGCCGCACAGGCTCGCGCCGTTGCCGAGATGCGCGATCACAGTGCGCTTCGCCACGAGCTGCGGCGCGATTCGGGCGAGCCGTCCCGCGACATATTCGAACGAGAGGCCATGAAATCCGTAGCGCCGGATGCCGCGCTCTTCATAACGTCGCGGAATGGCGAAGCGGCTGGCGGGCGGCGCAATGCCGTGGTGGAAAGCGGTATCGAAGCAGGCGATCTGCGTCAGGTCGGGCCTGATCGCCGTGATAGTGCGGACCGGAGCCAGGCAGCGCGGCTGGTGCAGGGGCGCCAGCGGCGTCAGCGCTTGCAGCTTTGCGGTGACATCCTCCGTCAGCTCGACCGGAGCGGAATAGTCCGGACCGCCATGGACGACGCGATGGCCGACGGCGCGCAAGCGATGGTCGCCGAAACGATCCTCGATGAAGCCGAGCACGTCGGCGAACAGATGATCGCTGGCCGCATCCGATGCTTCCCTCCGTTTCTCGAACAGGTCTTCGCCCGCGGGACTCTTCACGACGAGCCGCGGCTTCGTCTCGTGCTCGTCAAGCAGGCCCTTGCAGAGCAGGGCGGGCTCGGCCGCCGAGATATCGAACAGGCCGAATTTGATGCTCGACGATCCCGAGTTGAGAACGAGAACCGTGTTCGACATGGCTCTCCTCAGTCGCCTGCCTCTGCCGGCGTGTTGCCGCCGGCGCTGTTCTGCCAGACCCATTCCTGGATTTCCGGCATGTCCTCGCCGTGTTCGCGCACATAGCGCGAATGCTCGATCAGCTTGTCGCGGAATTGCTGCTTCACCTGCGCCGCCCTGGTCGCGAGCCCCGGCACGCGCTCGATCGCCTCGATCGCGAGGTGATAGCGGTCGAGCTCGTTGAGCACGACCATGTCGAACGGCGTCGTCGTGGTGCCTTCCTCGGCAAAGCCGCGGACGTGCATGCCGGCGTGGTTGGTGCGGTTATAGGTCAACCGGTGGATCAGATAAGGATAGCCGTGATAGGCGAAGATCACCGGCTTGTCGCGCGTGAACAGGCCGTCGAAGTCGCGGTCGGACAAGCCGTGCGGGTGCTGCTCCCTGGGTTGCAGCGTCATGAGGTCGACGACGTTGACGACGCGGATCTTCAGCTCGGGCAGCGCCTTGCGCAGCAGGTCGACGGCAGCGAGCGTTTCCAGTGTCGGCACGTCGCCGGCGCAGGCCATCACGACACCGGGCTCGCCATTCGCATCTTCCGTGCCGGCCCAGCTCCAGATGCCGATGCCGGCGGCGCAATGCGTGGCTGCCTCCTGCATCGACAGCCATTGCGGCGCCGGCTGCTTGCCGGCGACGATGACGTTGATGCGGTCATAGGTGCGCAGGCAGTGATCGGCGATCCACAGCAGCGTGTTGGCATCCGGCGGGAAGTAGATGCGGACGATGTCGGCCTTCTTGTTGGCGACGAGATCGACGAAACCGGGATCCTGATGGCTGAAGCCGTTGTGGTCCTGACGCCAGACATGCGAGGTGAGCAGATAGTTGAGCGAGGCGATCGGTCGCCGCCACGGCAGATGCCGGGTCACCTTCAGCCATTTGGCGTGCTGGTTGAACATGGAATCCACGATGTGGATGAACGCCTCGTAGCAGGAGAAGAAGCCGTGTCGGCCCGTGAGCAGGTAACCCTCTAACCAGCCCTGGCAGAGATGCTCGCTCAGGACTTCCATCACGCGTCCGTCCTGGGCGAGATGCACGTCGTAAGGTTTTGTCGGCTCCATCCAGACGCGTTCGGTGGCCTCGAACACCGCATCGAGCCGGTTCGACGCAGTCTCGTCCGGGCCCATGATGCGGAAGTTGCGGGCCTCGGTGTTGAGGCGGATGACGTCGCGCAGGAATTTCCCGAGCTCGCGGGTTGCCTCCGCCACGACGCCGCCCGGCTGCGCTACTTCGACGGCGAAACTGCGGAAGTCCGGCAGCTTCAGCTCCTTCTTCAGAAGGCCGCCATTGGCGTGCGGATTGGCGCCCATGCGGCGATTGCCTTCGGGCGCGAGCGCCTGGAGCTCGGCAATGAGCGCGCCGTTCGCGTCGAACAGCTTTTCCGGCTCGTAGCTGCGCATCCAGTCTTCGAGAATCTTCAGATGCGCCGGGTTCTCGCGACAGTTCGCGACGGGCACCTGATGCGCCCGCCAAAAGCCCTCCACCTTCTTGCCGTCGACTTCCTTGGGGCCGGTCCAGCCCTTCGGGCTGCGCAGCACGATCATCGGCCAGCGCGGACGTTCGACGCTCTTGCGGCCGTCGCGGGCGTGCTGCTGGATCGACCGGATGCTGACGAGCGCGACGTCGAGCGCGTCTGCCATGGCCCGGTGCATCAATTTGGGATCGTCGCCCTCGACGAACAGCGGCTCGTGGCCGAGCCCGCGGAAGAGATCGCGGATCTCGTCGTCGCGCATCCGGCCGAGCACGGTCGGATTGGCAATCTTGTAACCGTTGAGATGCAGGATCGGCAGCACCGCGCCGTCATGCGCAGGATTGAGGAATTTGTTGGAGTGCCAGGACGCGGCGAGCGGGCCGGTCTCGGCCTCGCCGTCACCGACGACACAGGCGACGATCAGGTCGGGATTGTCGAAGGCCGCGCCATAGGCATGCACCAGCGCGTAACCGAGCTCACCGCCTTCGTGGATCGAGCCCGGCGTTTCCGGCGCCGCGTGACTCGGGATGCCGCCGGGGAAGGAGAATTGCCTGAACAGCTTGCGCAACCCCTCGGTATCGCGCGCGATATCGGGATAGAGCTCGCTGTAGCTGCCTTCGAGATAGGTGTTGGCGACCATGCCGGGGCCGCCGTGCCCGGGACCGCAGACATAGATCACGTTCAGGTCCAGCGCGCGGATGATGCGGTTGAGATGGGCATAAATGAAGTTCAAACCGGGCGTCGTGCCCCAATGGCCGAGCAAACGCGGCTTGATGTGCTCGGGCCGTAAGGGCTCGCGCAGCAGCGGATTGTCGAGGAGATAGATTTGCCCAACGGAGAGATAGTTCGCGGCGCGCCAATAGCGGTCGAGCAGATCGAGGTTGCTGCTCGCTGCGGCCAATTGTTGTTGATTTGTCATGTTCTTGCCGACCTTCACCCAACGATCGTCATCAACCATGTTCCGCGACGATCGATCCCTCCCGTGATCAAACGGAATCGTGGTCACGCTGGTGTTGCGTGAAGTCAAAAACCCCCGCCCGAAATTTGGGCAGCTCGACTGTGCATGGGGTTGTTTTCACGTTTTTTGTTTGTGTTCTTGATTTGTTCCTTTGGCATGCTATCTTGGCTTCATGAGTCCAGCATCCTCTCATGCTC
>NZ_JADPJF010000032.1:146525-163756 GCF_023073295.1 Bradyrhizobium sp. 23 | reverse complement strand
CACCCGCCGGTCACGGCGCCCTCCGAGCCGGCGGGTGCGCCTTCTGACTTCCCTGAGCTGGCGGTCGCCATCGACCGCCAGCGCAGGCGAGGCCGGGGCGCGCAGTCCAACGCCAGCGGCCGGTTTGAGGCCGAGGCGCGCGTCGCATTCGACGATGGCTGGCAGAGCCTTGAAGAACTGCCCCCGTTCAAGACCACGGTCGGGATCGACACCTCGCGCAAGGTGATCACCCGCAACGAATCTCCCGACATCGGCTTCGATCGTTCGATCAATCCCTACCGCGGTTGCGAGCACGGCTGCGTCTATTGCTTCGCGCGGCCGACGCATGCCTATCTCGGCCTGTCGCCGGGGCTCGACTTTGAGTCGAAGCTGTTCGTGAAGCCCGAGGCGCCGGCGTTGCTCGAGAAGGAGCTTGCGGCGCCGGGCTACGAGCCGCGGATGATCGCGATCGGCACCAACACCGATCCCTATCAGCCGATCGAGCGCGAGCGCAAAATCATGCGCGGCATTCTGGAGGTGCTGGAGCGCGCCGGCCATCCCGTCGGGATCGTCACCAAGTCGGCGCTGGTCGTGCGCGACATCGACATTCTCGCGCGAATGGCCAAACGCAACCTCGCCAAGGTCGGGATCTCCGTGACCTCGCTCGATCCGAAACTAGCGCGCACCATGGAGCCGCGGGCGTCCACGCCGCCGAAGCGGCTGGAGGCACTGAAGCAGCTTTCCGAGGCTGGCATTCCGACCACCGTCATGGTCGCGCCCGTGATCCCCGCGCTGAACGATTCCGAGATCGAGCGCATCCTGGATGCCGCCGCCCATGCCGGCGTCAAGGAGGCCTCCTACGTGTTGCTGCGGTTGCCGCTCGAGGTGCGCGATCTCTTTCGGGAATGGCTGATGGCGAACTATCCGGACCGGTATCGCCACGTCTTCACGCTGATCCGCGACATGCGCGGCGGCCGTGACTACGATGCGAAATGGGGCGAGCGCATGAAGGGCACCGGCCCGATGGCCTGGACCATCGGCCGCCGCTTCGAGATCGCTTGCGACAGGCTCGGGCTGAACAAACGGCGCGCCAAGCTGACGACGGATCATTTTGCCAAGCCGAAGCGGAACGGCGATCAGCTCAGCCTGTTCTGAGGGACGAAGTGAGAGAGGCGTCTATGAGTAAGGAACCGCCAGCTCCTATCCCGCGGCTGACCGTCATCACGCTGGGCGTGAACGACATCCGCGCCAGCATTGCCTTTTACGACGCGCTCGGTTTCTCGCGCCGGCTCAAGGTAACCGGCGAGACCGTTGCG
Organism: Bradyrhizobium sp. 23; assembly: GCF_023073295.1. NCBI lineage: Bacteria > Pseudomonadati > Pseudomonadota > Alphaproteobacteria > Hyphomicrobiales > Nitrobacteraceae > Bradyrhizobium > Bradyrhizobium sp. 23. The sequence goes on along the minus strand of NZ_JADPJF010000032.1, from coordinate 162,461 downwards.
TTCTATGACACCGGCGGTCCGGTGCTCGCGTTGTTTCCCTGGGATCAACTCGCGGTCGACGCCAAATTGCCTGATCATCCGAGGCCATCGACGTTCCGCGGCATGACGCTCGCCTGGAATTGCCGCGCGCGTGAGGAGGTGGATGCGGTGCTGGTCTTCGCCGTCAGCAAGGGAGCCGCGTTGCTGAAGGCAGCACATGAGACCGACTACGGCGGCTATTCCGGCTATTTCGCCGATCCTGACGGCCATCCCTGGGAGGTCGTGGTCGCGCCCGGCATCGACGTCGGCGAGGACCGGCGGGTGCATCTGGCGGAATAGGGCGGCTGGCTTGAATAACGGGAATTGTTCGAGGTTCCCGATTGCGCAGGCCATGCCGCTTGCGCACGATCCCGGCCATGATTCGGGATCAATCCGCCAAGAAGCCGGCCAAAGGCGCGCCCAAAAAGGCTGCGCCTAAGAACGAGAAGGCTGCGCCTGAGAACAAGAAAGCTGCGCCCAAAAAAATCGCCAAGGCGCTGGCCGGCACAAAGAGCGCCATCATCGTTGCCCCAAGCTTCCGCCGTGAGCGCGCGCTGATCAAGCGCGGCGTTTGGCCGGTAGCGGGCTGCGATGAGGCGGGCCGGGGGCCACTGGCCGGTCCGGTGGTGGCGGCGGCGGTGATTCTCGATCCCGACCGCATCCCGCGCGGCATCGACGATTCCAAGCGCCTGACGGCCGAGGAGCGCGAAAGGCTGTTCGGCAAGATCTGCGCGACCGCCCAGGTCTCGGTGGCCGTCGCCTCGCGCTCCCGCATCGACCGCGACAACATCCTGCGCGCCTCGCTGTGGGCGCTGAAGCGCGCCGTGGTGGCGCTGCCCCAGCAGCCGCGGCACGTCTTCGTCGACGGCCGCGACCGGCTCGACACGGAATGCGATTGCGAAGCCGTGATCGGCGGCGACGGCATCGTCCTGTCGATCGCAGCGGCCTCGATCATCGCCAAGGTAACGCGGGACCGCCTGATGTGCGCGTTGGCGCAGGACTGTCCCGGCTACGGTTTCGAGCAGCATAAGGGCTACGCCGTGCCCGAGCACCTCGACGCGCTCAACCGCCTCGGTCCCACCGTCCACCACCGCAGCTTCTTCGCCCCCGTCGCCGCCGCACGCGCCAAGCACATGCCCTGGACGGTCGAGCCGGCGCAGGATCTGTTTGCGGTGACCGAGATCGAGTTGCAGGTGGACACGAGCCTGGAAGTCGACGCGTCGGCAAATCTCTAGACGAGACTCAGTTGCCACGACGCGTCACGCCCTTTATCAAAACAGTCGTGAGCGAATAGGGCCGGCTTCACGGGTTGGCTGCATCTTTCGGACGTTGCATGCGGTTTACCTCCCTGGTCATCGAGCTCATTCGCGCGCGGCCGCGGCTGATCGTCTGGATCGCCGTGCTGCTCCAGGCCGCGATGTGGCTGTTCGTGGCGCTCGTGTTTTATCGCAGCCCGCCCGGCAGTCTCGCGACCCTGCTGGCCTTCGGCCGCGAATACCAGGTCGGCACCGATCTCGGGCCGCCCTTGCCGGTCTGGCTCGCCGACATCGCCTATCGCGCTGCCGGCGGCCACCTGTTCGGTGTCTACGTGCTGGCCGAGCTCTGCGGGATCGCGACTTTGATCACGCTCTATCATCTGTCCCGCGCGGTGGTCGGTCCCCAGCAGGCAGTGCTGGCCGTGCTGCTGACCATGACGCTGCTGGCCTTCTCCTCGCCCACACTCGACTTCGGCCCTCTGGTGCTGGCGCGACCGCTCTGGGCGCTGCTGCTGCTGCATTCCTGGCAGATCATCGGACAGCGCCGCGGCAACGCCTGGTTTGCCTGGTCGATCGAGGCCGGCCTCTTGCTGCTGACGACGCCGGCTGCGATCTTCCTGCTGCTGCTGATCGTCGTCTTCGCGCTCGCAACCGCGGACGGCCGCCGCACGTTGCGTGCCTTCGACCCGCTGTTTGCGCTGGTGGTCGTCGCCGTGCTGGCATTGCCCTATGCCGTCTGGCTGATGCGCGCCGAGGCGCTCGTCCTGCCGGCCTTGCCTGCGGTCGCCCAGCTCAATGCCCGCGCGCTGCACGCGGCCTGGCTGCTCGGGGGGCTCCTGCTCGGTGCGGCGGCGATCCCGGCGCTGACCGTCCTCAACACCGGCCTGTTCGTGCCCAAGAGCGAGGAGGCGCCGATCATCTACCGCCCGCCGGTCGAGCCGCTCGCACGTAATTTCGTCTATTTCTTCGCGCTGGCGCCGGCGCTCGGCGCGGTGCTGATCTCCGGCCTGCTGGGCCTCGACGCCGTCGTCGGCGGCGCCGGCGTCGTGCTGGTGTCGTCGGGGCTTGCCGTGGTCGTGGGGGCCGGCGATCTCATCGCGATGCGCCGCGCGAGGATGCTGCGGATGGTCTGGGCGGCTGCCGTCGTGGCGCCCGCAATCGGCGTCGTGCTCGCCGTCCTGCTGCTGCCGTGGACCGGTGCCAACGAGATCGCGACCTCGATGCCGGCCCGCGCGATTTCGGACTTCTTCGACGAGAGCTTTGCCCGCCGCACCAATCATCGCCTGCGCGCGGTCGCCGGCGAGACCCAGCTTGCGAGCTTGATCACGCTGCATTCCGGCCGGCCGCATCTCTTCATCGATGCCGAGCCCGCGCGTACACCCTGGATCAATCAGGCCAAATTCAGCGAGACCGGCGGCGTCGTGGTCTGGCGCGCTTCCGATACCGCCGGCACGCCGCCGCCGGACATCCTCGCGCGCTTTCCCGGCATCGTGCCGGAAGTCCCGCGCGCCTTCGAATGGCTGGTGACCGGACGCCAGCAACTCCTGCGCATCGGCTGGGCCATCGTGCGGCCGAAGGGGACTTAGTTGCTCGCTCTTTCGGTCGTCATTGCGAGGAGCCCTTGCGACGAAGCAATCCACAGCCCCTCCGCGGAAAGATTCTGGATTGCTTCGCTGCGCTCGCAATGACGGCGAAAGGCTGTACGGCCCCTCACGCCTCCGCCAGCACCTTCGCGATCGCGCGCAGATCCTGCCAGGCCAGCCGCTTGTACGACGGCGAGCGCAACAGATAGGCGGGATGGAAGGTCGGCAGCGCGCGAATGGTGCGCCCGCCCGTCTCGTAGTCGAACCAGCGGCCGCGGGTACGCATGATGCCTTCGCGGGTCGACAGCAGCGTCTGCGTCGAGGGATTGCCGAGTGTCACCAGCACATCCGGATTCACCAGCTCGATCTGGCGCTGGATGAACGGCAGGCAGATTTGCGTCTCCTGCGGCGTCGGCGTGCGGTTGCCGGGCGGCCGCCAGGGAATCACGTTGGCGATGTAGGCCGTGGTGCGGTTGAGGCCTATGGCTCCTATCATCAAATCGAGCAGCTTGCCGCTGCGCCCGACGAAGGGCAGCCCCTCGATGTCCTCGTCGCGGCCCGGTGCCTCGCCGACGAACATGATGCGTGCCTGCGGATTGCCGTCGGCGAAAACCAAACGTGTCGCCGTGTGCTTCAGCGCGCAGCCGTCAAAGCTCTGCATCAGCTCGCGCAGCGCCTCCAAGCTTGGCGCGGTGCGTGCGGCCTCGCGCGCCGAGGCGATCGCGATGTCGGGCGCAGGTGCCGCCTCGCCGCGCATCACCGCGGGCGCGGCGACCGGCCGTGGGGCCTCGACTGGAGGTGGCGCGCGCGGGGCCGGAGGTGGAACATCCAATTCCGCCAGGCGGTCGATCGGTTCCTCCGCGAGCGTGCAATCGACTCCGGCCTCCAGATAGAAGGCGAGCAGCTCTCGGACCGTGGGTGCGGGTTCTGGGATCATCGGAAAGTCTGACTATTAGTCCAGTTTGGAGCGCCTTGCACCCCGGCGAAACGCATTTCCGAGGTTGTCCTACCCGGAAAAATCGGAAACAAGAGGGCGCAATCGACCAAGGACCGTCTCAAGGGCTGAGATCAGATGAGCACCGAAGAACTTCCCCCGCGCGAATCCATGGAATTCGACGTCGTCATCGTCGGCGCCGGTCCCTCGGGCCTGGCTGCGGCGATCCGGCTGAAGCAGATCAATGCCGATCTCAATGTCGTGGTGGTGGAGAAGGGCTCCGAGGTCGGTGCGCATATTCTCTCCGGCGCCGTGATCGATCCGGCCGGGCTCGACAAGCTGATCCCGGACTGGCGCGAGGATTCCGATTGTCCGCTCAAGACGCAGGTCAAGGACGACCGCTTCTTCTGGTTCACCGAGACCAGCGCGATCAAGCTGCCGAACTTCATCATGCCGCCGCTGATGGACAATCATCACTGCTATATCGGCTCGCTCGGCAATGTCTGCCGCTGGCTGGCGCGCAAAGCGGAAGCGCTAGGCGTCGAGATCTATCCCGGTTTTGCCGCGGCCGAAGTGCTCTATGACGACAATGGCGCGGTGCGCGGCATCGCCACCGGCGACATGGGGATCGGCCGGGACGGCAAGCCGAAGGACTCCTTTACCCGTGGCATGGAATTGCTCGGCAAGTACACGCTGTTCGCCGAAGGTGCGCGCGGCAGCCTGACCAAGCAGCTGATCTCGAAATACGCGCTCGACACCAAAAGTGAGCCGCCGAAATTTGGCATCGGGCTCAAGGAAGTCTGGCAGATCGATCCGGCCAAGCATCAGAAGGGCCTCGTGCAGCACGCGGTTGGCTGGCCCTTGAACAACAACACCGGCGGCGGCCTGTTCTTCTACCATTATGACGAGAACCTGGTGTCGATCGGTTTCGTCGTTCATCTCAACTACAACGACCCCTATTTGTCGCCATTCGACGAATTCCAGCGCGTCAAGAACCATCCGGCCGTCCGCGCGACGCTTGAAGGCGGCAAGCGGCTGGCTTACGGCGCGCGCGCCATCACCGAAGGCGGGTACCAGTCGGTGCCGCGGCTGAGCTTCCCGGGCGGTGCGCTAATCGGCTGCGCGGCCGGCTTCGTCAACGTGCCCCGGATCAAGGGCGTGCACAATGCCATGGGCACCGGCATGCTCGCGGCCGAACATGTTAACGTGGCTCTCGCTGCGGGCCGCGCCAATGATGAGCTGGTCGAATACGAGAACGGTTGGCGCGATTCCGTCGTCGGTAAGGACCTCTATCCTGTCCGCAATGCCAAGCCGTTGTTGTCGAAGTTCGGCACCTTCATCGGCGCCGGGCTCGGCATCTTCGACATGTGGTGCAACACGCTGTTCGGCGGCTCGCTATTTGGCACCCAGTCGCACGCGAAGCCCGATCGCGCGACGCTCGATCCGGCCAAGACCCACGCGCCGAGAACCTACCCGAAGCCGGACGGCAAGATTTCCTTCGACAAGCTCTCGTCGGTGTTCCTGTCCAATACCAATCATGAGGAGGACCAGCCGGTCCATCTCAAGGTCACGGACATGAACCTCCAGAAGACCTCCGAGCACGACGTGTTTGCCGGTCCCTCGAATCGCTATTGCCCGGCCGGCGTCTATGAGTGGATCGAGGAAGGTTCGGGCCCGCGCTTCCAGATCAATGCCCAGAACTGCGTTCACTGCAAAACCTGCGACGTGAAGGACCCCAACGGCAACATCACCTGGGTTCCCCCGGAGGGCGGCGGCGGTCCGAACTACGAGGCCATGTAGGCTGGGGTCAGCAAGTCACGATCCATGTGACCGAGGCCAATGTGACCAGAGTTGCGTGATCTTCGCCCTGTGACGCACGTTCGCGTGAGAACCCGGCCGCGGTCCCCGTGGTCACGATAAGGCCATACTGGCGGCGTCTTGGGGCGCTCTTGACGGGTCACTTGGCCGATTTGTGCCGTGCGGAGGGGATCGCCCGGCCCGAATCCTTGCGGTGAAGCGCCAAAAGCGGCATTGTCGGCCTGACGGTTCCGGGTCCCCATGCCACCGGCCGCGTTCGCTTGCGATACGGCCTTCTGCAAACCCAGGCACTACCAACTCAAGGCGAGCCCCGATGCTTTCAAATCGTTTCAACCGTTGGACTGTTGCCGCCATTGCCCTCATGGGCTCAGCGATGGCGACGGTCCCCGGCGCGGTCCGGGCGCAGACGCCGGACCATCCGTCCGACACGGCGGCGCAGTTTCCGACCCGAAACGATCTGAAGGCGCTGACCACCTCCGGCAGCTATCTCGCCGCCCGCCACGCCAGCGTCGAGCGCGACGCGGCCTCCGCCGCCGCATTCTATCGCTCGGCCCTGCGCACCGACCCCAAGAACAACGAGCTGCTCGATCGCGCCTTCATCTCCTCGGTCGCCGACGGTGACATCGACGAGGCTGTCAAGCTCGCCGAGCGCATCCTGACCATCGACAAGACCAACCGCGTTGCACGGCTCGTCGTTGGCGTGCACGATCTCAAGTTCAAGAAGTACGCGACCGCGCAGACCAACATCAACCAGTCGATCCGCGGTCCGATCACCGATCTCGTCGCCACGCTGCTGTCGGGCTGGGCCGCCTATGGTGCGGGGGATGCCAAGGGCGGCGTCGCCACCATCGACAAGCTGGCCGGTCCTGAATGGTATCCGCTGTTCAAGGATCTCCATGCCGGCATGATCCTCGAACTCGCCGGCAAGGAGAAAGACGCTGGCACCCGGTTCGAGCGTGCCTACAAGCTCGACGATTCCATGTTGCGTGTCACCGAGGCCTATGCGCGCTGGCTATCTCGCAACAAGGACTCGGCCGCCGCGACCACGGTCTACCAGGCTTTCGACAAGAAGCTCGCCCGCCATCCGCTGATCGTGGAAGGGTTGCGCGACACCAAGGCCGGCAAGAAGATGCCGCCGCTGGTCGATAGCGCGCAAGCCGGCGCCGCAGAAGCACTCTACGGCATCGGCGCCACACTGACCCGCCGCGGCGGCGAGGATCTGGCGCTGGTCTACCTCCAGCTCTCGCTCTACCTGCAGCCCACCCATCCCCTGGCGCTGCTCTCGCTCGCCGATCTCTATGAATCGGTGAAGCGGCCGCAGATGGCGATCAAGGTCTACGAGCGGGTGCCGTCGTCCTCTCCACTCAAGCGCAACGCCCAAATCCAGCTCGCCATCGATCTGGATTCCGCCGACCGCACCGACGAGGCGATCAAGATCCTCAAGGGCGTCACCACTGAGGATCCCAAGGATCTCGAAGCCATCATGGCGCTCGGCAACATCGAGCGCGGCCGCAAGAAGTTCGGCGAATGCGGCGCGACCTATTCGCAAGGCGTCGACGTGCTGCCGGCCGGCAACGATAAGGCCAACAGCGTCTGGTATTATTATCGCGGCATCTGCGAGGAGCGCTCCAAGCAGTGGGGCAAGGCCGAAGCCGACATGAAGAAGGCGCTCGAGCTGCAACCCGACCAGCCGCACGTCCTCAACTATCTCGGCTATTCCTGGATCGACCAGGGCATCAATCTCGACGAAGGCATGAAGATGATCAAGCGGGCAGTCGAGCAGCGCCCGGATGACGGCTACATCGTCGACTCCCTTGGCTGGGCCTATTACCGCATCGGCAATTACGAGGACGCGGTGAAGAACCTCGAGCGCGCCATTGATCTCAAGCCCGAGGATCCCACTATCAACGATCACCTTGGCGACGCCTATTGGCGCGTCGGCCGCACGCTGGAAGCCAAGTTCCAGTGGGCCCACGCCCGCGATCTCAAGCCCGAAGCGGATGAGCTTCCGAAGATCGAGGCCAAGATTGCAAACGGTATGACCGACGACAATTCGAACTCCTCGGCTGCGCAGGCGGAGAAGGAGAAGAAGAAGGACGACGGCAAGGGCGGCTGAGTGAGTTGAAGTTGGGGGCGTGTCGTCAATGCCGGCGTTGATTGAAGAAGGGCGCGCGAAGGTCAATCTGAGCCTTCGCGTGGTGGGCCGTCGTGCCGACGGCTATCATGATCTCGAAAGCGTGGTCGCCTTTGCCGACTGCGCCGACCGGCTCACGCTGGAGCCCGGCGGCGAGCTGAAGCTCACCACGACGGGGCCGCTCGCCGCGGCCTGCGGCAATATGGCCGACAACCTCGTGTTCAAGGCGGCCAAGCTCCTGGCCGAAGCCGTCCCGAACCTGAAGCTGGGCGCCTTCGCGCTCGACAAGGTGCTCCCGGTCGCCGCCGGCATCGGCGGCGGCTCGGCCGACGCCGCGGCGGCGCTGCGGTTGCTGGCGCGCCTCAACGATCTGTCGCTCGACGACGCCCGCCTCCAGAAGGTTGCGCTTGCGACCGGCGCCGACGTGCCGGTGTGTCTGTTCTCGCGCGCCTGCGACATGACCGGTGTCGGCGAGCAGCTGCTGCCCTTGATGCTGCCGAGCATGCCCTGCGTGATGGTCAATCCACGCGTGCCGGTCGCGACAAAGGACGTGTTCCAGGAGCTGGGCCTGCGCAACGGCGAACTCCTGGTCGGCGCCACGTCCGTCTTCGACGGCCCGGCCTGGCCAGGCGAGGGCGCCTCCATCGCCGACTGGATCGATACTCTCGAGACCGTCGCCAATGATCTCGAAGCGCCTGCGATGCGCATCAAGCCGGTGATTGGCGACGTGCTGGAAGCCTTGCGTGGCTCCGCCGGCGTCAAGCTCGCCCGCATGTCCGGCTCGGGGGCGACGTGCTTTGCGATCTATGGCGCATCTGCCGAGGCGCATGCCGCCGCCGAGAATATCCGCAGGGATCATTCCGGCTGGTGGGTGCACTCGGGAACGCTGAGCTAGATCTGCAATGACGCGGATGTTGCGGAGCTAGCCCGCAGCGTCCTCGCCAAGCCCGAGAAACCGCCGGATCTCACCCAACACCTCCTGCGGCTTGTCATGCTGCAGCCAGTGTCCGGCCCCTGCAATGGTCTCGACGCGCGCCTGCGGAAAGTAGCGCTCCAGCCCCGCGGCCCTCGCGCCAGCCAGAAAGCTTTCGCCGGCATTCAAGAGCAGCGTCGGACAGGTGATGCGCGACCACAGCGCGATGTGATCGTCCGGCCAGAGCCGGTGCGGCGCAGAGGCGCGCTGGTAGGGATCGAACTTCCAGCTATAGGTGCCGTCCTCGTTCTGCCGCGCGCCGTGGGTGGCGAGGTGCAGCGCGAGCTCGCGAGACAGCCGCTTGTTGTGAAGGACCATCTGCGCCGCCGCGTCTTCGAGGGTCGAATAGCGGCGCGGTGCGCGGTCGTGCAACTTGTCGAGCTGACCGATCCACTTGCCGATCCGCTCATGCACCGGCGGTTTTGGTGTATCCGGCAACATCGTCACGCCGTCGAGCACGACCAGCTTCGAGACCTGTTCGGGGAATGCCCCTGTAAAGATCAGGCTGACCATGCCGCCCATAGAATGGCCGATGAGAGTGACTTGAGGCGCCGCGATGGCACGGACGAGCTGGGCCAGATCGTACACATACTCCGTCAGCGCGTAGCTGCCGCCCCTGGTCCAGTCGGAATCGCCGTGACCGCGCAGGTCCGGTGCGAGCACGTGAAAATGCGGCTGCAGCGACCGGGCGATGACGTCCCAGCTCCGGCAGTGATCGCGGCCGCCGTGAACCAGGATGGCGACCGGCGCGCCGTCGTTGCCCCAGTCGGCATAGTGCAGCCGCAGGCCGTGAGACTCGTAAATGCGGCTTTGCGGGGCGGGCATGGTGGCGCTATCCATTCACGGGCCGCCGCGCCAGTGCGAGCGACAGGCCGAGCCCTGCGATGAAGACGCCGGAGCCCTGGGTGAGACGTCGCATCAAATGCGGGCGTCCGATCAACTGCGTACGTGTCGCGGAGGCCATCAGCACCACCACGATATCGGCGAGCGTGTTCAGCGTCACCGAGAGCGCGCCCAACGTGATGAATTGCAGTGTCGGGTTCGATCCCGCCGGGTCAAGGAACTGCGGAATGAAGGCGAGGAAGAAGGCGGCGGTCTTCGGGTTCAGCGCCTCGACCAGCACGCCGTCGCGAAAGGCGCGCTTGTCGCCGACGGGCTTGCTGTCGAATGACGGCGCGCGGCTGGCGCTGCGAAAAGTCCTGATGCCGAGCCAGACGAGATAAAGTGCGCCGACGAATTTCACGGCGGCAAACAGCTCGGCGCTGGCAAGAATGATCGCGGAGATGCCGAAGCTGCCCGCGACCACATGAACCAGCCCGCCGAGTGCGGTGCCCGCGGTCGATGCAAAACCGCTGCCGCGCCCTTCCGATAGGGTCCGTGCCGCGACGTAGAAAATGCCGGGGCCGGGAACGGCGGCGATGAGACAAGCGGCGGCCAGGAACAGCCAGAAATTCGTGTTGATCATCCTGCTTTGGTAGCGATGCTTGCCGCGATTGCAAGGCCCGTCGACTAAGGCCCGTCGTTCAGCCCATCCGGCGGAAGATCACGCTGGCATTCACCCCGCCGAAGCCGAACCCGTTCGAGATCGCGTGCTGCATCGGCATCGGTCGCGCCACACCGGCGACGATGTCGATGCCGTCAGCGGCGGGATCAGGGTTTTCGAGATTGAGCGTCGGCGGCGCGATCTGGTCGCGCAGGGCGAGCGCGGTGAAGACCGCTTCGAGGCCACCGGCGGCGCCGAGCAGATGCCCGGTGGCCGATTTGGTCGCGCTCACCGCGATGCCGCGGTGGCGGCCGAATAGCGCGGCGATGGCGCCAAGCTCGCTCTCGTCGCCGGCCGGCGTCGACGTCGCATGCGCGTTCAGGTGCTGTAAATCCGCGGGCGCAAGCTTGGCCTGCCGGAGCGCGATCTCCATGGCGCGCCGGGCGCCGTCGCCGTCAGGCGGACCCGATGTCATGTGATAGGCGTCCGCGGTCGTACCGTATCCGACGATCTCCGCGATCGGCCTCGCGCCGCGCGCCAATGCATGCTCCAGCTCCTCGATCACCAGGATGCCGGCGCCTTCGCCCATGACAAAACCGTCGCGGTCGCGATCGAACGGGCGCGAGGCGCGGGCGTCATTGAATCCGCTCGACAGTGCGCGGGCCGCCGCAAAGCCGCCGAGGCTGACGATGTCGATGCAGGCTTCCGCGCCGCCGCAGATCGCCACATCAGTCTCGCCCGCGCGGATCATGCGCGCGGCATCGCCGATCGCCTGAACGCCGGCAGCGCAGGCCGTGACCGGTGTGCCCAGCGCTCCCTTGTAGCCGTATTTGATCGAGACGTGGCCGGCGGCGAGATTGGCGAGGAAGGAGGGGATCGTGAACGGCGACAGCCGGCGCGGGCCGCGCTGTTCGGTGATGCGCACCGCCTCCGCCATTGCCGGAAAACCGCCGACGCCGGAGGCGATGATCGTCGCAGTTCGTTCCTGCGCCGCCGCGTCCTGCGGCGTCCAACCGGCCTGCGCAACCGCTTCCGCGGTGGCGAGCAGCGCGAACAGGATGAAGCGGTCCATCTTGCGCTGGTCTTTCGGCGCGGCGGCCTGCGCGGGATCGAAGCCGCCCTCCGCGTCATCGGCCTTGTCGGGCACGAGGCCGGCAATACGTGCGGGCAGCGCCTGCGACCATTCCGGCAGCGGGCGCAGCCCGCTTTGGCCGGCCAGCAGCCGGCGCCACGAAAGTTCGACACCGCAGCCAAGCGGCGACACCGCGCCCATTCCCGTCACGACGATACGACGCATGTCAGTCTCCAGCCGGCGCGACGGCCGGGTTCATGGCTTTGAGCGAGGTCAGCCGTTTACGCATTACACGGCTGGCGCGGGGGCCTGCGACGACGACCGCATTGGTGAGCGTGATCGGCTGCATGTCGGCGGCATCGACCACGACCGGATTGAACGGACGACAATCGTGCCGGTTCGCGAGCAGGATCGCTTCGCCCATCGGTGCGAGATGCTTGTTGCCCCAAGCGAGCAGGGTTGCGACCACGGGGAAGAAGTCCCGGGCCTTGTCCGTCAGCACATATTCGTAGCGCGGCGGCCGTTCATTGTAGCGGCGGCGGACGAACATGCCGCTTTCGGTGAGATGGGCCAACCGCCGCGACAGGATGTTCGGCGCGATCCCGAGGCTTTGCGAAAATTCGTCGAACCTCGTTGCGCCCTGGAATGCATCCCGCAGGATCAAAATGCTCCACCATTCGCCGACCGTCTCCACGGCGCGGCCGACCGGACATTCCTGAATGGAGGGGGATTTGGGCTGCATGAGGGGAAGGTAGGTGAGTAGCTTGCAAAATGCAAGTTAGTAGGCGAACCGTTAGAACACTCCGACGGAGGTGTGCCGCAAGATGGCGCACAGGATTTGAATGCAAGTTGGAAGGCGGCCCTCGCACACCTAGCTCGTCATTGCGAGCGAAGCGAAACAATCTAGAGTCCCTTTGCGGGAAGATTCTGGATTGCTTCGCTGCGCTCGCAATGACGCTGTTAATGCGGTGGTGGCGCGTATCTCAACGATGTCGTCCCGGCGAAGGCCGGGACCCAATAGCCACGACTGTTGTTGTGGTGCACGATGGTTGCTACAGGCGCTAAGACAACGCTGACCGAGGTAATGGGTCCCGGCCTTCGCCGGGACGACACTGAGGGTGTGGCTACCAGCAAGCGCTAAGGATGCAGGTAGCTAATGCGACCGAGCCAGGCAGAACGCCACGACCTGCTCCAGCGCGCTCTTCATCGGCGAGGACGGGAACAGCGCCAGCGCGTCCACGGCCATGGCGCCGTAGTGCTGGGCGCGGCTGCGCGTGTCTTCGAGCGCGCGATGCTTGTTCATCAACCCGATGGCGTGGTCGAGGTCGGTGTCGCCGATCTCACCGCGCTCCAGCGCGCGGATCCAGAAGGCGCGCTCGGTGTCGTTGCCGCGGCGGAAGGCGAGCACGACGGGCAGCGTGATCTTGCCCTCGCGGAAATCGTCGCCGGTGTTCTTGCCGAGCTTGGCGCTCTTGCCGCCATAGTCGAGCACGTCGTCGACGAGCTGGAAGGCGATGCCGAGATTCATGCCGACCGAGCGGCAGGCGGTCTGCTCCGCCTTCGGGCGGTTGGCGATCACGGGCCCGACCTCGCAGGCGGCCGCGAACAGCTCGGCGGTCTTGCCGCGGATTACGGCGAGATATTCGTCTTCGGTGGTCGCGGTGTTCTTGGCGGCGGCAAGCTGCATCACCTCGCCCTCGGCGATGGTGGCGGCGGCCGCGGAGAGAATGTCGAGCGCGCGGAGCGAGCCGACCTCGACCATCATGCGGAAGGCCTGGCCGAGCAGGAAGTCGCCGACCAGCACGCTCGCCTCATTGCCCCAGAGCATGCGCGCCGACAGCTTGCCGCGGCGCATCTCGCTCTCGTCGACGACGTCGTCATGGAGCAGCGTGGCGGTATGCATGAACTCGACGCTGGCGGCGAGTTTGATATGGCCGTCGCCGGTGTAGCCGGCGAGGTTGGCCATGGCCAACGTCAGCATCGGACGCAGGCGCTTGCCCCCGGAGGAGATCAAATGGTTGGCGACCTCCGGGATCATGGTCACGTCCGAACCGGTCCGCGACAGGATCGTGGCGTTGACGCGCTCCATGTCACCGGCGACAAGGGCAACCAGCTCTTCGATCGACGCGCCGGGGGTTTCGAAAGGTACGATGACGGCCACGCCGGTCTCCAATATTTGCCCCGGAAGGGCTATTCTGATGGAAAGACAATAGAAACTGGACGGGGATGCGGCAAGGGCCGTGGAACCATTGACATTTGGCGCTTAATCCCCGTCAGGCAGGAGGCTGTGTTTTGCGAGAACTGGTTCGGACCAACGATATGGTGCTGGTGTCGGCGATCGGCGCGCTGCTCGACGGCGCCAACATCCATCATCTGGTGCTGGACCAGAACATGAGCATCATTGAGGGCTCGCTCGGCATTTTGCCGCGGCGGATCCTGGTCCACGAGGACGACGCCATCGAGGCCCGGCAGCTTCTGACCGAGGCCGGCCTCAGCCACGAACTGCGCGGCGATGAGTGAAGCCCTGACAGACCTCACCGAGGACGCCTTTCTCGGCGGGCAATTGCGGCTGAAGCAGAAGCGGTCTGGCCATCGCGCCGGGCACGACGCCATTCTGCTCGCGGCGGCGACGGAGGCGAGGGCGGGCGACCGTGTCGTCGATCTCGGCGCCGGCATCGGCACGGCGGGCCTTGCGTTGGCTCGGCGCGTCGCCGGGATCAGGCTCGGCCTGCTCGAGATCGATCCGGAGCTGGCGGAGCTTGCGCGCGCCAATGCGGCCGCGAATGCGATTGCCGCCGAGACGATCGTGCTCGACGTCACCGCGGACGCGCAGGCCTTCGCAGCCAGCGGGCTCGCGCCCGACAGCGTCGACGTCGTGCTGATGAACCCGCCCTTCAACGATCCCGCTCGCCATCGCGGTTCGCCCGATCAGGCGCGCCAGATCGCGCATGTGGCGACGGATCAGACGCTGAATGCCTGGGTGCATGCGGCGCGGCGCATCCTCCGATCGCATGGCGCGCTGACATTGATCTGGCGCGCAGATGGGATCGCGGAGGTTTTGGCGGCGCTGTCTCGCGGCTTCGGCAGTCTCGCGATTCTGCCGGTTCACGGTGAAGCCGGGCGGCCCGCGATCCGCGTGCTGGTGCGCGCAATCAAGGGCGGGAGGGCACCGGTACGATTGTTGCCGGGCCTCATGCTCAACGAGGAGTCACGCGTGCCCAAAATAGAGGTGATGGATATTCTGGAGGGAAGGGCGGTTCTACCCCTGGTGGAACCGTGCTGAGCTATCGCGGAAGCGATTCCGACTGCTGCTCTTGCGGAGTCGTCAGGCGGATCGCCATGAACAGCGCACCGATCAGCAGCATCAGCAGATAGATTTTCATGGTGTTCTCCGCTGGCCCATTGCAGCCTCTCAACGGCGTTTCTGCAAAACACGTTCCGGGCCCTTCCAATGACAGTCGCGTGATAAGAAACGGTTAATCAGAGGTAACGGCATGGCCGAAAAATTGAACGATCCTGAGAGTTCCGGCCTGGCCGACAAGCTCATGCAATATCTGCCGGCGCGCTTCCGTCCCGGCACGGCCGTGGTGCCGGTGGTGCGGCTGTCCGGTGTGATCGGCGCAGTGACGCCGCTGCGCCCGGGCATGACGCTCGCGACGGTTTCGCGGGTTCTGGAGCGGGCGTTTTCGACGCGCAACGCCAAGGCGGTGGCGCTGGTGATCAATTCGCCCGGCGGCTCGCCGGTGCAGTCGCGCCAGATCTACCTGCGCATCAAGCAGCTCGCGGCGGAGAAGAAGCTGCCGGTGCTGGTGTTCGTCGAGGACGTCGCGGCCTCCGGCGGCTACATGATCGCGTGCGCCGGCGACGAGATCATCTGCGATCCGTCCTCGATCCTCGGCTCGATCGGCGTGGTCGGCGGCAGTTTTGGTTTCCAGGAGGCGATCAAGCGGCTCGGCATCGAGCGGCGCCTCTACACCGCCGGCGCGCACAAGGCGATGCTCGATCCGTTTCTCCCTGAAAACCCCGACGACGTCGCCAAGCTCAAGGCGCTCCAGCGCGAGATCCACCAGATCTTCATCGCGCTGGTGAAGGAGAGCCGCGGCGCGCGGTTGAAGGGCTCCGACGACACCCTGTTCACGGGCGAATACTGGGCCGGCGAGAGTTCGATCGCGCTGGGGCTCGCCGACAGCATCGGCGATCTCCGCTCAACTCTTCGTGCCCGCTATGGCGAGAAGGTTCTCACCCCCGTGATTGCCCAGCCGACCGGTCTGCTCTCCGGCCTTTTGGGCCGGAAATCGCCCGGCGCGGGGCAGCTTTCCGCCATGGAATCAATGGCCAGCCTGCCGGACGACCTGATCTCGGCGGTCGAGACGCGCGCGATCTGGGCGAAATTCGGGTTTTAGACGGAGCCCCTCCGCGCCATTTGGCCCCAAGGAGACTTGAAGCCGTGCCAATTGCGGCGCGGCCCGGTCTGCGCAAGAATGCGCGTGGGGGCTGAGCATTGTGAACAAGGAACGACCGATGCCGCCGTTCGTCGCATTCGCGGGCGTCCTGGGCGGGCTTGCCGTGGTCCGCTGGGCTTACAAGACCGCCGTCAGGATCAACCAGGAGCTGGAGGAGATGCGCCTCTCGCGCGTCGCCGAGGCCGCCCATATGGGGGCCGTC
>NZ_JADPJF010000032.1:143170-146371 GCF_023073295.1 Bradyrhizobium sp. 23 | reverse complement strand
GCCATCCACGCCTTGTCTCACCGCACGAAGAACGTGGATGCCCGGGACAAGCCCGGCCATGACGGAGAACTAGGCCCGAATCCACCCCCTTCACCTTGATTCCCACCCCTGCCGTCGATACGGTCCCGCGCGATTCAACCCCCCGCGAGAGCCCGATCTGACGATGGACGCCTCCTTGCCCGCCCATATGCGCCCGGAACGCTCGTTCCAGGGCTTTATCCTCGCGCTCCAGCGGTTCTGGGCCGAGCAGGGCTGCGTGATCCTGCAGCCCTACGATATGGAGATGGGTGCGGGTACCTTCCATCCGGCGACCACGCTGCGCGCGCTCGGGCCAAAGCCCTGGAATGCGGCCTACGTGCAGCCCTCGCGGCGGCCCAAGGACGGCCGCTACGGCGAGAATCCGAACCGGCTGCAGCACTACTACCAATTCCAGGTGATCATGAAGCCGTCGCCGGCGAACCTTCAGGAGCTGTACCTGAAGTCGCTCGCCGCGATCGGCATCGATTCCGCCGTGCACGACATTCGCTTCGTCGAGGACGATTGGGAGAGCCCGACGCTGGGCGCCTGGGGCCTCGGCTGGGAGTGCTGGTGCGACGGCATGGAAGTCAGCCAGTTCACCTATTTCCAGCAGGTCGCGGGTGTCGAATGCGCGCCGGTCGCGGGCGAACTCACCTACGGGCTCGAGCGCCTCGCGATGTACGTGCAGGGCGTCGACCGGGTCTACGACCTCAACTTCAACGGCCGCGAAGGCGACGCCAAGGTCACCTATGGCGATGTCTTCCTGCAGGCCGAGCGGGAATATTCGAAGCACAATTTCGAAGTGGCCGACACCGCGATGCTGTTCGAGCAGTTCAAGATGGCGGAAGCCGCCTGCCGGAAATACCTCGATGCGGGTTGGAAAGATGGCAAGCGCGAGGCGCATCTGATGTCGCTTCCGGCCTATGACCAGTGCATCAAGGCAAGCCATGTGTTCAACCTGCTCGACGCGCGCGGCGTGATCTCCGTGACGGAGCGGCAGAGCTACATTCTTCGCGTGCGCGAACTGGCAAAAGCTTGCGGCGAGGCCTGGATACATACTGAAGCGGGCGGAGCGACCTGATGCCCGATCTTTTGCTTGAACTTTTCTCGGAAGAAATCCCCGCGCGCATGCAGGCCAAGGCGGCGGACGATCTGCGCCGCATGGTCACCGACAAGCTCGTCGCCGAGGGTCTCGTCTACGAAGGCGCGAAGGCGTTCGCGACGCCGCGCCGCCTTGCGCTTACCGTGCACGGCATCCCTGCGCGCCAGCCTGACCTGAAGACCGAACGCCGCGGACCGAAGATCGGTGCGGCCGACGCGGCCGTGCAGGGTTTTCTGAAAGCGACGGGTTTGACGTCGCTGGACGAGGCCAAGATCCAGCGCGATCCGAAGGGCGACTTCTACATCGCGCTGATCGAGAAGCCCGGCCGCGACGCCATCGACGTGCTCGCGGAAATCCTCCCCGTGATCATCCGCACTTTCCCTTGGCCGAAATCGATGCGCTGGGGCGCGCGCTCCGGCAAGCCGGGCTCGCTGAGCTGGGTGCGTCCGCTGCACGCGATCACCGCGACGTTCGGGCTCGAGACCGAAGAGCCCGATGTCGTCAAATTCTCGGTGGACGGCATCGAGGCCGGCCAGACCACTTACGGTCACCGCTTCATGGCTCCTAGCGCGATTTCCGTCCGCCGCTTCGAGGACTACGAAGCGAAGCTGAAGGCCGCAAAAGTCATCCTCGATCCGCAGGCGCGCAAGGACATCATCTTTGCCGACGCCAAGGAGCTGACCTTTGCGCAAGGGTTCGAACTGGTCGAGGATCAGGTGCTGCTCGATGAGGTTTCGGGTCTCGTCGAATGGCCCGTCGTCATGATGGGATCGTTCGAAGCGGAGTATCTCGCGATCCCCGACGAGGTGATCCGCGCCACCATCCGCAACAACCAGAAGTGCTTCGTCGTCAAAGATCCCAAGACGGGCAAGCTGACCAACAAGTTCGTGCTCACCGCCAACATCGAGGCGCCTGACGGCGGCAAGACCATCGTCGCCGGCAACGAGCGTGTGATTCGTCCGCGCTTGTCGGATGCGAAATTCTTCTACGAGACGGACCTGAAGACGAAGCTGGAAGACCGGCTGCCGAAGTTCGAGCAGATCGTGTTCCACGAGAAGCTCGGCACCCAGGCTGCGCGCATCAAGCGAATCGAGCGTCTCGCCGCAGAGATCGCGCCGCTCGTCGGCGCCGATGTCGCCAAGGCGACGCGCGCCGCGCATCTGGCGAAGGCGGATTTGCTGACCGAAGTCGTCGGCGAATTCCCCGAGGTGCAGGGCCTGATGGGCAAGTACTACGCGCTGGCCCAGGGCGAGGACGCCTCCGTCGCTGCCGCCTGCGAGGAGCACTATAAGCCGCAAGGGCCTGCCGATCGCGTGCCGACCGATCCGGTCAGCGTCGCAGTCGCGCTCGCGGACAAGCTCGACACGCTTGTCGGCTTCTGGGCGATCGACGAAAAGCCGACGGGATCGAAGGATCCGTATGCGCTGCGCCGCGCGGCGCTGGGTGTGATCAGGCTGATCGGTGAGAACGCACTGCGTATGTCGATCATGAAGATGGCGGCGTCCGCACTCGCCGGCTTGTCCTTGAAGCCTGCCGATGCGCAGAAGCTTCCGAGCGACCTGCTCGCCTTCTTCGCAGACCGGCTGAAAGTGCAGCTCCGCGAGCAGGGCGCGCGGCACGATCTGGTCGACGCCGTGTTCGCGCTCGGTGGCCAGGACGACCTTCTGATGATCGTCCGCCGCGTCGAGGCGCTTGGAAAATTCCTCGAGTCCGAGGACGGCAAGAATTTGCTCGCCGGCATCAAGCGCGCCAGCAATATCCTCGGCATCGAGGAGAAGAAGGACAAGCGCGCGTTCGAGGGCGCGCCCGATGCTGCGCTCTATGGCCTCGACGAGGAGAAGGCGCTGGCCAACGCGATCGGCGAAGTGAAGGCGGAGGCAAGCGCTGCTGTCGCGAAGGAAGACTTCGCTGCCGCGATGAGTGCGATGGCCAAGCTGCGTCCGCCGGTCGATGCGTTCTTCGAGAAAGTTCGCGTCAACGACGAGGATGCGAAGGTGCGTGAGAACCGGCTAAAATTGCTCAACGAGATCCGCAGCGCCACGCGTGCGGTGGCGGATTTCTCGAAGATCCAGGATTGAGCG
>NZ_JADPJF010000032.1:138958-143037 GCF_023073295.1 Bradyrhizobium sp. 23 | reverse complement strand
CGCTCGCGGAGAGGCATGGATGGCCGGGACAAGCCCGGGCCATGACGACGGAGTTGGTGGCCGCAATTGCTGTGCGCGAAGAGTGCCCACACAAAAAGCCCCGCCCGGCGGGGGGAGGACCGGGCGGGGCCTGATGTCCGACTATACTGCTCGCGTCAGCCTGATTGATGTGACGCGCCGGACACCTAGTTGATACCGGAAACGTTAGTCCATCACCTCGACGATGCGCCGCGAGCGCGGCTCAACCAGCACGGTCTCGCCGTTTACGACGGTGTAGCGATAGGTGGTGGCGCCGAAACGTTGCGGCACGTCATAATAGGTGACGCCGCTTTCAGGTAAGGTGGCACCGACCACCACGCGATCCGGGATGCGGAAAGCCGGCACACGTTGTTCGACGACATAGTCGCGGAAAGCCGGCCGCTGCTCGACCGCAATGGTCGGGCCGCTCTCGACGACGACGGGCGCGCGTCCCACGGTGACGCTGCTTTGCGCCTGCGCCGCAAGGGGCGAGCCGATCGAGGCCGCGAGCGCTGCAAGAGCAAGAATCCTGTTCCGCATGGGCAACTCCTTCGAGAAGGTTTTCGGGAAGCGCCACTGGCGCGACCGGTTGCCAATGCATGCGTCTCCGCGATGTTCCGGAAAACGCCCGCCGCATTCGCGGCATTTTCGGGCAGTTTTCGCGAAGCCGGGAACTCGCGCGCCCCCGGTGCGTCTCTACCCGCGGAACCCAGTCCGCTATGATCCCGCCGCGATTCGCCCCACCCACGGAAAGAAAATTCATGCACATCACCGTCGCCCACATCTCGCCGATCCTGTCGCTGCTTGCGGGTGTGCTCATCCTGATCATGCCGCGCCTCCTGAACCTGATCGTCGCGATTTTTCTCATCATAAATGGTGCGATCGGGCTCGGATTGTTGAAGTGGCTCCATCTCTAGGCCTTCATTCTAGGGAACTCTTCGACTTGCGCGGACCTGCCCAAAGTGGTGTAAGGCGCGCAATTACCCATTCCTCTCGCAGGTTGTGTGCAAGCTATGGCCAAAGCCGCCTCGAAAACTCCAGCGAAAATTCCAGCGAAATCAAAGTCCTCCGCCAAGGCGAAAGCCGCGCCGGCGGCCCGCAAGGCACTTGCCAAGCGCGCCCCGAAGCCCGTGGCCAAGGCCGCTGCCAAGCCGGCTGTGAAGCCTGCCGCCAAGTCGGTTTCCAAGGCTGTTGCAAAGGCAGCGACGAAGCCGGTTGCGCCGAAGGTCGCCGCGAAGCCGGTACCGAGCAAGACTGCTTCAACCAAGGCTGCGCCTGTTGCGGCCAAGGCCGGCAAGTGGGTGTTCACCTTTGGGGACGGCAAGGCCGAGGGCAAAGCGGAGATGCGCGATTTGCTCGGCGGCAAGGGCGCCAACCTCGCCGAGATGGCCAATCTCGGCCTGCCGGTGCCTCCGGGCTTCACCATCCCGACCTCGGTCTGCACCTATTTCTACGCGCATGACAAATCCTACCCGAAGGAATTGAAGTCGCAGGTTGAGAAGGCGCTCGATCATGTCGGCAAGTTGACCGGCAAGATCTTCGGCGATTCCAGGAATCCGCTGCTCGTTTCCGTGCGCTCCGGCGGCCGCGCCTCGATGCCGGGCATGATGGACACGGTGCTCAATCTCGGCCTCAACGACGAGACGGTGGAAGCGCTGTCGGAACTGTCGGGCGATCGCCGCTTCGCCTATGACAGCTATCGCCGCTTCATCACCATGTATTCGGACGTGGTGCTCGGCTTCGAGCATCATCATTTCGAGGAAATCCTCGATACCTTCAAGGACAGCCAGGGCTACACGCTCGACACGGATCTCACCGCCGACGACTGGGTCGATCTGGTCGGCAAGTACAAGGACGCGGTCGCGCGCGAAACGGGCAAGGATTTTCCGCAGGACCCGCACGACCAACTCTGGGGCGCGATCGGCGCGGTGTTTTCATCCTGGATGAACGCCCGCGCGGTGACCTACCGCAGGCTGCACGACATTCCGGAATCCTGGGGCACCGCGGTCAACGTGCAGGCCATGGTGTTCGGCAACATGGGCGAGACCTCGGCGACCGGCGTTGCCTTCACGCGCAATCCCTCGACCGGCGAGAGCAAGCTCTACGGCGAGTTCCTGATCAACGCGCAAGGGGAGGACGTGGTGGCGGGCATCCGCACACCGCAGGACATCACCGAGGAAGCGCGCAAGGACTCGGGCTCCGACAAGGCATCGATGGAATCGGCGATGCCGGAAGCCTTCAGGGAGCTGACGCGGATCTACACGCTGCTCGAGAAGCACTACCGCGACATGCAGGACATGGAGTTCACGGTCGAGCAGGGCAAGCTCTGGATGCTGCAGACCCGCGGCGGCAAGCGTACTGCCAAGGCGGCGCTGCGCATCGCGGTCGAGCTCGCCAATGAAGGCCTGATCACCAAGAAGGAAGCAGTGACGCGGATCGACCCCGCCTCGCTCGACCAGCTGCTGCATCCGACCATCGACCCCAACGCCAAGCGCGACGTGATTGCGACCGGCCTGCCGGCCTCGCCGGGTGCGGCCTCCGGCGAGATCGTGTTCTCCTCGGACGAAGCGGCCAAGCTTCAGGCCGACGGACGCAAGGTGATTCTGGTCCGGATCGAGACCAGCCCCGAAGACATCCACGGCATGCACGCCGCCGAAGGCATCTTGACCACCCGCGGCGGCATGACCTCGCATGCTGCGGTCGTCGCGCGCGGCATGGGCAAGCCCTGCGTCTCCGGCTGCGGCACCATCCGCGTCGATTACGGCCGCGGCACCATGAGCATCGGCTCACGCACCTTCAAGACCGGCGACGTCATCACCATCGACGGCTCGCTCGGCCAGGTGCTCGCCGGCCGCATGCCGATGATCGAGCCCGAGCTGTCCGGCGAGTTCGGCACGCTGATGAAATGGGCCGACCAGGTCCGCAAGATCGGCGTGCGCGTCAACGCCGACACGCCGGAGGACGCGCACACTGCGATCAAGTTCGGCGCGGAAGGCATCGGCCTCTGCCGTACCGAGCACATGTTCTTCGAGGAGACGCGCATCCGCACGGTGCGCGAGATGATCCTCTCCGAGGACGAGCAGTCGCGCCGCGCTGCGCTGGCAAAACTGCTGCCGATGCAGCGCGCCGACTTCGTCGAGTTGTTCGAGATCATGAAGGGCCTGCCCGTCACGATCCGCTTGCTTGATCCGCCGCTGCACGAGTTCCTGCCGCACACCCATGCCGAGGTCGAGGAAGTGGCGCGCGCCATGAACACCGACCCGCGGCGCCTGGCCGACCGCGCGCGGGAGCTGTCGGAGTTCAATCCGATGCTCGGCTTCCGCGGCTGCCGTATCGCGATAGCCTATCCCGAGATCGCCGAGATGCAGGCACGTGCGATCTTCGAAGCGGCGGTCGAGGCCGAGAAGCGCACCGGCAAGGCCGTCGGCCTCGAGGTGATGGTGCCGCTGATCGCCACCAAGATGGAGCTCGACCTCGTCAAGGCGCGCATCGATTCCACCGCGAAGGCGGTGATGCGCGACACCAACACCAAGCTGACCTATCAGGTCGGCACAATGATCGAGCTGCCGCGCGCCTGCCTGCTCGCGGCCGAGATCGCGGAGAGCGCCGAGTTCTTCTCATTCGGTACCAACGACCTCACGCAGACGACGTACGGCATCAGCCGTGACGATGCCGCAAGCTTCCTCGGCACCTACGTGTCCAAGGGCATCCTGCCGATCGATCCCTTTGTCGCGCTCGACCAGGAAGGCGTCGGCGAGCTCGTCAAGATCGGCGTCGCACGCGGTCGCAAGACGCGCCCCTCGCTCAAGGTCGGCATCTGCGGCGAGCACGGCGGCGATCCCGCCTCCGTCGCCTTCTGTCACGCGATCGGCCTCGACTACGTCTCCTGCTCGCCCTACCGCGTCCCGATCGCCCGCCTCGCCGCCGCGCAAGCCGCGCTCGGCAAGGCGATCGCGAGCCAAGCGTAAGGTAAGCGGCGAGTTGAATGTTGAGAGCGAAAGAGGCGGGGCCAAAACCCCGCCTCTTTCTTTTGAGGCGACGTTCTTGCCACACATTCAGTG
>NZ_JADPJF010000032.1:135454-138877 GCF_023073295.1 Bradyrhizobium sp. 23 | reverse complement strand
AAGCGGGCGATCCAGTATTCCAGAGGCGGTGACGTGATAGGGAAGGAGCCGCGGCGTACTATGCCCCGCCTTCGCGGGGCATGGCGGCTATGGTCGAAGTGGCGATGGAACCGCGCGCATCCCGTAATGACACGTGCGCGCAAGAGTTCCTTCACCATTCGCGTTGACCAGTTGTTTACCCCTTCGCGTGAGGGCGCATTTACCAAGGCGCATCATCGCCCCGTGAGAACACCTGCGATTGCTTGCGTGTGCCGCATGCGCAACGCCGATTAACGCCCCAGCAACCTAAATTAGATACTCACGATAAAGATCGAATTGCACGGATGTACTGCGGCTCGATTTTTCTAGCGTAAGCGTAGCGTGAGCGTATCGATGTTTTTGTTGCGTACCCATCCGAAGGGCGCGCGGTTCGCGTCCTTCGGCATCGGTCTCTGCATCTTCGCATTGATGCCGAGAGAGACCGGCTATCAGGACATTGCCTCGCTGCTGGCGCGCCAACCCGGGGTCGCGGAGCGTTGGCAGAAGCAGGTATTCTCTGCTGCGTCCTCCATACAACTGGCCACTTACAGTTTTTCCCGGCCGATCGGCACTTCGGCTCCGCAGAGCGCGATGGTTCGTCTCGCGAGCCTCGACAGCCGCGACGTCACCGGCGCGATCAGCCGCAATCCGGCGCTGCAGGCGCCGCCCCGCTACCAGGCCGCCGATTTTCCCAAGGTCGATCGCTCGATGAAGGGTGATCGCCTCGCAACGGTCACGCCGACGCAGGCTCCCGAAGCGGGCGCGCCGACGGCAGTGCCGACGCAGGAGGATCCCGCGACGTCGAACAGCTCGGTGTTCGGCGCCAAGACCGTCGCGCTGCCGCAGGCGATGTCGCCGGAATCCGCGGCCGCGCTGGATCCCGAACTCGCGGAGGCGCTGCGTGCGCCGCCGCTGCCGCAATACACCAATGCGCCACAAGCCAGCGACGCTGCGCGCTCGCTCGCGCTCCAGCCGCTCGAAGCGCTGAAGCAGGCCACCATTCCGGCTGCACCGCCGCGCGATCCGTTCCGGGTCAAGACCTCGAGCCTGTTCTTCGGCAGTTCCTCGCTCGGAGGCAACGTCGAGAGCATCGAGAGCTGGCAACCCGGTGCGGAGCCGCTGATCGTGATGCCCGACCCCGACATGAAGGTGACGGCGTCGCTATCGCCGCCGTCGGAGGATATTGCGAAGGATATCGAAAGCGGCGAGAGCGTCGCGCCGAAGGGTGAGGTCAACGTCGACAATCAGCGCGCCAGATCGCCGGCGGAACGGCTCGCGCTCGACGACAAGTCGCGCGCGAAGTCCGAAAAATGCCTCGCGGAGGCCGTCTATTTCGAGTCCCGCGGCGAGGCCGTGCGCGGTCAGATGGCGGTTGCGCAGGTGGTGATGAACCGCGTGTTCTCCGGCAAATACCCGGACACCGTGTGCGGCGCCGTCTATCAGAACAAGCACCGCCATCTCGCTTGCCAGTTCACCTTTGCCTGCGACAACAATGCCGACGTGATCCGCGAGCCCGAGATGTGGGACCGTGCGAAAAAGATCTCGAAGGCCATGCTCGACGGCCAGATCTGGCTGCCCGAGGTCGGCAAGTCCACGCACTACCACGCCTATTGGGTGCGCCCGTCCTGGGTCGCCGAGATGAAGAAGATGTACAAGACCGGCGTCCACACCTTCTATCGCCCACGCGCCTGGGGCGATGGCAGCGAAGAGCCGAGCTGGGGCACCCCGGCGCAGACCGCCGCGCTCTCCGCCGAGCTCACTCAGCAAGCCAAGAGCTCCGCCGAGATGGGCGCGACCGAGCGGCGGTAGCGCCTCACGCCTCGATATCCAGCGCGCAGTCGAAATTTGGCGCCGAATGCGTCAGCGCGCCGGATGAGGCGTAGTCGACGCCGGTCGCAGCGATGGCTGGGATCGAGTCCAGGGTGACACCGCCGGATGCCTCCAGCTTGAGGCGTCCCTCGTTGAGCCTGACGGCTTCGCGCAGCGTCGCAATATCCATGTTGTCGAGCAGCACGGCGTCGGCAAGGCCGGTGTCGAGCACCTCGCGCAACTGCGGAAGCGTGTCGACCTCGATCTCGATCTTGACGAGATGGCCGGCCTGGGCGCGGGCGCGCTCCAGCACGGGACGGATGCCGCCGGCGACCGCGATGTGGTTGTCCTTGATCAGGATCGCGTCGTCGAGCCCGAAGCGGTGATTGAAGCCGCCGCCGCAGCGTACCGCGTATTTCTCCAAGGCGCGCAGCCCGGGCGTGGTCTTTCGCGTGCAGCAGATTCTCATCCGGGTGCCCTCGGTGCGCGCGACATAGTCCGCCGTGAGCGTCGCAACGCCCGACAGGCGGCCGACGAAATTCAGCGCGGTCCGCTCCGCCGTGAGGATGGCGCGTGCCGGCCCCGAGATCGTCAGCACCTGCTGCCCGCGGGCGACGCGCGCGGCGTCGCGAACATGTGCGCGTATCTCGATGTCGGGCGAAAGCTTTTGCAAGGTGGCGAGCGCCAGTGGCAAGCCGGCGATCACGCCGGACTGCCGCGCGACCAGGATTGCTTGCGCCTTCGTTGCTTCGGGGATCGTCGCAAGTGAGGTGATGTCGCCGGCGCGGCCGAGATCCTCATCGAGCGCGCGCAGCACGGCCTCGTCGATCGCGAGCGGGGAGAGGAAGGCGTCGGGATAAAGCAGAGAATTCGGGGTGATCATGGCAGACTCCGTCAGGCGGTCATCGGTTGCGCCGTGCGCGGTGTCGGGCGTTCGCTCAGGCTGTCCGCGATCTCGCGCACTGCTGCGAGCGTCGTCATCGTGCGTTGCGCGAGGGGGGGCACGTCCGCGGCATGGTCGGAGCGGAAGTGCGCGCCGCGGCTCTCGCGCCGGTTCCAGGCTGACGCCACCACGAGCAGGGCTGCCGTTGCCATGTTGCGGACCGCGATGCTCGTGGCCTCGCGTTCGAGCGCGGAGAAGCTGCGAACCGCGTCCGCAAGCCCGTCACCATTGCGGATCACGCCGACATGCGTGCTCATCAGCATCCGCAGCCGCTTCACGGCCGCAGCATCCGGCGCGCCGTCCCCCGGCGTCGGCACGTCCGCAAGACGTGCGGGCGAGGGAGTGGTGCGGCCGGCGATGTCGTCGGCGATGCGCGCGGCGTAGACCACGGCCTCCAACAGCGAATTCGACGCAAGCCGGTTCGCGCCATGCGCGCCGGTGGACGACGCTTCGCCGCCGGCCCAGAGCCCGTCGATCGAGCTGCGGCCGCGATCGTCCACCGCGATGCCGCCCATGTGATAGTGCGCCGCCGGTGCGATCGGGATGGCCTGCGTGGCGGGGTCGATCCCAGCGGCGATGCAGCTTGCATGGACGGACGGGAATCTGTCGGCAAAACGTGCGCCCAGCGCCTGCCGCGCATCGAGGAAGGCGCC
>NZ_JADPJF010000032.1:130177-135372 GCF_023073295.1 Bradyrhizobium sp. 23 | reverse complement strand
ATCTCCGCGAACACGCCGCGGGCCACGATGTCGCGCGGTGCGAGCTCGGCGAGCGGATGGCGCGCCGCCATGAAACGCTCGCCACGGCCGTTGATCAGTGTCGCGCCTTCGCCGCGCAAGGCTTCCGTGGCGAGCGGCGCGGGATCGCGGCCGACCATGATGGCGGTCGGGTGAAATTGCACGAACTCGGGATCTGCAATCACCGCGCCGGCGCGTGCGGCGATCGCAAGGCCGGATCCGCTGGCCTCGCGCGGATTGGTGGTGACGGCATAGAGATGGCCGATGCCGCCCGTCGCGAGCACCACCATCCGCGCGGCGAGCAGGATCGGCTGTGCTGCCGCGTCGCCAGCTTCGCGCAATCGTAGGCCGGCGACCGCGCCGTCCTCGGTCAACAGCGCTTCGGCGACGAAACTTTCGATCAGCCGGATCGACGGCGTGCGCCGCACGGCTTCGCTCAGCGCCGCGATGATGGCGGCGCCCGCGCCATCGCCACGCACATGTACGATACGCCGCGCCGAGTGTGCGGCCTCGCGCCCGACTGCGAGCCTGCCTTCGAGATCGCGGTCGAACGGCACGCCATAGGCGAGAAGGTCGTGAATCCGCGGTGCGGCCTCGCGCGCGATCCCGAGTGCGACAGCTTCGTCGACGATGCCGCCGCCAACTGCAACCGTGTCCGCGGCGTGCGCTTCCGGCGTATCGCCTTCAGCCATTGCCGCGGCGATGCCGCCTTGCGCCCATGCAGACGACGCGCCCTGTCCGAGCGGCGCCGCCGAGATCAATATTACCGGCCGCGGCGCGAGCTTGAGCGCGCAGAACAATCCGGCAAGGCCGCCGCCGACGATGACGACGTCGTCGGAGCGGGGGAGGGTGTTGATGTTGTTTGTCATGGCTTTATCTCAGTTCTTCAAATTGATCATCCGCTCGACCGAGCGCCTTGCGCGGTCCGCGAGCGCGGGATCGATCGTCACTTCTGCGCGAAGCGTCAGCAGGCTCTCCAGAATGTTGGCGAGCGTGATGCGCTTCATGTGCGGGCAGATGTTGCAGGGGCGCAGCATCTCCACATCGGGCAGCTCGGCGCGGACATTGTCGGCCATCGAGCATTCCGTGATCATCACCAGCCGCCGCGGCCGCCGCTCGCGCACCCAGTTGATCATGTGCGCGGTCGAGCCCGTGAAATCGGCCTCGGCCAGCACGTCCGGCGGGCATTCGGGATGAGCGATGATCTGCACGGAGGGATCGGCCTCGCGGTAGCTGCGCAGCTCGGCGCCAGTGAAACGCTCGTGCACCTCGCAGGCGCCCTTCCAGGCAATGATCTTCACGTCGGTCTTCGAGGCCACGTAAGTGGCGAGATAGCGGTCGGGCAGGAAGATCACGGTTGGTGCGCCGAGGCTTTCGACCACCTGCACCGCGTTCGACGAGGTGCAGCAGATATCGACCTCGGCCTTCACCTCCGCGGAGGTGTTGACATAGGCAACGACAGGCACGCCGGGGAATTTTTCGCGGAGCAGGCGGACGTCGGCGCCGGTGATGCTGGCAGCGAGCGAGCAGCCGGCGCGCGTATCAGGAATAAGCACCGTCTTGTCCGGATTGAGCAGTTTCGACGTCTCCGCCATGAAGTGCACGCCGCACTGGACGATGATGCCGGCCTTCACCCTGGTGGCTTCGACCGCGAGCTGGAGCGAATCACCGCCGATGTCGGCGACGCAGTGGAAGATCTCCGGCGTCTGGTAATTGTGCGCGAGGATCACCGCGCCCCGGGCCTGCTTCAGCTCGTTGATCGCCTTGATCGTCGGGGCCATCAGCGGCCATTCGATCGGTGGGATGACACGTTTCACGCGCTCGTAAAGCGGTGCGGTGGCTCGCTCGACCTCCGGCGTCCATTCCAGTGAAGGCATCGGCAGCGAAGGTCCGGTTCGCGACTGCTTGGCCTGTGCCGGGGTGATCACGTGGCCCTGCGGCCGGTTGGCAAAGTCGTCGGGGCCGTAAATTCCAGTTAGCGGCATCCAAGCCTCCCGTGCATGTCATTTGTACTCATTTTGAGCATATATAAAGCCTGAGAAATCCGGCCGACAGGCCGGGGGATCATTCGATATGCTCGATATGAGCAAATATAAAATAACACGTCGTGTTGGGAGCCGCCAGATCTTGCCGCACACGTTTCCGTTAAGTCGCGCCCGGCGCGTCGGCTGAGGCCGCGAGGAAATGCAATGCTCCCGCGCCAGCTCTTCGCGGAATGCAATCGTTTTTGACTTGGGGTTTCCATGCAGATGCATTAAACGAGCTGGCTCGCGGCCGCCATTTGCGAATCCGCGACCACGCACGAGGAACAGCATGTCGATACAGATGGGTGAGCTCGGTTCGGTCTCCCGTTCCTCCTCCTGGCGCACGCCGGCGATCATCATTCTCTGCGGCTGCGCGATCGGGATGCTCGGGTTCGGCCCGCGCTCGGCGCTGGGCTTCTTCGTACAGCCGATGAGCCATGAATATGCCTGGGGCCGCGACGTGTTCGGCCTCGCGATCGCGTTTCAGAATTTGCTGTGGGGACTGGGCCAGCCCGTCGCCGGCGCGGTCGCCGATCGCTTCGGCCTGTTCCGGGTGATGTGCGTCGGCGCTCTGCTCTATGCCGGGGGCTTGCTCCTGATGCGCTACTCATCGACGCCGCTGTCGCTCAACATCGGCGCTGGTGTCATGGTCGGCTTCGGTCTCGCCGGCTGCTCGTTCAATCTGGTGCTCTCGGCCTTCACCAAGCTCTTGCCGGCCGAGAAGCGCGGCCTTGCGCTCGGCGCCGGCACTGCGGCGGGATCGTTCGGGCAATTCCTGTTCGCGCCGATCGGTGTGGCCCTAATCGACAATTTCGGCTGGCAGCAGGCGCTCACCGTGTTCGGCTTCCTGATGCTGCTGATCATCCCGTTGTCGCTGGCGCTCTCGACGCCGCCGGTCGCAAGCGCGGCAAATGCGGCGCCTGCGGACCAGCAGACCTTCACCAAAGCGCTCGCGGAAGCCTTCGGCCATCGCTCCTACGTGCTGCTTGTCCTCGGCTTCTTCACCTGCGGCTTCCAGCTTGCCTTCATCACGGTGCATCTGCCGGCCTTCCTGGTCGATAGCGGCATCTCCACGCAGATCGGCGGCTGGGTGATCGCGGCGATCGGCCTGTTCAACATCATGGGATCGCTCAGCGTCGGCTATCTCCAGAACAGCCTGCCCAAGCGCTACATCCTCTCGACCATCTATTTCACCCGCGCGCTTGCGACGCTTGCCTTCATCTCGTTTCCGATCACGCCGTTCTCGGCGATTGCGTTCGGCGCGGTCTCCGGCCTGACCTGGCTGTCGACCGTGCCACCGACCTCGGCACTGGTCGCGATCATGTTCGGCACGCGCTGGTTCGCCACGCTCTATGGCTTCGCCTTCGTCAGCCATCAGGTCGGCGGCTTCCTCGGCGTCTGGCTCGGCGGCATCGTGTTCGAGCGGTTCGGTTCCTACACGCCGATCTGGTGGCTCTCGATCCTGTTCGGCGTGCTCTCGGCGCTGATCAATCTTCCGATCGTGGAGAAACCGGTCCAGCGGACGGTTGCGCAGCCTGCCTGATCGGCTAAACATCCCCTGAAACAAGTCAGGGAGTTTTGCTGTGGCGACGTTCAAGGCGATCCGGATCGACAAGGCGGACAAGGGCACCACCGCGCAGCTCACGCAGTTCGACGAAGCCGAACTGATGGAGGGCGACGTCACCGTCCGCGTGGAATGGTCGACGTTGAACTACAAGGACGGCCTTGCGCTCACCGGCAAGGCGCCGGTGGTGCGCCGCTTCCCGATGATTGCCGGCATCGACTTCGCCGGCACCGTCGAGCAGTCCTCGCATCCGCAATGGAAGGCGGGCGATAAGGTTGTCTGCACCGGCTGGGGCATGGGCGAGACCCATCTTGGCGCCTATGCCGAGAAGGCGCGGGTGAAAGGCGACTGGCTGGTCGCTCTTCCGCAGGGCCTATCGGCGCGCGACGCCATGGCGATCGGCACTGCCGGCTTCACCGCGATGCTGTCCGTGCTGGCGCTGGAGAAGCACGGAGTGTCGCCGAACAGCGGTCCGGTCGTGGTGACGGGGGCTGCAGGCGGCGTCGGCTCGGTTGCGACCGCCGTGCTCTCGAAGCTCGGCTATCACGTCATCGCCTCCACCGGACGTGCGTCCGAAGCGGACTATCTGAAAGAGATCGGCGCGGCTGAGGTGATCGACCGCAACGAATTGTCGGCGGCCGCCAAGCCCATCGCCAAGGAGCGCTGGGCGGGTGGCGTCGACAGCGTCGGCTCGACCACGCTCGCAAACCTGCTGTCGATGACGAAGTACGGCGGCGCGATCGCGGCCTGCGGCTTGGCTGCCGGCATGGACCTGCCGTCTTCCGTCGCACCCTTCATTTTGCGCGGGGTGTGCCTTCTCGGCATCGATTCCGTGATGTGCCCGATCGAGCCGCGGAAAGCTGCCTGGCAACGCCTGGCGTCCGATCTGGACCGGTCAAAACTAGCTGAAATTACTCACGAAATTCCGCTTTCTGAAGTTCCGGAGTGGGGCGCGAAAATCCTCGCCGGCCAGGTCCGCGGTCGCACCGTTGTAAAAATTGTCTAACGGCGTTCAGACTTTACCAACCATGCTGCTTCAATGTCGCCATGGTTAGTATGGTAAGCAGCAGGTAAAGAGATAAGGCATAGCCCGCTGCGGGGTTGGTTCGGAGTTGAGCATGCTTGCGCGTATTGTGTTGGGGGCGGTCACGGCGGTAGCGACGCTTACGCCGGCCATTGCTGGAAGCATGAACGCCGATGAGGCGCGCCGCTTCGTCGCCGGGAAGGTGTTTGCTTTCACCTGCTTTGACGGCACCCGGGGCGCGGGCCGCATCATGGACGACCTCGGCGCCGCCGGCGCCGTGCAGTTCTCGGGTGCAGGTCCGGTGAAACATCTCCGCCTGCCCGGCAACACGCTGCAGATCCGCGGCCAGAACGTCTGCGCCTCGATCAAGGGCATTCCGTTCGAGCCCTGTTTCAACCTTGAAAAGACCGACGATCGCAGTTTCCGCGGCTCGGTATCGGGGATGGGCTTCGCCTATTGCGACTTCCATCACCAGGGCGGCAACCAGATGCTGATGGCGCGGGCCGTCGCGCGGCCGCGCTCGCTGCGCACCTCGGAACACACGGGTTCGGTCGGCACGCCCAAC
>NZ_JADPJF010000032.1:117236-130095 GCF_023073295.1 Bradyrhizobium sp. 23 | reverse complement strand
CGAAGTCGCCGCGCGTGTCGAGACCCCGCGCGTCGAGAGTAGCCGGCTCGAGCCGGTGAAGCCGCAGGTCAAATCGGAGCCCGCCAGGGACGACGCCCCGCTGGAGCTGCGCCGCTCCACCCAGTGAGTTGGTGCGCGGGACAGTCCGCGCACTTTGTCGTTGAGAGCTGCCATCAGACACGAAGCCGCCGCGCCGTAGTCATACGGACGGCGGCTTTCATGCGTTGGTAGCTGTTCGCGCCCCAGTTTGCGTACGGCCGGGGGCGCGGCCCGATAAAAGGGTTCAACGATGTCGCTGTACTTCTTCCGTATCAGCACGGGCCGCTATTCCGGTGCTGCCGACCAGCCATATGAGTTCGAGGACCGCGCCGCGGCCTGGACCGAGATGACCGAAGTCTGTGCCAATTTGCTCGGCGGCATCTCGCGCGGCCTGAAACAGGATGCCGAATGGCGCATGGAGCTGCTCGACGAGAACAAGGAGCCGGTGTTCCGGATCAGCTTGATTGGCGAGAGCCAAAAGGCCCTTGGTCGCACTGGCTAGAAATCGGGCATCCTACCGCCGCGTGTGGTTAACCTGTTAAGCGCGCGGACCGTGCCGTTTTTCAAGGGATTTTCCGGTAAGTCCGGTATTTGTCCGGGGGCGATCGTTAACCAGATCACCACACCTGAAGCTCAGTTTTTAGGCAAGGGCGATCAACGCCGAGGGCGGCCGACAATGACTTGGCCGCGCAACCCGGGAAACGCCCTCATGTCGAGACTCATCCAGAATCTGCAAATCGGTACCAAGCTCGCGCTCGCTTCGGCGTTCGGCGTTGTTCTCGTCGGCGCCATGATCGCGAGCCAGGTCATCGGCAACAACAACGTGGGGCATTCCAACCAGGCCGCGCTTGCGCAGCAGGAATTGGTGCGCGAGGCTACCGAAGCCAAGCTTGGGATACGCGGCTTGCAACTCGCCGTACGGGACATGCGTCTCGCCAACAATCAGGGTGACTTGCAAAAGGCGAGCGAGCTTCTGCTGGAGCGGTCGAAAGCACTGAACGGCGTTGTCGATTCCATGCTCAGGTTGTCGCACGCCCCGGAAAACCGCGCGCGGATGGAGAAGCTCAAGTCTACGTCGGCCGATTACCTGAAGGGCGCGCAGCAGAACGCCTCTGTTCGCAGCGAGGCCATTGCGGTTGCGGCCACGGACCCCGTCCGCGCCGCCAAGATTTCCGAGGAAGGCGCGCGCCAGATCCGCGAGGTGACGCTGCCGCTTGCCACACAGCTGGACAATTTGACCAGCGAGATTGCCGATTTCGCCAAGCACAAGAGCGATGAAGAAATCGCTGCCGCGAGCCAGGAGATGGCCGTGAGCGAGCGTCTCGGCATGGTGGTCGGTGCGTGCGCCGTGCTCGTCCTCATCGGTTCGTGGCTGATGTCCTTCCTGACCATCGCGCGGCCGATCCGCGCGCTCACGGTTGCCATGGACAAGCTCGCTGGTGGTGACTTCTCTGTTGTCCTGCCGGGTCTCGGCCGCAAGGACGAGGTCGGCGGTGTCACCGCGGCCGTCGAGAAATTCAAGGTCGTGTCGGAGCAGAAGGCGCGCCAGGAAGCGGAAGCCAAGATGCGGCAGGACCAGGTGGCGGCCGAGCAGCGCAAGGCCGATATGCGCAAGCTTGCTGATAGTTTCGAAGGCGCCGTCGGCGAGATCGTCGATACGGTGTCGTCGGCCGCGACGGAGCTCGAGGCTTCGGCCTCGACGTTGACCTCGACGGCGGAGCGGGCACAGGAACTGACGATAGTTGTGGCTGCGGCCTCCGAGGAGGCGTCGACCAACGTGCAATCGGTGGCGTCGGCCACGGAAGAGCTGTCGTCTTCAATTACGGAGATTAGCCGCCAAGTGCAGGAATCGGCGCGGGTCGCGAGCGAGGCGGTTACCCAAGCCCGAACCACGACCGACCGTGTCGGAGAATTGTCCAAGGCGGCGGCTCGCATTGGCGACGTGGTCGAGCTGATCAACACCATCGCCGGCCAGACCAACCTGCTGGCGCTTAATGCCACCATCGAGGCGGCACGCGCCGGCGAGGCCGGTCGCGGTTTTGCGGTGGTGGCTTCCGAAGTGAAGGCGCTTGCCGAGCAGACCGCGAAGGCGACCGGCGAGATCGGCCAGCAGATTTCCGGCATTCAGGCCGCGACGCAGGACTCCGTCGCCGCCATCAGCGCCATCAGCAACACCATTGAAAAGCTGTCCGAGATATCGTCCACGATCGCGGCGGCCGTCGAGGAGCAGGGCGCGGCGACGCAGGAGATCTCGCGCAACGTGCAGCAGGCGGCCGAAGGCACCCATCAGGTCTCGTCCAACATCACCGACGTGCAGCGCGGTGCAGGCGAAACCGGCTCGGCATCGTCGCAGGTGCTGGCAGCCGCGCGGTCATTGTCCGGCGACAGCAACCGCCTCAAGCTCGAGGTCGGCAAGTTCCTCGACACCGTGCGCGCCGCCTAAGAACCTCGTTCCAGACAGTTCGGAAGACGCCCTGCCTCCTCAGGCGGGCGTTTTTGCATCCTGATCTTCGCCGCGAACGTCTCGCGCATGACTTCGGCGAACGTCGGCTGCAAAAGCAAACAGTGGCGACCTCAAGCTGAAATTTACAACTTTCTGGCGAGATTATCTCTTCCATTTCAACTGTTTGGGTTGAAATCTCAGTATTTCTCCGAGCCCTCCCGTTAACCAGAATGAGTAACCCCAAGGAATAGATTCTCCGGCAAGGGCGATCAACGTCCATGCAGCCGGCAAGGACTTGGCTGCGTGTTTCCTTTGGGGGAAACGTACCATGTTGAGCCCTGCTCATCATCAGCAGGTCCGAACTCAGTCCGCCAGCGCGTGGAGTCGGCTCGGACATGTTCGGATCGGCACGATCTTGCCGATCATCATCTCTGCCCTGGTCTTGCTTGGGTTGGCCTCGGCCGGATTCATCGCCTATGAGGCCGTCCTCAAGAGGCGAGAGTCCGAGGCATTCCTGAAGGTCAATGCAGTTGCCCAACTGCTGCTGCGCAGCGCAGGACATTGGGCGATTGAACGCGGGCTGACCAACGCCGTGCTGAAGTCTCCTGATGTCGTCAGTGCCGAGCGCCGTGCGGAAATCGCAAAGGCGCGCGCGACGGCCGACGAGGCCTTTCGCCAAGCCGTCCTCGATATCAGCGCGATTCCCGAAATGACGGCGGGGCAAAGACAGATTGCGGACGCAGCGACGAAATTCGAGGCGCTGCGTCTCCTGCGTGAGAAAGCCGACGCGGGAATGTCGCGCTCGCGCGTTGAACGCGAGCCTGACCTCGTAGATGGCTTCGCGCCAACGATTACGGAGGTGATCGACGTCGCGAGCAACCGCTTGCGGCTGACGCTCGAAACACTCACCAGCCCGCCCGTGGCAAGGCTGGCCCAGCTCATCGGCTTGCGACATCTGACAGCTCAGATGGCCGAGAATGCCGGAAGGGAGCGGGCCCTGCTGGCTGGGGTCGTCGGTGCGCGCGCGAAGCTCGGGATGGAGGGCTATGAGCGCCTTTCGGCGCTGCGGGCCAAGGTCGAACTCGCATGGGACACGGTATTGCCGGTGCGGCTGCGTTCGGACCTCGCCCTGCAGATCGGCGAGGCGATGACGGAGGTCGAGAAATCCTATTTTGGTGCCTACGGTGAAACGCGGGTGACTGTGCTCGCCGGTGGCGAAGGCGGGGACTACAGAATCACGGGACCCGAGTACTTCACGCGGGCCACCGCCGGCATCAATGCAGTGCTGAAGCTCGGTGAAGCCATTGGCGCGGCCGCTGACCGCGAAGCCACGATGCAGGCAGAGGTCAGCACTCGTAATGTTGTTTTCACGGTCGTGTTGCTCTGCGCCTCGGTGATGCTCGCTGGCCTCAGTTTCTGGATCACCTTTGGCCGGATCCTCAAGCCGCTTTCAGCCATTTCGGTTGCGATGGGTGGGCTCGCCAATGGCGACTTCACGACGGTCGTGCCTGGCACCTGCCGAGGTGACGAGGTCGGCGAGATGGCGCGGACCGTTGAAGTCTTCAAGCAAAACGGGCTCGAAGTCGAACGCATGCGGGGCGATCACGCTGCGGCCGAGAGCCGGGCAGCCGAGCAGCGCAAGGCGGAGATGCGGAAGCTGGCCGACGGCTTCGAAGCCGCGATCGGGGAGATCGTCGACACCGTCTCCTCGGCAGCGACCGAGCTCGAAGCCTCGGCGTCGACCCTCACATCGACCGCGGAGCGTGGGCAGCAGCTCACGACCATGGTTGCTGCGGCCTCCGAGGAGGCGTCCACCAACGTGCAAGCGGTGGCGTCGGCCACCGAGGAGCTGTCGTCTTCTATCACCGAGATCAGCAGGCAGGTGCAGGAATCGGCCCGCGTGGCCAACGAAGCTGTCGGCCAGGCGCGTGTCACCACTGAGCGCGTCAGCGAATTGTCCAGGGCGGCGACGCGGATCGGCGACGTGGTCGAGCTGATCAACACCATCGCGGGTCAGACCAATCTCCTGGCGCTCAACGCGACCATCGAGGCCGCGCGCGCCGGCGAAGCCGGTCGCGGCTTTGCGGTTGTGGCCTCCGAGGTCAAGGCACTCGCCGAACAGACCGCGAAGGCCACTGGCGAGATCGGGCAGCAGATCGCCAGCATCCAGACCGCGACCGAGCATTCGGTCGGCGCAATCAAGGACATCAGCGGCACTATCGAGAAGCTCTCGGAGATTTCCTCTACCATCGCGGCTGCCGTGGAAGAGCAGGGCGCGGCGACACAGGAAATCTCCCGCAACGTGCAGCAGGCGGCGGAAGGCACCCATCAGGTCTCGGCCAACATCACCGATGTGCAGCGCGGCGCGAACGAGACCGGCTCGGCGTCGTCGCAGGTGCTGGCGGCGGCCCAGTCGCTCTCTGGCGACAGCAACCGCCTCAA
This sequence comes from Bradyrhizobium sp. 23, assembly GCF_023073295.1. NCBI lineage: Bacteria > Pseudomonadati > Pseudomonadota > Alphaproteobacteria > Hyphomicrobiales > Nitrobacteraceae > Bradyrhizobium > Bradyrhizobium sp. 23. Next base: position 125,171 of record NZ_JADPJF010000032.1, on the reverse strand, counting down.
GCTCGAGGTCGGCAACTTCCTCGATACCGTGCGCGCAGCATGACGCGGTCGCCGTCACCAATCATCGATCGACTACAACCGACGCGCGAAGACGCGCGGTGGTTCGCATGCGTTCGCAGTTGGATGTCGCGGCGCGATGAGCCGCACGGTTAACCTTCCGGAAAACCGATGCAGTCATGATCTCCGTAATATTCCGGGTGCCGAGTCGCCCTCCTCGTATTGCGTATCAATCGTATTGGAGCACATTCCATGAGTGGCCCTTCCATTCGTCTCACCCATAAGGTCATGGCGATCGGACTGTTCGGATTGTTGGGTCTCGTCGCCTTCGGCGCGATCTACGAGATCGGCAGTCTCTCCCAGGACGCCTCCCGCGAGATTGCTAACCGCGCTCGTGCGATCGCTGACCTCGACAAACAGCTCTCGATCGAGATGCTGGAGGCCCGCCGCAACGAGAAGAACTTTCAGCAGCGCCGCAACGAGAGCTACGCCAAGGCACATGCCGAATTGATCGGGCCGATCAATCGCGACTTCGACGAGGTGGAGCGGCTGATGTCGGCCGGCGGCTTGGGCGCGCTGTCCGACCGGATGAAGCAGGCCCAGGACGGCTTCAAGCGATACGCGTCGGACTTCGGCGCATTGGTGGCCGCGGAGACCCGGCTCGGCCTAAACGAGACTCTGGGCCTCTCCGGCTCGCTCCGCGCCGCCGTGCACGACATTGAGGCCAAGCTCAAGGAGATCGACGATCCCAGGTCCACGAGCTGGATGCTGATGATGCGCCGGCACGAGAAGGACTTCATGCTGCGGCGCGACCCAAAATACATCGCCGAGATGAAGAAGGCCGCGGTCGAATTCTCCAAGGCGATAGAGGTCGTCGCAATCCCTACGGCAGTGATGAACGACATCACAGCCAAGCTGCAGAAATATCAATCCGAGTTCACGGCGTGGGTGGAGACGGCGCAGCAAACTGCGGCCCTCGACGCCAGCATGATGAAAACGTTCCGTGGGTTGGAACCGAGCATGATCGAGGTGCGCAACACAGTCGAAGACCTCTACAGGAAGGCCGACGTTGCGGAAGCTGCGACCCGCGATGCCGTGCGCATGTGGATGATGGTCGCCTTCGCCATTGCCGTCGTCGTGCTCGCCGCGGTGGGCTTCCTTCTGGGACGTTCGATCTCGAAGGCGCTTGCCGGCATGGTCGGCGCGATGACGCGGCTTGCGCGCGGCGAGCTTTCGATATCCGTTCCGGGCATCGGGCGCAAAGACGAGATCGGCGAGATGGCCGGTGCCGTCGAGGTGTTCAGGACCAATATGGCGGAGGCCGAGCGGCTGCGCACCGAGCAGGTCGAAGCTGAGGCGCGCGGGCGCCAGCAGCGCAAGGCCGACATGCACCGGCTCGCCGATACTTTCGAAGGCGCGGTCGGCGAGATCATCGATACTGTTTCGTCGGCGGCAACCGAGCTGGAGGCCTCGTCAAATACGCTGACGCAGGCTGCCGAGCGCGGCAACGGGCTTGCCACGGTCGTGGCGGCCGCCTCCGAAGAGGCCTCCGCGAACGTGCAGTCGGTGTCTGCAGCGAGCGAGGAAATGACCTCCTCGATCTCCGAGATCAGCCGTCAGGTGCAGGAATCGGCCCGTGTCGCCGACGTGGCGGTCGGGCAGGCCCAGCGCACCAATGCACGCGTCGCCGAACTGTCGAAGGCCGCCGCCCGCATCGGCGACGTGGTCGAACTGATCAACACCATCGCCGCCCAGACCAACCTGCTGGCGCTCAACGCGACGATCGAGGCGGCGCGTGCCGGCGAGGCCGGCCGCGGCTTTGCCGTGGTCGCTTCCGAAGTGAAGGCGCTCGCCGAGCAGACTGCGAAGGCCACGGGCGAGATCGGCCAGCACATCGGCGCGATCCAGACCGCGACGGAAGACTCCGCCGGTGCGATCAAGGAGATCGGCGACACCATCGCGCGGATGTCGGAGATCTCGTCAACCATCGCCGCCGCGGTCGAGGAACAGGGTGCCGCCACGCAAGAGATCTCCCGCAACATCCAGCACGCCGCGAATGGCACCTCCGAAGTCTCGGCGAACATCGGCGATGTCCAGCGTGGCGCAGGCGAAACCGGGGCGGCCTCGGCGCAGGTGCATTCGGCTGCGCAATCGCTGTCGCAGGAGAGCCACCGGCTGAAGAGCGAGGTCGCGCGCTTCCTGGATTCGGTACGGGCGGCGTGACAGCCGTCGCCTTCCGCACATTGCGTCGCAAGTGGACAGGTCGCGTCGCAGCATCAGTTGGCTGTGCAGCTGCACAGTTGGTTGCGGGAGAAATAACGACCGTCAGCGCTGTCCCGTAATTTTACGTAGGGCCCTGTTAACGCCTGCTTGCGACTATGTGTGCAATCTTACGGGACAAGAACCAGCCAGCATTGTTGAACTGACCTCCGTCTCGCCATCTTCGTGGCGGTTTGCGGCGCGGACAATTTGCGCGTTGCCAGGTAACATCGGGATTTGTCGTGATGTCGAAATTGTCGATCGTCTTCAAGCTTCTGGCCGTGTTGTCGGTCCTGGTCCTTTCGCTCGCCGGCGTTGGCGTGACGGCGATCGGCACCATGCAGAACATCAATTCCCATACGGTCGAGATCGCGGAGAGTTGGCTGCCCAGCGTGCGCGCGCTCGGCTCGCTTCGCGCCGACATCAACGAGCTGCGCGTCGCGCTCCGTCTGCATCTGATGCAGGACAGCGTTGAGGGCAAGGACGCCGCCGAGAAGCGCTTGGCCTCGCTGCGCGCGCGCATCGACCAGACCCGCAAGGTCTACGAGCCGCTGATCACTTCCGCCGAGGAGCGCTCGCTCTATGGGCAATGGAGCACGGCGTGGGCCGAGTATCTGAACGGCGTGCAGGACGTGATGGCACTGTCGCGCAAGGGCGTTGGCCGTTTCCCGGTCGACGCCAACGAGCTGCTGCAGACCAAGGTTGCGAAGATGGCCCAGGCCGCCGATCCCCTGCTCCAAAAGGGCATCGAGCTCAACAACCGCGGTGCCGAGCTTGAGACGAAGCAGGCCGCCGACAGCTACGCCATGATCTTCCGCGTGCTGGTCGGCATCATCGTGCTCTCGGTCGTAATCGCGATCGGCGCCGCCTATTATCTCGTGCGCGACGTTTCTCGCGGCATTGCCTCAATCATCCGCCCGATGCAGTCGCTCGGCGAGGGCGACCTCTCGGCCGACGTTCCGCATCGCGGCGAGAAGACCGAAATCGGTTCGATGGCAGATGCGCTGCAGATCTTCAAGGAGGCGCTGATCGCCAAGAAGGCCGCCGACGAGGCCGCTGCGCGCGACGCCGAAGTCAAGATCGAACGCGGTCGCCGCGTCGATGCCATCACCCGCAAGTTCGAAGCCATGATCGGCGAGGTGGTCGGGACCGTCTCCTCGGCCTCGACCGAGCTCGAGGCCTCCGCCTCGACGCTGACCAACACCGCGCAGCGCGGACAGGAACTCGCGACCGTCGTCGCAGCCGCCTCCGAGGAAGCCTCGACCAACGTCCAGGCGGTGGCATCCGCTTCGGAGGAGCTGTCGTCCTCCATCACCGAGATCAGCCGCCGCGTGCAGGATTCGGCGCGGATGGCGGCGGAGGCCGTCGAGCAAGCGGCGCGGACCAACGACCGTGTCAATGCGCTGTCGCAGGCGGCGTCCCGCATCGGCGACGTCGTCGAGCTCATCAACACCATCGCGGGCCAGACCAATCTGCTGGCGCTGAACGCGACCATCGAGGCCGCGCGTGCCGGCGATGCGGGCCGCGGATTCGCGGTCGTCGCCTCCGAGGTCAAGGCGCTGGCCGAGCAGACCGCGAAAGCGACCGGTGAGATCGGGGCGCAGGTCTCGGGTATCCAGGCGGCGACGCAGGAATCGGTCAGTGCCATCCAGGAGATCGGCGGCACCATCGAGCGGCTCTCCGAGGTGGCTGCGGCCATTGCCGCCGCCGTCGAGGAGCAGGGCGCGGCCACGCAGGAAATCTCGCGTAACGTGCAGCAGGCCTCGGTCGGCACGCAGGAGGTCTCGTCGAACATCACCAACGTGCAGCGCGGTGCGATCGAGACCGGCGAGGCTTCGACCGAGGTATTGTCGGCGGCGAAATCGCTGGCGACCGACAGCACCCGTCTCAAGGTCGAGGTCGCGCAGTTCCTGGAATCGGTTCGCGCGGCCTGACGCTCACGTGCTCGTCTGCGGAGCCGGCGGCGGTGCGATCTGCCGCCGGAACAGGATACGCTGGTAGAGCCAGCCGATCGCGACCAGCACGATGCCGAGGCACATGAACGATAGCGCGCGGTAGACGCCCGTCAGCGTCGACATGTCGATGACGAATGCTTTCAGGATCGTCAACGCGATCACGACGGCCGATGCCAGCCGCGCCCGCTCCGAATTGACGAGAATGCCGACGCCGAGCAGCACCACGCCGAAGCCGAGCCAGCCGATCGAATAGGTATATTGCTCGGCGCCCGTCGTCGCCCCGGAGGAGAGGATCGGGCCGTGATAGAAGCGGCGGATCTCCAGCGTGACATAGGTCAGCGCGAACAGCAGCGCGCCGCCTGCAATCGTGTTGGCGTAGGCCTTGCCGCGTTCGCCGGCCACGGCATAGGACAAGAGCAGCATCAGCACCGCCGGCAGCGCGTAGCCGAGCAGCAGCAGGTTGAACACGGCGCCACCGACGTCGGTGCGCCATAGCAGCGGGTTCTCCAGGAGCAGGAGGCCGAACACGCCGACGAGCCCGCCGATCACCGTGAGCACGACCGCGCCGACATTGTGCACGACGCTGCGGCTGCGCAGTCGCAGGCGCTCCAGCCCGATCGCCAGGGCGAGCGTGATGCAGACCTGGAGGGCGAATTCGAGCAGAGAGGGTGCTGACGTCATGTTGCCGCCGGTCGCAAAATGGCGGATCTCCATGAAGGCGAGCAGCGCGGTGAACAGGATCGCGGCGCTCTCGAGCATGCGCAGCGGGGCGTCGTCGGCGCGGCGGCGCAGGAACAGGCTCGCCGCCCAGAACGATGCCGCCGGCAGGCCGTAACCCCACAACAGCCAGTTGAAGATCGGCGTGGTTCCGACGGCGTCGCCGACGATGCGCGGATCATAGCCGATCCGAGCGGTGACGAGGCCGGCGAAGATCGCGGCGAGCCAGCGCAGGAACGGGATCGGCCGCTGCATCGAGATCCAGGCGGTGCCGAGCGACATCAGCGCCAGTGCGATCGTGAGCCAGCCCTTCTCCAGCGCAAACGTCAGCGCCAGCGGCAGTGCACCGAGCGTGCCGGTCGCAAACAAGGCCGTGGAGATCATGGCGCCCGGCCGGGTCTCGCGGCGTGCAAGCGCTTCGGTGGCCGCGCCGAAGGCGGCGGCGAGCAGCACCGCGAGGATGGCGAACGGGATCGAGCGATCGAGATGCGCGATGCGTGCGTAGAGCGCGACCAGGATCGCGATCGGCGTCGCGACCCCCGCGACCGACCACACCACCGGAATGATCGCCGAGTTCGAACGTCCCTGCGCGAGGAAGCCCGCGATGCCGAAGCCGGCGGCGAAGATCGCCGCCATCACCAGATGCAGCGTCACCGCGCTATCGATCGCCGTCGGTGCGATGTCGGCCATGGGACCGCCCGGCAGCACGAGCATGTCAGGATTGGCGCGCACCGCCCATTCGGCGAACACGACGAAGACGGTCGCGGCGGCTGCGCCGAGCGCGCCGGTGGCCGCCGGCGCGCGCCAGGCGACAAGCAGCGTCGCGCCGACCAGCAGCGTGAAGGCCATCAGCGCCAGGTCCGCATGGGCGCTCGACAGCACGATCAGCATCGCGCCGAACAGATAGGCACCGAGTGAGCCCGACGAGACCGGCTCGATCTCACCGTCCTCGATCGTCGGGCCGAACATGAAGCCGCAGACCACGAGAAGAGCGGCAAGAACGAATCCTGCGATCACATGGAAAGCGTGCGGCGCGACCTGCAGGTCGCTGGTATCGAGCCCCGGAAAGATCCAGAGCACGGCGAAGGCGATTGTCGTGACCGCAAGCCAACGCCACAGCCGGATACGGGCAAGGCCGAAGCTCGCGGCGGTGACGACGGCGAGATAGATGTAGAGGGCCCAATAGTCCGGCTTGCCGCTGGAGACGAGGATCGGCGTCACGAAGGCGCCGACCACGCCGAGGCCGGCGAGCGCGGGCCCGTGCAGGAGCGCGGCAGCCAGCGTGCCGAGCGCGACGAGGCCGAGCAGCACGAAGGCGGTCGCGGGCACGAGGAAGCCATAGAGCGCGTACGCCGCGTAGATGGTCGCAAATGCCACCGCCGTACCGGCTGCGGTGAGGATAGCGGGAATGTTGGCGATCGGCAGCGCGGCGATGTTGGAGATGCTCTCCTTGCGCCGTGACCATTCGCCGGCGCCCAGCAGCGCCAGCGCGAACACGCCGCCAAGGAACACGCGCACGCCGGGGCCAAGGAGGCCAGCCTCGATCGAATAGCGCACCATGAAGAAGCCGCCGAGCGCGAGCGCCAGGCCGCCGATCCAGACTACCCAGCGCGTGCCGAGCCGTTCCTCGAACCCGGGCGCGGGTGCGGGCAGCGGCGGCGTCGCGTCGGCCTCGGTGCTCGCTTCGAGCGGAGGCGGTGAAATATCTTCGGTGACGAGCGGGGGCGGCGCCTCGGCTCTGGCTTCGGCTTGGGGCACAAGCGGCGGTGGCGCTGCGAAAGTTGTGGGGGGCGCGTCAGCCCACACATCTGCGGGGATCAGCGGCGGCTGCACGGGCCGTTGCGCGCGGAACATCTCTTCGAGCGAGCTTAGCCGTCGTCGCAGTTCAGCCGCCTGGCTGGAAGCCTTGATCGCGATGATGAAGGCGATGATCGCAATGATCAGCGCGAAGACGTCAAACGGGCCGTCAGACATAAAGCCTCCAGGCAACCGGCGGGCAGGGGCCGATCACGCATATCTCGGGTTAGCGCCGGGAGCGTACGCGCAAGCCCGGCGCGGGTCGCTCCTGAAGCACGTCGCGACGGAAGCGGTAGAGCGCCGCCGGACGTCCGCCCGTCTGTGTCGACATCACCCCGGTCGGTTCGACCAGGGCTTCCATTTCGACCAGGCGGCGGAAATTTTGTTTGTGCAGGTGTCGGCCGGAGATCGCCTCCACCGTATACTGCAATTCGGTAAGTGTGAATTCGGCGGGCAAAAGTTCAAAGACCACAGGACGATACTTCAGTTTTGCACGCAGTCGCGCGACCGCTGTCGCAAGAATCCGGCGGTGGTCGAAGCGCATGGATGTGCCGAGCGCGGACAGCGCCTTGCGCGCTAATGCCGCAGGGCGACCGTCGCGCCGCGCTTCCTCGACCAGCCCTGCCTCGTACAGGAGCTCGTAGCGGTCGAGCACGCGCTCCTCGTCCCAGGACGCGCCGTCGAGACCGAAATAGAACCGCACCCGATCCTTGCGCGGCAATGCGCGCGTCGTCTCCGGCGTCTCCTCTTCGGCCCAGCCGGTCAATGCCGGGATGATGTCGTCCGCGATGATCGCGGGCGGCCCCTCGCGCCAGTCCTCCCAAGGCAGGAAGCGATACCACGGCGCGAAGCTCGCACTCGTGGCTGCCAGTTCGCCGCCGAAGGCGCGCGTCAGTGCGAGATAGCCGATCGACACCATGTGCGCGCCGGTGTCGCCAGCCTCGGCATGCCGGCCGCGATCGCCGAACGTGTAGAGCTGCTCGACATAGCCGAGCCGCAGGCCCGTCTGTTCCTCGACCCACGCCCGCAGCCCGATCTCGAAAGTGCGATGGCTCGGCGCATCGAACGGGCCGAACGGCAGGCCGGCCAGGCCGTCACTGTCGCGCGCGGTGAGGATCAGCGGTTCGTGATCCTCGATCGCGACGATCGCGGCGGTCAGGCCGATCTCGATCGGCGTCAGCAGCTTTTCGCTCATGCGATGGCGATCGCC
>NZ_JADPJF010000032.1:109023-117090 GCF_023073295.1 Bradyrhizobium sp. 23 | reverse complement strand
TCGTGGATGGCCGGGACAAGCCCGGCCATGACGATGTGGAGGCGTCTGCGTAAAGGCTCGCATGCGATTGCTCTGCTCGCAAGCGGGAGAGGGGGCACACCTGTGCTGTGGTGCGCAACTGTCATTCGAGCTCGATCACGAAGGGGCGGCCCTCGACCATCATCGCGCCCGGGCCCATCTCGTCGAGTGCGCGCAGCATGCGGCCGTTGCGCCCCAGCGCACGGTCGGCAAGGCCGACGATGCGGCGGTTCGGTGAGGCGATCGGGGACGCCGCCCGGATCTTCTTCGCGATCTCGGTCTCGTCGCGATTCGGATTGAGTGCGCACACGGCGGCAAAGGCGCTCGCGGTGGAGCGGCTGATGCCGGCATAGCAATGCACCACCAGCGGCGCGTCGCGGTCCCAGCCGCGCACGAAGTTCAGCACCTGCTCGATATGCGTTTCCGACGGCGCGACGAAGCCGTCCATCTCCTCGGTGATGTCGTCCATCGACACCTTGAGATGGTTGGCCGGCAGCACCGACACCGGCCGCGCCACCTGTTCGACATTGGCCATCACGGTCAGCACGTGGCTGGCCTTGGTGAGGCGGACGGTTTCGGGAAGGGCGGCGAGGGAGCAGACGTGGATCATGGCGGACCTTTTTCCGCAGATTATAGCGAGCGTTGGCGGGGTGGGCAAAGCGAAGCGTACCCACCACTTTCGTCTCATTGCGCAAAACAGTGGGCGGCAAGGGCCCCTTTGCCCGCCCTGCAGGACTCTAACCCACGGCAACGATCACGCAAACACGGCGCCAAACCGCTCCAGAAACTGCTTCTCGGCCCGGGCAGCCGTCCAGGGGGTGAGATAGTCGCGCCGGACGCTGTCGGACAGGCCGGGATCCTTGCCGAACAGGCGCTTGGCCTCGCTCTCGCTGAAGCCGGCAAGCGTCGTTGCCTCCAGATAGGCCGCGCCGCGATCGGCGGCCTTGATCGCCAGCGTGATCTCGTCCGGCAGTACCGGCGGCAGGCCAAAGCGGATGTGAATCGCGCCGAGCAGACGTTTCTCGACCGCCTTGTAATGACCGTCGAGCACGGCCTTGAACGGCGAGATCATGTCGCCGATCACATATTCGGGCGCGTCATGCAGCAGCGCGGCAAGCCGCATGCGCTGATCCACGCGGGGATTCTCGTGCCGCATCACGGTTTCGACCAGCAGCGTATGCTGCGCGACAGAGAAGATGTGTGCGCCGATGGTCTGGCCGTTCCAGCGGGCAACACGCGCCAGCCCATGCGCGACGTCGGCGATCTCGATATCGAGCGGGGAGGGATCGAGCAAATCGAGCCGCCGGCCCGACAGCATGCGTTGCCAGGCGCGGGTGTCGGCGCCGCGGTCCGTCTTCTTCGCGCTCATTTGGCCTTGAGGCGCGGCTTGCGCTGCGACTTGCCGCAGCTCGCGTGACAATGGCAGTCGACGAGATGATCGTTGACCATGCCGGTCGCCTCCATGAAGGCATAGACGATGGTCGGGCCGACGAATTTGAAGCCGCGCGAGGCCAGCTCCTTGGAGATCTGCATGGAGAGCGGCGTCGAGGCAGGCACGCTCGCGGTGGTCTTGAAATGATTGACCTTGGGCCTTCCGTCCATGAAGTCCCACAGGAATTTCGAGAAGCCGAGGCCCTTCTCCATGATGGCGAGATAGGATTTCGCGCTTGATATCGCGCCGTCGATCTTGGCCTTGTTGCGCACGATGCCGGCATCGTTCATCAGCGCGTGAACCTTCTTCTCGTTGTAGCGTGCGATCTTTTCCGGCTGGAAATCGTCGAAGGCTTTGCGAAAATTGTCGCGCTTGCGCAGGATCGTGATCCAGGACAAGCCGGCCTGGAAACCGTCGAGGATCAGCTTCTCATAGAGCGCGCGGTCGTCATATTCCGGCACGCCCCATTCAGTATCGTGATAGGCGACGTAAAGCGGATCTTCGCCGGGCCAGGGGCAACGCGTCTTTCCGTCGGGATGCAGGCGAGGGGCACGGCTCATGCGATGGGTTGCTTCGTTGGAATGCGCACGACGTCTGGTTCCGCAAGCCTCACAGCGAGCCCACCGGCAGTCAGCGCCTGTCCCGCATCGAGCGCATCGGCGACGCGGTCGATGCGCACCAGCGCGATACCCTTTCCTTTCGCCGACGAGCCCATCGTGCCGACCGGCTTGTCGCCGGCCATGACGCTGACGCCGGGCTCAGGCGAGAAATCCTCGAGCAGCACCTTCACGCTGCGGGTGCGCGCTGTGCCGCGATGCTGCATGCGCGAGACGACCTCCTGGCCGACATAGCAGCCCTTGTCGAAATCGACGCCGGAAAGGCGGTCCATGTTGGTCTCGTGCGGGAACGCATCGCTGTACGTGAAATCGAGCCCGCCGCGCGGCACGCCGAGCGCGATGCGGTGGGCCTCGTATGCGGCGGCGTCGACGAGCTCGGCGCCGATCAGATCGGACAGCTTCTGTTTGAGATCTTCGGGGATGAGGATGCGGTAGCCGAGGTCCCCATTGCGCGGATCGGCGAAGGCGAGGTCGGGCTGGGCCGCGGGCTTGCCGTCCCAGGCCGCGAGCACGCCGAGATCGTCGGACAGGTTTTCCACCGTGACCTTGGCGCGCAGCTTGTAGAATTTCAGCTTGGTGGCGAGGCCGTCGGCAAGCGGCTTCGGGCAATCGATCAGGAACCCGCCGCCATGGCCGGCAGGCGCTTCCGTGATCAGGAAGTCCACGATGATCTTGCCCTGCGGCGTCAGCAACGCGCCGAATCGGCCCAGGCCCGGCTTCAGCTTGTCGACATCAGTCGTGACGAGGCCATTGAGGAAGTTGCGCGCATCCTCGCCCGCGACCTTGATCACGCCCCGGTCCGGAAGAAACGCTGATTTCATACGAAAATCTCTTGCGACATGTTGCTCCGGAACGTAAGCCCGCAAGGCAAAAACGACAAGACCTCAAGCCCTGCGCTTGGGGACGAGAGAGGCCTTCAGCCATGACCCAGCGTTTCGACGTGATCCTCAAGGGCGGCACTGTCGTCAACCAGGACGGCGAGGGGACCCGCGATGTCGGCGTCGTCAACGGTCGCATTGCCGAGATCGGCGCGCTGTCGCAGGCTTCCGCCGCGGAAGTGATCGACTGCAAGGGCCTGCACATCCTGCCCGGCGTGATGGATACGCAGGTGCATTTCCGCGAGCCCGGGCTGGAGCAGAAGGAAGACCTCGAGACCGGCTCGCGCAGCGCCGTAATGGGCGGCGTCACCGCCGTGTTCGAGATGCCAAACACCGCGCCGTTGACCGTGACGGAGGCCACCTTCACCGACAAGGTGAAGCGCGCCCATCACCGCATGCATTGCGACTTCGCCTTCTTCATCGGCGGCACCCGCGAGAATGTGCAGGACCTGCCGGTGCTGGAGCGTGCGCCCGGCTGCGCCGGCGTGAAGGTGTTCATCGGCTCCTCGACCGGCGCGCTCTTGGTGGAGGATGACGAAAGCCTGCGCCGCATCTTCCAGGTGATCCGGCGCCGCGCGGCGTTCCACGCCGAGGACGAATACCGCCTCAACGACCGCAAATCGCTGCGTATCGAGGGCGACACGCGCTCGCACCCGGTGTGGCGCGACGAGACCGCCGCGCTGATGGCGACGCAGCGGCTGGTGAAGCTCGCACACGAGACCGGCAAGCGCATCCACGTGCTGCATATCTCGACCAAGGAAGAGATCGAATTTTTGCGCGACCACAAGGACGTCGCCTCCTGCGAGGCGACGCCGCATCATCTCACGCTGGTTGCGCCCGAATGCTACGAGCGGCTCGGCACGCTGGCCCAGATGAACCCGCCGGTGCGCGGCGCCGATCACCGCGCCGGGATCTGGCGCGGCATCGAGCAGGGCATCATCGACGTGCTCGGCTCGGACCACGCCCCGCATACGCTGGAAGAGAAACAGAAGACCTATCCGGCCTCGCCCTCCGGCATGACCGGCGTGCAGACGCTGGTGCCGCTCATGCTCGACCACGTCAATGCGGGTCGGCTGTCGCTGGCGCGTTTCGTCGATCTCACCAGCGCCGGCCCCGCGCGCCTCTACAACATGGCCTGCAAGGGGCGGATCGCCGCCGGCTATGACGCCGACTTCACCGTCGTCGATCTCAAGCGCAGCGAGACCATCACCAACAAATGGGTCGCGTCCAAGGCCGGCTGGACCCCCTATGACGGGTTGCGCGTCACCGGCTGGCCCGTAGGCACCTTCATCCGCGGCCGCCGCGTGATGTGGCAGGGCGAGCTCGTGACGGCCGCGCAAGGTGAGCCGGTGCGGTTTCTGGAGACGCTGAGGGAGGAGTGAATGACCGAACCGACACCCCTCATCACCACCGAGCAACTTGCAGCCCAGCTCGGCGATCCCAACCTGCGCCTCTACGACTGCACGACCTACAACGAGCCGGTGCCGCCAGGCAGCGATGTGCCCTATCGCGCCGTGCCGGGCGATAAGACGTTCGAGGCCGGCCATATTCCGGGGGCCGATTTTCTCGACCTGCAAGGCGAGTTCTCCGACGCCTCTGCGCAGCAATTCTTCATGATGCCTGATGTGGCCCAGCTGGAGGCCGCCTTCGGCCGCCACGGCCTCGATGCATCCAAATCCGTCGTGCTCTACAGCATCGGCACCATGATGTGGTCGACGCGGTTCTGGTGGATGCTGCGCTCGCTCGGCGTTGAGGCGCGGGTGCTCGACGGTGGCCTCGACAAATGGAAGGACGAGGGACGGCCGGTCTTAACAGGCGCCCCGAAGGGCAATCCGGCCACGACCTTTAAGGCCACACCGCGCGCAGGCTTCTTCGTCGACAAGAATGCGGTCAAGGCACGGCTCGGAGATCCCGCGACCGTTATCGTCAACGCGCTCGGTCCCCAGTTTCATCGCGGCCTCGAGCCGAGCCGCTACGGGCGGCCCGGCCGCGTTCCCGGCAGCGTCAACGTATCAGCGGCAGCGCTCGTCAATGCGGACAAGACGCTGACGACGCTCGCCGATGCCGAGGCCAAATTCGACGCTGCAGGCGTCACCCGCGACAAGAATGTGATCCTGTATTGCGGCGGCGGCATCTCGGCGACGATCGACCTGCTGCTGCTGACGCAACTCGGCTACGACAAGCTGACGCTGTACGATGCCTCGATGGGGGAGTGGGCGAAGGATCCGGCGCTGCCGATCGAGACGGATTAGGACATTCCTTGGCCCCTCCCCAGGGGAGGGACAGAAAGTTGGGAACCTTTCCCTTGGGGCGGCATCCAATGTCCGGAACGAAGCCAAACGAGCAGGTGACCGCCATGCCACGGATCGCAGCCGGCCTGTCCGCCGGTGCCAAGACTTCAGAAATCAGGACATTGGAAGCCGAACTGGTCGAGCGGGCGCGGGGCCGTGACGAGGCCGCGCTGCGCGAGATCATGCAGGCCAACAACCGCAGGCTCTATCGTCTGGCGCGCGGAATTCTGCGCAGCGACAGCGAAGCCGAGGATGTCGTTCAGGAAACCTATGTCCGCGCTTTCACCCATCTCGACGGATTCCGCGGCGAATCCGGACTGTCGACGTGGCTGTCGCGCATCGCCATCAACGAGGCACTTGGCCGGGCGCGAAGCGCCAGGCCGCAGGTCGAGCTCGGCTCGGTGCCCGAAGCGACGCTCGAGGCGCAGATCATCAAATTTCCCGCTTCTCCCCCAGGCGATCCGGAAAGGACCATGGCCCAACGTGAAATCCAGCGCGTCGTCGAGCGCGCCATCGATGAATTACCGGATGTCTTCCGCATGGTCTTCGTCGCCCGCGTCATGGAAGGGATGAACATCGAGGAGACCGCCGAGCTGCTCGGCGTCAAGCCCGAGACCGTGAAGACGCGGCTGCACCGTGCGCGGACCATGCTGCGCGAGAACGTCGAAAAGGAGATCGGTCCGGTGGTGATGGATGCGTTCCCGTTCGCCGGGTGGCGCTGCGAGCGGCTGACCGTGTCAGTGCTGAAGCGGCTTGGCATCGGCGGCTGAATTTTTCGGGAACGTTTGCGCGAGAATTCCATCCAACGCCTGTGAAGCAACGCGCCGGCAAAACGTCCGGCACCACAGGAGTGTCAAACCATGTTCGTTCGTTGGACCACGGCGATCACCGCTGCAATTTTGTTGTCGAGCCCCGCGCTGCTGCAAGGCGCCAGAGCAGCCGACAAGCTGACCGATCCGCAGATCGCCCACATCGCCTACACCGCGGGCGTGATCGACATCAACGCAGCCAAGCAGGCGCAGAAGAAAGCCAAGAACAAGGACGTGAAGGCGTTTGCCGAGGACATGCTGCGCGACCACGAGGCCGTCAACAAGCAGGCGCTCGCGCTGGTCAAGAAGCTGAACGTCACGCCTGAAGACAACGACACCAGCAAAGCGCTGTCAAAGCAGGCGAGCGAGAAGCTCGCCGAACTGGACAAGCTGAGCGGTGCGGCCTTCGACAAGGCCTATGTCGCGAACGAGGTCGCCTACCACGAGACGGTCAACGGCGCGCTGGAAACCCAGCTCATTCCGTCCGCCAGCAATGCCGAACTGAAGAGCCTGCTGCAGACCGGCCTGAAAATCTTCCAGGGCCATCAGCAGCACGCCGAGCACGTCGCGGCGGAGCTGAAATAGGGAGGCGATGATGCTGGGACGATTGTCCGCGATCGCGACAGCGGTCCTGCTCGTGGCGGTGGCCGTCCCGGCGCACGCTGCGACCATCGAGATCACGATGGAGAATCTCGAAGTGTCGCCGAAAGACGCTTCGGCCAAGGTCGGCGACACCATTGAATGGATCAACAAGGACGTCTTCGTCCACACCGCGACAGCCAGGAACGGCGATTTCGACGTCAACCTGCCGGCGAAAAAATCAGGGACGTTGGTTCTGAAGAAGGCGGGCACGATCGATTATTACTGTCGCTTTCATCCCAACATGAAAGCGACGCTCAAGATCGAGCCGTAACGGGCTCGGAGCGTATTCCCGACCGTAGCGGAAGCTGGCCCCGCCTACGTGGCGGGGTCATTTTCGGCAAGGCTTACTGCCTGGAGAAAGACTTACTGTCTGGAAATGTCGACCGAGAATTCGCCGTTGCGGATGCGGCCGGGAAAGCCTTCGACGAACTTCGCCACCGCGTCCTCGCCATAGGTGCCGACGAGCTCGGCAAGGGCCGCAAACAGGCTCGCCTGCGCCAGGCAGTCGCCGTCGACGCCATCATGGCGCGCTTCGGCCCAGGCCTCGTTGAGATAACTCAGTGCGGCCTGCTTCTGCTCGTGATCGGGCAGCGGCGCGCGTGCGGGAGCGTAGGACACTGGATGGCTCATGAAACTCGTCGGGGCTGGGGCGCAATCCACGGCGATGCGCTGTGCGAGAGGTGTAGCACGCACGTTAACGCCCGCTAGGCCACATCTTTAGGAACGGTTAACGGCTGTGTACAAAGTCGATGACAGGGTTCCCGCCGCTGTCTCAGTTCGCGTAACGCGCCGTGAGATCGCGCGAGATCTTGGCGCCTTCCTCGATATAGCGGCGGATCGCCACCGTCGCGGCCGGCGTGCAGCTCCGGTAGGTCTGCTGAAAACCGTTATAGCCGCGGTTGAAGCCGGCGATCATGCGGGTGCGGCGTTCGCCGGCGGGGGTTTCGGCATCGATCAGCGCCTGCATCTCGCTGCGCCATTTGTTGCCCTCGTTGGACCCGCAGATGCCGCGCAGATAGTGCAGCCCGCCGAGGATCTCCGCCAGTCGCTGCAAATCGCCGTCAAACGGCGCTGCCCCGTCCTGAGCCCTCGTGGGCACCGAGGCGCAGGCGAGAATCAGGGCAAAAATGGCCAGAAATCGCGTCGACATCGGCCGGGTGTATGCCTCCTCGGGGCGATAGACGCAAGGCGGGGCCGTCAGGCGCCCATCAGCCGGTGAGCGGACTGGATGACCTCTTCCAGCCCGCCGGTCAGCTTGAGGTCGCCAAGGCTCGCCAGGGCCTTTGGGGCGATCCAGCGGCAGTCGTCGAGCTCGTCGTTGAGAACCGGCTCCCGGGCCACCCAGCGGGCGGCAAAGGACATGATCAGGTAGTGGCCGGC
>NZ_JADPJF010000032.1:101314-108944 GCF_023073295.1 Bradyrhizobium sp. 23 | reverse complement strand
GCCGGCCGCGGCCGGCAGCACTTCGCGCCAGCCCGCGAGGCCAATGATTTCGATATCTAGCCCGGTCTCCTCGTCGATCTCGCGCGCCAGCGCCTGGTGCAGCGATTCGCCGAACTCGACCCGGCCGCCCGGCAGCGAATAGAACCCCTTTGCCGGCGAGCGTGCGCGACGGGTCAGAAGCACCTTGCCGTCACGAAAAATCGCGGCACTGACCGCGATCTGGGGACGGGTGGGCTGAACGATCGCAGCCATGACTTCACCTGCTCGGGCTCAGTTCGCCATGATGTTGTCGACGTCGGCTTCCGCGCCGCCATTGATGATGCCGCCGCAGGCCGCGATCAGCGGCTTGACCCAGTGGGCGGCCTGCTCGGCGAGGCGAACGCGGGTCGTGTCCTTCTCGACCTCGCGCATGGCCGAGCCGACCGCCGTCAGGATCGAGGTCATGGTGTCGGTGAGGTGGTCGAACTGGGCGCGCACGTTCGGGTCGGCCTTTTCATAGGCCTCGATCGCCAGATCCCGGGCCTTGAAGTTCGAGGCGGTGAAATGCTCGGCATAGGACAGCGGCGACCAGGTCAGAAAATCTTCCGCGCATTCCGGCATGTCGGGGACCATTTCCAGCAGCATCACGGCTTCATTGAAATGGTTGAGATAGTCGGTGGCAAGCCCGGTCCGCGGGTTGATGTTGGCCACGCGCAGCCGCTCGGCCCAGGCTGCAGCCTCGGGCCCCGTCTGTCCATGCATTCGCGCCGGCTGGGAGACCGTTGAGCTCATCTGCCGCAGTGTTAACGTTCGGGGTTAAAAGGACCTGAACGGACCCTATATAGGCCCTCAAGGATGTGTGGACGCTTCGTCATAACTTCGGCCCCCGCGGCTTTGCGGCAACTGTTCGGCTACATTGAGCAGCCGAACTTCCCGCCCCGGTTCAATGTGGCCCCGACACAACCGATTCCGGTCGTGCTGGCCGAGAACGGCGCGCGCCATTTTCGCCTGATGCGCTGGGGTTTGCTGCCGGGTTGGGTCAAGGATCCCAAGGGATTTTCGCTCCTGATCAATGCCCGTTCCGAGACCGTGCTGGAGAAGCCCGCTTTCAAGAACGCGATTCGCCGGCGCCGCGGCCTGATTCCGGCCGACGGCTATTACGAATGGAAGGCGGAGGGTGGGCGCAAGCAGCCGTTCTTCATCCATCGCGCCGGCGGCGCGCCGCTCGGCTTTGCAGCGGTGTTCGAGACCTGGGTCGGGCCGAACGGCGAGGAGCTCGACACGGTCGCGATCGTCACGGCGGCGGCGAGCGAGGATCTCGCCACGCTCCATGATCGCGTGCCCGTCACCATCAGCCCGCGCGATTTCGAGCGCTGGCTCGACAGCCGCAGCGATGACCTCGATGCGGTGTTGCCGCTGATGACCGCCCCGCGCATCGGCGAATTCGCCTGGCACCCGGTCTCCACCCGCGTCAACCGCGTCGCCAATGACGACGACCAGTTGCTCCTGCCGATCAGCGCGGAGGACATGGAGGCGGAGGCGCCGAAGAAGAAGGTGGTGCGGAAAGCGGCGGCCGGGCCGGCTGATGACGGGCAGGGGTCGTTGTTTTAAGCGGCTTCGCCCTTACACGATCTCCCGCGCCCGTAGTGCTGCGATCTCCGCTGCGTCAAATCCCAGCTCGCCCAGCACCGCATCCGTATCCGCGCCGAGCTCCGGCGCCATCCGGTCGAGCCTGCCGCCGCCATGCGCGAGCTTGAATCCGCTGCCGGCGAAACGAAGCCGGCCGTAGGGCGTATCGAGTTCCTGGATCGCGCCGCGCGCCTTGATCTGCGGATGGTCGATGACTTCCTCGACCTTCCAGATGCTGGCGCAGGGCGCGCCGGCGTCTTCCAGAATGGTCTCCCATTCGCGCGCAGGCCTTGCCGCGAGCGCCTCTTCGATGATGGCGCGCAGCGCCGGCTCGTTCTCGTTGCGCGCAAACCAGTCGGCAAAGCGCGGATCGCTGAGCGTGTCCTCGCGGCCGAGCGCAGACATCAGTGCGCGATATTGCTTCTCGTTGTTGACGGCGAGCAGGATGTGACCGTCGCCGCATCTAAACAAATTCGCCGTGGTCCTGCGGCTGACGGCCTGATTCCCCGACAGCTGCTGGCGATGGCCCGCGACCGACCAGTCCGCGATCTGCCCCGACAGGAACGCCATCGTCGCCTCCAGCATGGAGACGTCGATGAGCTGGCCCTTGCCGGTGCGGTCGCGCTGGTAAAGCGCGCTCGACACGCCGAACGCAGCGGTGGCGCCCGACAGCACGTCGCACACCGCAAAGCCGGCGCGGGTCGGCCCAGTCTCGGGATGACCCGTGATCGCCATGATGCCGGACAGCGCCTGCATCTTGCCGTCATAGCCGGGGCGCAGCCGGTCCGGACCGGTCTGGCCGAAGCCGGACACCGCGCAGTAGATCAGCTTCGGATTGATCGCGGACAGCGCCTCGTAGCCGATGCCGAGCTTGTCCATCACGCCGGGGCGGAAATTCTCCATGACGACGTCGACTTGCGCGGCGAGCTTCTTCACGATCGCGATCGCATCGGGCTTTTGCAGGTCGAGCGTCAGGCTGCGCTTGTTGCCGTTGATGGCCTGGAACGCGGGCGCGAGCCCGCGCTCCGCCCATTCGCGTGACAGCGGCGTGCGGCGCATGTCCTCGCCCTCGCGCCGCTCGACCTTGATGACGTCGGCGCCCAGCAGCGCGAGCTGGTAGCTCGCATAGGGGCCGGCCAGCACTTGCGTGAAGTCCAGGATCTTCACGCCCTCGAACGGTCGCGTCACGTCGCTCTCCCTGTTTGTTTTGGTTGTCGGAGGACGTCAGGCCGCGCGATTGCCGCGCGCGATCTCCTTCTGCTTGTCAAATTCGGCACGGCGGCGCGCCAGCTCTTCGGCTGAGAGCTGCGCGACGTTGTTGTAGTCGAGCTTCCAGGAAGCGTCCTCGCTCCAGCGCAGCGGCGACTGCATCGTGGTCTGCGGGCCGCTCGCGGTCTCCAGCAGTCTGAGCGCCAGCTCGAGCGTCTGCGCCTGCGAGGCGATGTCGTGCGGCTTGCCGGCGGAATTGCCGAGCGGGAAATCCGAGAACAGGAAGCGCGGCACGGCGGCGTGCTCGATGATGTCCTTGGCGCAGCCCATGATCACGGTCGGAATGCCGTTCGCCTCGAGATGCCGGGCCACCAGCGCTGTGGTCTGGTGGCAGACCGGACAGTTCGGCACCAGCACGGCGACATCGACCTTGTCGGCAAGGCAGCGCGCCAGAATTTCCGGCGCGTCGGTGTCGAGGGTGACGCGATGACTGCGGTTGGTCGGCGCGCCGAAGAAGCGCGGCGCCACCTCGCCGATGCGCTCCGCCGCGCTCGCCTTCAAGAGTTGCGGCAGCGGAAACCAGGTGCCGTTGTCGGTGGCCGTGGTGTGCTTGCGGTCGTAGCCGATATGCGAGATGCGAAGGTCGTGGGGCTTCGCCGTGTCGCCCTCATAGACCTGGTAGAATTTCGCGCCGCCATTATACGCCGCGCCCGGTCCCTGGTCGCCCTTGGCGGGGTCGTATGGCGCGGCGGTCGTGATGATGGTGACGCTTGATTGCGACAACGGCTTCTTTAGCGGCTGGAACGGCGCCTCGGTGTAGTGAGCCCAGCGATACGCCGTGGTGTAGCCAATCGCGGCGTAATAGTCCCGCGTGCGCTGCATATAGGGAACGGGGGCGTCATAGTCGGGCGCAAAGCCGAATTCGTCGTCGCGCGAAGCGGACATGGGGCGCGTCTCCTGGTTCTTGTTGGCGACAGACTAGAGATAGTCGGGGGTGAGCTCAACGGGGGGCGAGGCAATGCAGGTCAGAATTGCACTGATAGAGCCAGGTCCGCTTTTTCCCCTCTCCCCTTGCGGGCGAGGGTGGCTCGCCGCGAAGCGGCGAGACGGGTGAGGGGTCTCTCTCCGCGTGCTCAACTGCATGAGATGCGCGCGCGGACAGAAACCCCTCATCCGCCGCTTCGCGCCACCTTCTCCTGCAAGGGGAGAAGGAAGGAAGACAACCTACCGAAACACATGCAGCGCCACATGCTGCAGCAGCATGATCGCCTTGGCGTCGATGATACGC
Organism: Bradyrhizobium sp. 23; assembly: GCF_023073295.1. Lineage (NCBI taxonomy): Bacteria > Pseudomonadati > Pseudomonadota > Alphaproteobacteria > Hyphomicrobiales > Nitrobacteraceae > Bradyrhizobium > Bradyrhizobium sp. 23. Next base: position 104,839 of record NZ_JADPJF010000032.1, on the reverse strand, counting down.
CCGTCCGCGATCATCGCCAGCGCCTCGTCAATGCCGAGCTCCAGCACCTCGATGTCCTCGCCTTCGTGTTCGAGGCCGCCGCCGTCGCTGACTCGCATCTCCGGCTCGTACTCGGCGACGAAGAAATGCAGCTTCTCGGTGATGGCGCCGGGGCTCATAAACGCTTCGAACACCTTGTGGACGCGGTGCAGGCGATAGCCGGTTTCCTCCTCGGCCTCGGCGCGGATGCGCACCTCGGGCGAGGCGTCGTCGAGCACCCCGGCGGCGGCTTCGATCAGGAGATCGTCGTAACCGCGGATGAAGGCCGGCAAGCGGAATTGCTTCACCAGGATCACCGTGCGCCGCGCTCGGTTGTAGGGCAGCACGGCGGCGGCGTTGTCGCGCTCATAGGTCTCGCGGTGCTGCGTCTGCCATTCGCCATTGGCGCGCCGGTACTCGAACGTGGTGGTCTTGAGGGGGGTCCAGCCGTCCGAGAGCACGCGGACGTCCTTGATGCGAACGCGGTCGGATATGGTCATGCTTCGATCTCAGTTGCTTGGCGTTGTGGTGCGGCCGTCGATCCACTTCTGGAACATCACCGAGGTCGATTCCTCGAAACCCAGCGACTGGTAGAACGCATTGGCCTGCTCATTGCCGCGCCGGACCAGCAGCTGGAGCTTCAAAATTCCAGCCGCGCGCAGCCAGTCTTCGGCCGCGGCCATGATGACGCGGCCGTAGCCACGCTTCCGGCTATCCGGATCGACGGCGACGTAATAGACCCAGCCGCGATGGCCGTCATGGCCGACCATGACGGTGGCGACGATGGCGCCGTTGTCGCGGCCGAGCAGGATGGTGGAATTGTCGCGCCGTCGCGCCAGCGCGATGTCGGCATGCGGATCGTTCCACGGCCGCGTCAGCCCGCAGCGCTGCCACAGCGCGACCACGGGCTCGACTTCGGCCTCGGTGATCGCGTCGATCTTGAGCGCACTCACAGCACTTTTCCCGGGTTCATGATTCCAAGCGGATCGAGCATCGCCTTGAGCTGTCGCATCAACTCAATTGCGGTCTTGTCCTTCACGTCGGGCAACTCGTCGCGCTTGAGCACGCCGATGCCGTGCTCCGCCGAGATCGAGCCGCCCATACGCAGCACGATGGCGAACACGACCGCGTTCATCTCGTGCCAGCGCGCCAGATAGTCCGCGGTGTTGGCGCCGATGGGCTGGCTGACATTGTAGTGCAGATTGCCGTCGCCGAGATGGCCGAACGGCACCGGCCGCGCGCCGGGAATCAGCTTCACCACGGCTTCATTGGCCTCGGCGATGAAGGCCGGCACGGTGGCCACCGGCACGGAGATGTCGTGCTTGATCGAGCCGCCCTCCGGCTTTTGTGCTGACGACATTTCGTCGCGCAGCTTCCAGAAGCCAGCGCGCTGGGTGAGATTGGCCGCGATCACCGCGTCGTCGACGATCTCGTCCTCCATGGCGCGGCCGAGGATCGTTTCCAGCGGCGTCCGGGCGTCATCGCCGGGCGACGACAATTCCATCAGCACGTACCAGGCATGCTTTTGCGCGAGCGGATCGCGCACGTCGATGCCGTGGCGGATCGAGAAATCGACCGCCATCTCCGAGAGCAGCTCGAAGCTCGTCAGCGCATTGGCGGCCTCGCTTTGCGCGATCGCCAGCAGCTTCAGCGCGGCGTCCGGCGACTTCAGCCCGACGAAGGCGGTCTCGATCGACCGCGGCTTCGGAAACAGCTTCAGCGTCGCCGCCGTGATGATGCCGAGCGTGCCTTCGGCGCCGATGAACAGGTTGTGCAGATTGTAGCCGGTGTTGTCCTTCTTCAGCTTCGACAGCACGTTGAGCACGCGACCGTCCGCCAGCACCACCTCGAGCCCCAGCGCCATCTCGCGCGCGACGCCATAGGCCAGCGCGGCCGTGCCGCCGGCATTGGTCGAGAGATTGCCGCCGATGGTGCAGCTGCCCTCCGCCCCCAGCGACAGCGGAAACAGCCGGTCCACGTCCGCGGCCTTCTGCTGCGCGATCTGCAGCACGACGCCGGCCTCGCAGGTCATAGTGTTGGAGGCGGTGTCGATCTCGCGGATCTTGTCGAGCCGGCGCAGCGACACCACCACCTCGCCATTGTGCGGGGTCTGGCCGCCGACGAGCCCGGTGTTGCCGCCCTGTGGCACCAGCGCGATCTTGTGCTCGGAGGCGAGCTTGCAGATTGCGGCGACTTGCGCGGTCGAGCCCGGGCGCAGCACCAGCGGCGAGCGGCCGTGGAATAGATTGCGCTCTTCGGTGACGTAGGCCTCGATGTCGGCTACATCGGTGATGGCGTGCCTCTCGCCGACGATCTTGCGGAATTGTTCGATCAGCTCGGGCGCAAGCGGAGGGGTGGCGGGATGATTAATGTTCATTGTCTTGTCTCTTGCTTCGCTCTTATCGCGCCACAGCCGCCCGGCGCAGCCGGTCGTTGATCGCTTCGCCCAGATCCTCTTCGGGGATCGCCATCACGGCGATCGCCCGCGGCCCCCCAGCATCGAGGGCGCGAAGATAGCCGAACAGATTGGCGGCGGCTTCATCGAGATCGCCGGTGGGCGACAAATTCATGACGGCGACGGCGGCCTCCAGACCAGGCAGGCGCGCCGGGCCGAACGCCAGCAGCGCTTCGCCCGGCGCGACGTCCAGCGCATTGAGCCGCACATGGGCGTGTGGCGCGTAATGCGAGGCCAGCATGCCCGGCGCCAGCGGCTGGCTGTCTTCGCTGTCGGTCTCCGCGGGCAGTCGCGCCAGCGCTGCACCAAGCACGGCCTCGATCCGCTCGCGAGACAGCCCGCCGGGCCGCAGCAGCATCGGCGCCGCAAAACAGCCGACGATCGTCGATTCGACGCCGACCGTAACAGGCCCGCCGTCGACGATCAGGTCGATCCGCCCCGCAAGGTCGCTCTCGACATGGGCCGCCAGCGTCGGCGAGACGTGGCCGGAGATGTTGGCGGACGGCGCCACCACCGCCCCGCCAAAGGCGCGCAGGATCGCCTGCGCCACCGGATGGGCCGGAATGCGGATCGCGACCGTGTCGAGGCCCGCGGTGGCAAGCTCGGCCACCGGGCAGTTTTCCGTCTTCGGCACCACCAGCGTCAGCGGCCCCGGCCAGAACGCCTCCGCAAGGCGCAAGGCGCAGGCGTCGAATCGTCCGATCCTGCGCGCGGCCGCGAGGTCGGCGACATGCGCGATCAGCGGATTGAAGGCCGGCCGCCCCTTGGCGGCGTAAAGATGGGCGATGGCACTGGCATTTCCGGCGTCCGCCCCGAGCCCGTAGACCGTCTCGGTCGGGAACGCGACCAGCCCGCCGGCTGCCAATGTCCGGGCGGCAGCTTCCGCGCCGGCCTCGCCGGCCGGTAAAATCAGCGTTTCAAGACCCGTTTTCACAGGGATAAGATTCCTCAGCTCGGCCGCTTGCGGTGCGCCAAACCCGACGCTATAAGCCGGCCTCTTGTCGGAGTGTGGCTCAGCCCGGTAGAGCACTGCGTTCGGGACGCAGGGGTCG
>NZ_JADPJF010000032.1:92494-101232 GCF_023073295.1 Bradyrhizobium sp. 23 | reverse complement strand
CCTGCCACTCCGACCATTCTTCCAAAAGTCGACGTTTTTCTAGAGGCTCGTTCCCAAGCTTGGCGGACCAGCCGCCGGCGCCCGGGAGCGTCTTCTTGCAACGATTTTCAGGGCGGGTCCACGGCCGATTTGGCCGGACAGGGCGGTCTGTCGCGGTGGCATGGCTCAGCATTGCCTGTTTCGATAACTCGGCGTTGCAAGCTAGGTCAGAGGACTACCGCCGCGCCACCAGCACGCCGACCATAAACGCAATCATCAGCGCCGGCAGCGGCGCCTCACGCACCATGCCGCGAACGACGTGGATCCAATGCTGCTCCGGGACAAGTTTCGGAGACCTGATCTCCGGCGTTGGCGTGATGCCCCATTCGGAGGCGAGTTCGGCAATCTCGCTTGAGGCAAGCCGGACGCCGTCGCGGACGCGGAAGATGGCGGCATCCGCGCGCTCGCGCGGCGCAAGCAACATCATCGTCGTGACGGCCGTACGCAGGGTCATCTCGCCGTAGCCTTGCAGCCTGACCGATTCCTCGGGGTCGGACGTCATCGAAAATACCTCACAGTGCCAAATGCCTTACAAAGCGAAGTGGCGCGCGATGGTGAATGCCATCGTCGCGCACAGGACCAGCGTGGATACCGCGCCGGCCACGCCGCGCGCGAGATCGGCCCGCGTCAGGTGCCTGGTCATGATTTTGCTCCATGCTCGGCATGGCAATGGTGGGGAGGCGGCGTTGGTTCCTTGCGCGACGGGCGAACGCCGGCTATTTCCGCAGCAGCTCGCTCAGCGCCGCCGTCGCCTCGGCGCAGCGGATGTCGTCGATCTCGCGCGACAGGCTGAGCGCAGTCGATCTGAGCTCTTCGACCTTCCAGCTCTCGGGGTGCTGCGTCTCGAGTTGACCGAGCCGCTTGTTCAGATCGTCCAATCTGGTCTGCAACTGCTCGACACTGGCGGCCCCATTCACCACCCAGACTCGTTGCGCACGCATCGTAGTTCCCCTGCTCGTCTCACGCCGTTGTGAGAGGGGTTCGTGGCCGCAATGGGAGTTTCTTTTGTCCGGCTTCGGACGGACGGGAACCGTTGCAGATCGGCAACGGGAGTTCCTTCCCGTTGACCGGATGCGACCGGAGCTATCGCCATCGCGCGCATCAGGCAGCGCGCGGCCATTCGGTCGATCGCTTTTCAAGCCGGCTTTCGAGGGTGGCGATGCTCACCCGGATATTGTCGCGCCGGGCCCGCAGGTTCTGCGCGAGCAGGGGATAGGCGAGGTTTTGGGGATCGGAGATTCCAGCCTTCCGCTCTTCCTCCAGAATGTCGGCGTCGATCATTCGCATGCGCCAGCGCAGATCGGAGATCAAGGCGTGGAGCTGGGTCGGCATGGTCGCTTCGAAACGGGACGTCGGGTGCATGATCGCCTCACGGTGAGACAGACCCACTGCGGGTCTGAGGGATTTGACTCCCGTGCAGCAAGCGGAATGCCAGTGGGCGGCTGAGCGTTTCCCGCGAATGCTCGACGGCGCACCGGAACGATTACCACTCTTTCCCGTTGCTGCAGGGGCCTCGACAACGAGGCGATCGAGGGACCCATGCCGCTCATCCGCTATTTCGTCTTCACCGGCGGCGCTCTGCTCGTCCTCCTTTTCCTCGCAGACCGATACATGACCGCCCCCGTGAGCGCCGCCGCGCCGGCCGAGCCAGATCGGTCGATTGTGCGCGTTCATTCCGCGCAAACCTGGCCTGAGAAGATCGTCCTCGACACCAGCGTACGGCAAATATCGCTGTCCAAAGCCGAGTCGGTTCCGCCGACTCCCGCACCTGCCGTCGCCGACGCGCTTCCCACGCAGGAGAGGCCCCGCCAAGCTTTTGCAATGGTGGCGCAGCCTGATGCGACGCCGAAGCAAGCAGCTCGGACCGTTTCGAACAAGCGCAGTGCGGAGAGGCACCGTCGACGCCAGCCCTCGCGCATGGCGGCGCGCGATCAGACGATGTTCTTCAACGAACCTGCATCGGCGGGTTGGTAAGTCGCGCTCCGTGAGATGCATCTTCCCCCCGGTAGGCGTGTAGCTGCCTGTGCTCGATCGCCTGAGCAGCACGAGCGGGGGTTTGCGAGATTATCTGTTCTCGGTACTTTCCACGTGACGGTCGGGCTGCCTCTCGGTTGGGCACCGTGCCGGACAGCGAGGCTGTGCGCGCGGCGCATCGCGCGATAGTCTCTGCCGCGACCTGACCCGGGAAGCGGACGAGGGAAAGATTCGTGGCGAGATTTGTGACGATTGCAGCCGGCCAGCTTGGCCCTGTCGCGCGGACCGAGACGAGAACCGCGGTCGTAGCGCGCCTGATGGCCTTGATGCGCCAGGCGAAGGCCAACGGCTGCGACCTGATCGTCTATCCCGAGCTCGCGCTGACCGCGCTCTTTCCGCGCTGGTATTTCGAGGATCAGGCTGAGATCGACAGCTTCTTTGAGCGCGAGATGCCGGGGCCGGAGACAAGAGGCCTGTTCGATCTCGCGCGCGAGATCGGCATCGGATTTTATCTTGGCTATGCCGAGCTGACGGTCGAGGCCGGAATTGTCAGGCGCTACAATACCTCGATCCTGGTCGAGAAGAGCGGCGCCATCGTCGCGAGATATCGCAAGGTTCATCTGCCCGGGCATGCCGAGCATGAGCCGTGGCGCGAATTCCAACATCTGGAAAAGCGCTATTTCGATCCAGGCGATGGCTTTGGCGTGACCGAGGCCTTTGGCGGCGTGATGGGGATGGCGATCTGCAATGACCGCCGCTGGAGCGAGACCTACCGGGTGATGGGCCTGCAGGGCGTCGAGATGGTGATGATCGGCTACAACACGCCGGTGTACAATCCGCCGGCGCCCGAGCATGACGATCTCTCGCTGTTTCACAATCATCTGGTGATGCAGGCTGGCGCCTACCAGAACGGCACCTTCGTGGTGGGCGTCGCCAAGGCCGGTGCCGAGGAGGGCGTCGACCACATCGGCGGTAGCTGCGTCATCGCGCCCTCCGGCGAGATCATCGCGCGATGCACGACCAAGGGCGACGAGATCGCGCTCGCCCGTTGCGATCTCGATCTCTGCAACTCCTACAAGCGCACCACTTTCAATTTCGACGTTCACCGTCAGCCGCACGCCTACGGGATGATTGTCGAACGGAAGGGAGTGACACTCATGGCGGACGGAACGCCGGTGCGAACGAAGCGGTGAGCTCTCGTAGCCGGGGTGAGCGCAGCGACACCCGGGACCGCTGTCGCTTGTGGCAAGACCCGGATGTCGCTTCGCTCATCCGGGCTACGGGACCGCGCCTGTTTCGCCCCTCTGTCAATCCGCCGCCGCAAAAAGATTCCGCTTTACCGAAATTCGGAATTGGCGTATGTGTCGCCCATCCCGGCTCATCCTTGAGGGGCGATCTTGCGGTCGTCATGTTCGCGAGCCGGGCTTGCGGTGGACGCGGCAGCGTTCGGGTGCGAGAGGCCAAGGGCAGGGCGGATTGCTCTCCGTGAGCCCAAGGCTGCGTGCCGACGAGCGGCGCTGCTAGGCTTCGTCTCGTCTGTAAGTTTCCGGCTCCGTCGACAGGGCTGGGAAAACTGCGGCGAAATGGCGGGCCGTGCGTACGGCAAAACCGTGTGGTCCTGGCCGTCGTTGCTACGGTCAAGCCCTGGCGAATGCGGCATCTGCGTCAACCGGCGCGGGTGCCGGTGACTTTCGTTGGGGTGAGGGAGGCCAGAACGAACTCGGCTCCCGGGAGAGCACGGCATAAGCCGTCCAACCATCGCGCAGGGAAGGCCGAGTGATTGGCTACACCTGTATGCTGCTGTGCGGTTTTCCTGCGTGTGCTTTTCGCGCAGCGGACCGCGGGTGCCAGCCGGCACCCGGCCTTCCCTGCGCCCTCTTGGACAAGAGGGTGGAGCGATCAAGCAAAGCTCGGGCGAAATCAGCCGCGAGGATGAGAAGGCATGTCTGCAAGTTGAAATGTGCGCAGGACCGCGATGTGGCCTGCGCCGTGGCGATGCCCGGCAGTCAGGCGTAACAACCTCAAATGTCGTCGTGGCTAAGGCCAGGACCATACCGCGAGGTCTATCGATTTAAGGCGGTATCAATCCCACCGAACGAATGTCCGCCCAACCCCTTCCCTGGGATAATGGGTCCTGGCCTTGGCCAGGGACGACGCCGGAGTTAGTGGCCCTACCGCCCCAATCACAACCAAGTGTCTTTGTTTGGAAACAAACATTCCCTATTATCCCGCAATGCAAAAAGCGGCCCGCAAATCCAGCTCCGTCGCCCGTTCGCCCGGCCGTCCGCGGGAGTTCGACATGGACACCGCGCTCGACAGGGCCGTCCGCGTGTTTTCCGAGCGCGGTTATCATGCCACGTCGATCGGCGATCTCACCGCGGCGATGCGGCTGGCGACGGGCAGCGTCTACAAGGCGTTTCGCGACAAGCATGCGGTGTTTCTCGCCGCCTTCGAGCGCTACGCCGCGCTGCGCCAGGAGCAGACGCGCAGCGCGGCGGCAAAAGGCGCCAATGGCCGCGAGCGGCTGCGCAACATGCTGCTGTCGTATGTAGAGCATTCCCAGGGCAGCGAGGGGCGGCGCGGCTGCCTCGTGGTCGGCAGCGCGGTCGAATTGTCCGCGGTCGATCCGGTGGTCGCCGCCCTCGTCAGCGCGCGGCTCGAGACCAACGAAGGCTTCATCGCCGGCCTCATTCGCGAGGGGCAGGCCGACGGCTCGATTCCCCGCCATGTCGCCGCCGCCGACACCGCGCGCCTGATGATCTGCATCACGCAAGGCCTGCGCGTGGTCGGCAAGGCGGGCCTTTCGCTCGACGGCAAGCGCCTGGTCGCCGTCGCGATGAAGCTGCTCGCCTGAATTTTTTGTCATATTAGGAAACGACCGTTTCCGATATCTGGAGAGCCTGTGAATGACGATGAATGCCACGATCGAGACCGCGCCGGATCCGGATGCGGTGTCGCAGCGACTGACCTTCGTGCTTGCCGCGGCCTGTGGCATGGTCGCCGCCAACATCTATTACGCCCAGCCGCTGATCGCCCCGATCAGCGCCGCGCTCGGCCTGTCGCATGAAGCGGCGGGACTGATCGTCACCATGACGCAGATCGGCTACGGCGTGGGGCTTCTCTTCATCGTCCCGCTCGGCGACCTCGTCGAGAACCGTACCCTGATTTGCTCCGTCATCACGCTCGGCGCGGCAGCCCTGCTCGCCGCGGGCTTCGCGTCCCACGCGCTGCCCTTCCTGATCGCCGCGTTGTTCATCGGACTCGGCTCGGTCGCGGTGCAGATCATCATTCCCTATGCCGCGCATCTTGCGCCGGCAGCCATTCGCGGCCGCTTCGTCGGCAATGTCTCGACCGGCCTGATGCTCGGCATCATGCTGGCGCGGCCGGTGTCGAGTTTCGTCACGGCGATGCTGTCGTGGCATGCAGTGTTCTTCTGCTCGGCCGCGTTGATGATCGTGCTCGCAGCGGTACTCTGGATGACGCTGCCGAAGCGCAGGCCGGTCGCGCGGATGCATTACGGCGAGTTGCTGCTGTCGATGCTCCATCTGGTGCGGACCACGCCGCTGCTGCGCCGCCGCGCGCTGTACCAGGCCAGCCTGTTCGGCGCATTCAGCCTGTTCTGGACCGTGACGCCGCTGCTGCTCGCGAGCGAATTCGGCTTCACCCAGCGCGGCATCGCGCTGTTCGCGCTTGCCGGTGTCGCCGGCGTGTTCGCAGCCCCGATCGCGGGACGGCTTGCCGATCGCGGTCATAGCCGCATGGCCACACTGGTCGCGCTGCTACTCGCGGCCGTAGGATTCCTGATTACGCATGTCGGCGCGCCCGGATCGGTGCTGAACCTCGCCTGCCTGGTCGTGGCTGCGATCGCGATCGACATCGGCGTGCAGGGCAACGTCGTGCTCGGCTTCCGCGCGATCTTCGCGCTGGGGCATGAGCACCGCAGCCGCCTGAACGGTCTCTACATGGCGACCTTCTTCACCGCGGGCGCGGCGGGCTCGGCGGTCGGCGCGTGGGCGTTTGCACAAGGCGGCTGGACGCTCGCATCGGCCTTTGGCCTCGCGCTGCCCGTCGCAGGCCTGGTCTATGCGGCCACCGAGTAGGGGCTGGTTGCTCCAATTAGCGATCCGGCCCGTTTACCAAGGCCGCCGGGTCGGCAATTTCCACCTCGCAGTTTCCCTGCCGCTGTAGTACTTTGGTCGCAAGCGAGCCTGGTTAACGGGCGGCAGGGGGAGGCTGATGAGGCGTGCGGGGCTGGTTGGCGTACCGCGGGTACGACCATGGTCGTGGCAGGCGTTTCTGCTTGGATTCATCGTTGTCGCAATGTCGGCTGCGCTCCAGGGCGGCTGTGTCGCGCTCGGCGCAAAACTCTATTTCGCGGCGTTCCTGCCCAGCCTGTTCGTGCTCGGCATTATTGCGGGCGCACCGGCGGCGGCGTTCGCCGCACTACTCACCATTCCGCTGGTATGGTGGGCATTCATGCCGCCCTTCTTCGAGTTCAATTCGCTGACCAGCGCGCATGCCGATTCCATCAAGCTGTTCTGCCTGCTCGCCGTGCTGGTGATCGGCCTTGCCGATCTCTGCCGCGAGATCATCAGCCGCGGTGGGTTGAAGCCGCGGGGCGAGAGCGCGGCGACGAATTCGCAATAGATCGGCCTTGTGCGGCCGCGCACGTTGCGCGCGGGCAACAGTCCGGAAACCATTCGCACGCTTGCTGTGCGGCGCTAACTTTTCGAAAAAGATTTGGCCGCAATTTCTCCCTCGGGAATGACGAGGGAGTTTTCGGACATGAACGGCCAAATCACCGGTCACGCCATCTTGGAGAACGTGCGCCGCTACCGCGGTATCGCATCGCTCTATCGCCAGACCGCTGCATTCCGCCCGGACCAGAGCTGGTCGCTGCTCGAGCAGGCGAAGGATTGGGAAGCGCGGGCGCTGCTGGAGCTGGAAGCCTATTTCGCCGCGCGGATGGACTACGCCCCTACACGCGCGGCCTGATCGTTAACCATCGGCGCGGCCTTGCGCAGGCCCGCCGAAGGGCCGGTCGTCGGGTCGTGCACGGAAAACACGGGGCGATTACGGAGTTATCTCGTCGCCCGTCTGTGCTAGCAACGTCCCGACCGAGACATCCCAATTCGGCCGGGGCAAGCGATGACCACCTTCAACCGCATCTTCACGACCGAGCGCCTGCTCCAGATCATCGTCATTCTCGCGGCTACGGTCGCGATGAAGCTGATGGGCTGAATTTCGACGGGCTATCGCGCGCCGAATTCGGGCACGTCGGGAAGATAGTTCGACCCCTCCGATCCCAAGAAATCGAACATCGCCTGCGCCGGCGGCAACAGCACCTTGTCGCTGCGGCGGATCACGTACCATTGCCGCACGATCGGCAGGCCCGCGACGTCGAGCACGATCAGCCGGCCCTCGGTGAGCTCGTGCGCCACGGTGTGGGCCGAGATGAAGGCGATGCCGAGCCCGGCGATGACCGCCTGCTTGATGGTCTCGTTGCTGCTCATCTCCATGCCGATGATCGGCTCAAGATCCGACCTCTGGAACATGCCTTCCATCAGTGTCCGCGTCCCCGAGCCGGGCTCGCGGGTGAGGAAGGTCTCGTGCACGAGGTCGGTGAGGTTGAGGCCGGAATCCTTCTCCAGCCAGTGCCCCTTGCGCGCGACGATGATGTGCGGATTGCGCCCGAGCTGCCGGACGTCGACGCTGACATCGGCCGGTGGCCGACCCATCACCGCGAAGTCGAGGTCGTAGCCGTGCATGGCCCCGCGGATCTCCTCGCGATTGCCGACCGTGAGCTTGATCTCGATCTTCGGATACCGCTTCGAGAATGCCGCGATCGCGTGCGGCACGAAATATTTCGCGGTCGAGACCGCGCCGAGATGCACCGTGCCGCCGGTTCGCCCCGCAAGCAGGTCGAGCGAACCCTGGCAGTCCGCGATTGCGGCCTCGACGCGCTCGGCGAGCGCCAGCACCTCCTTGCCGGCTTCCGTCAGCAGCATGCCGTCGCCGGTCCGCTGAAGCAGCGGCAGTCCGGCGAGATCCTGCAGCTGACGCAATTGCTGGGTCACGGCCGGCTGCGTCAGGCCGAGCTGGGTCGAGGCTGCCGTGACGCTGCCTTTTGCCGAGAGCGCCGCAAGCGAGCGAAGCTGCCGGATCGTGAGATGCCGGAGCTGTGCCGTCGAATGGACATTATAAGATAATTCTTTGGCGCTCATTATGAATAGAAATTTTCCTTATTAAGCCGCCCCTGTCAATCTCGTCGTTGTTGGCACTGACCGCACCGACCTCCAGCGAGGAGGGAACTGGATGCGGCGCCTGCAAAGGGATGGACGCAGATGACCGGGCAACTCAGGCTGGACGACCACCTTCAGCGGTATTCCGAGACGGCGCCGCATGCGCTGGCCGTAGCGGCCGCGGTCGATGCCATCGCGGCGGCCGCGATCGAGATCGCCGATCTTATCGCCACGGGAGACCTTGCGGATGCGTCGGGCCTGACCACCGGCCGCAACAGCGACGGTGACGTGCAGCGCGATCTCGACGTGCAGGCGGATGCGATCCTGCGCCGCTGTCTCGGCAAGCTGCCGATCGCGGCACTGGCGTCGGAGGAGATGCGTGAACCGCAGATCGGTGACCGCGCGGCGAAGATCTGCGTCGCGATCGATCCGCTCGACGGCTCCTCCAATATCGACATCAACATGACCGTGGGCACGATCTTC